>NZ_JAJKFX010000015.1:0-69061 GCF_022869025.1 Acinetobacter sp. F-1 | reverse complement strand
CCCCTGCATAAGCAGGGGGGTGTTTTTTTGTGTGTGGGGTTTATAATTATTAAGATAAAACTGTCCTTAAAACTTCATCTCATCGCAACTGTCCTGTCATTCACACTGTATTAAATAAGACGTCGACTTTATAAAAAGATGAATAGACGTATGAGAAAAATTTCTTTAAGTTTGCTGGCGGTCTCTGTATTCGCTCTGACGGCATGCAATGAATCCGATGATAAAGCCCTTCAGCCCATCGAAAGCGTAACTGAACCAACTTTGGTGTCTTTTGCCAAACTGGATGTAGAGACCTATGCAGAAGGCCTTGATTCAGGACGAGATGTACGTGGGGCAAATGGTATTTTTCCTCCATTTTCAGGCCAGCCTGTACAGGGTTTTTCTGCTGCATTAAAGCAGCCGGATGGAACTTATCTGGTGATGTCGGATAATGGCTTTGGCTCGCAAGATAATTCTTCTGATTATTTATTGCGTTTGCATCATCTTTCTAGCGACTTCAGAACCAAGGCGGGCGGTACAGCAACTGTCAAACATTTATCTTATATTCAGCTTCGTGATCCGAACAAACTGATTCCTTTTGAAATTGTCCATCAGAATACTCAAGAGCGTTTATTGACAGGTGCTGACTTTGATCCGGAATCTATGCAGCGTGCGCCCAATGGCGATATCTGGATTGGAGATGAATTTGGCCCTTATTTATTACATTTTAGTGCAGATGGAATATTAAAAAGTCCGCCGATTGCTTTAGCGCATCCATTAGAAGCTGGAACTGAACTCAGATCTCCACAAAATCAGCTAAACAAGGGGACTACCGGTTATATTGAACCTTTGGTACAGCGGAGTGGGGGCTTTGAAGGTATGGCAATTTCCCCCAATGGTCGCTATTTATATCCTTTACTTGAAAAACCTTTATTAAATGCCACGACGCCACAACTAATCATTTCAGAATTTGATCTGGAAAAGAAAGTTTATACTAGAAATTTCTATTATTTTGAGTTGGCTTCGAAAGCCTCTGCAATTGGTGATTTTCAGTTATTTAGTGCCAAAGAAGGTGTGATTATTGAACGTGATGACAGTGAAAATAATCTGGGCGGCTATAAAAAATTAATCAAGGTCAGATTGAATCAGTCCGGTGAGTCTGTCGCACGTGAAGAACTGGTTAATTTAATGGATCTGGCCAATCCAGATTTACTTTATGGTCCGGTACGTCCGGGAGATCTTGCCACCGGTCAGCGCTTTGGTTTTCCATTTCAGACCATTGAAGACATTATTATTGAAGGGCCTGATTTAATTACCGTCTTTAATGACAATAACTTTCCCGGTTCAAGTGGTCGTAATCGAAATCTGGCAGATGATAATGAAATTATTCAAATCCGATTAGCTCAAGCATTATATTAATTTCAGTTTTTTCTCAATTTTAAAACGTTCCCTGAGTCTGAGAACTCAGGGATTTTTATATCGAAGAAGTAGCTTGAATTGTTAAGAAATCATTAAAAACTGGACGCATGGGTTTAGAATTTTGAGCAAAGCTTAAGACTTTAGTCGCATATTGCCTGAAAATTAGCTGTGTTGAACTAAGTTGTTGCACGAACATGGCGATAAGAATCATTAAAAATAATAAATAAGAGTTAGTGGCATGTGTCGTGCTGAAAACAACGAATAATAACTCACAGGAGGTGAGTAAAAATGGTAGAAAACACGAAAATGGCAGCAAATACGGTTAGTGTGAATGATGTGATTGATCAGGCAAAATTCAATAAATTTCACTTAAGCATTGTATTGTGGTGTTTGTTTATTGTTCTATTTGACGGGTATGATTTAGCAATTAACGGTGTCGTTCTGCCTCTACTGATGCAGGAGTGGGGCATGAGTGCTGTTGAAGCAGGCATGCTTGCCAGTACAGCACTAGCCGGCATGATGTTTGGTGCCATGCTGTTTGGGATGCTTGCAGACAAAATCGGTCGTAAAAAAGTGATTTTAATTTGTGTCACTTTATTTAGTGCTTTTACATTTTTGGGTGGATTTACCACCACTCCAACAGAGTTTGGTATTTTACGTTTTATTGCCGGCTTGGGCATAGGCGGGGTATTACCTAACCTGGTTGCGTTAACCTCTGAATATGCGCCTAAACGTTTAAAAAGTACACTTGTAACCACCATGTTTAGTGGTTATGCCGTAGGTGGGATTATGGCTGCATTATGTGGTACATGGTTTACCCCAAGTTTTGGTTGGGAAATTATGTTCTTCATTGCAGGTATTCCCTTACTTTTTGTTCCATTGTTTTGGAAGTTCTTACCTGAGTCGCTAACTTTCTTGGTTAAAGAACAAAAAATGAATGAGGCACGTCATTTTATAAAACGAGTTGAGCCAACTGCAGACGTACGAGCAGATACTGAACTGGTTCTAGCGACAGGCGATCAGACACAAAGTGCATCAGTAAAAGCGTTATTTACAGAAAATCGTGCAATGGGAACATTCTTATTCTGGATTGCTTTCTTTATGTGCTTGCTCATGCTTTATGCACTTGGAAGTTGGCTGCCAAAACTCATGATGGCTGCGGGATATTCTTTAGGCAGCAGTTTAATGTTCTTATTAGCACTGAATATTGGTGCCGTGATCGGAACCATTAGCGGTGGTATTCTGGCAGACCGTTTTGACTTTAAACCTGTTCTTATTAGTATGTTAACTGTGGGTGTACTGTCTCTGGTTGGTTTAGGCTTTAACTCTCCAACACCTGTTATTTATTTACTTGTCAGTTTGGCAGGTGCTTCATCTATTGGTACCAGTATCTTGTTATATAGCTATGTTGCTCAATACTATCCTGTTGCAGTACGTTCTACCGGTATCGGTTGGGCGTCTGCTGTTGGGCGTACAGGTGCAATTGTAGGTCCAATTGTGATTGGTATGCTGCTGGGTATGGAATTACCACATAAATGGAATTTCATCGCGGTTGCCATGCCGGGTATTATTGGCATCATCGCTATTTCAATGATTCGTCAACCACAACCCGGTCGCGTTCAGGTGAAACAATTAAAAGCAGCCAAAATTTAAACGATCCTCATTGATTCATTCAGTTAAAAAAGCCCCTTTGTCTGAAGGGGTTTTTTATATTTTTAGTATGAAATAAAACCACTCAAAAAAAGTGATTGAGCTAAAAAATCTACAAATTCTGCTTAAATTAAAGTCATTATTATTAATAGCTTAAAATTTAATTTTTAATAATAATGTGACATATCACGCAAATAAATGGCATTACATTTGTCATAGCAGAATATCAATTAGTCTTATTGTGCCTTAAATCCCGCTTGCGTATATTGCCTGACATTGAAGATTGCCTTCAATCTTCAACAAAGATGTTATGGACAAGTACTCATGGGAGATGAGAACGATGACAACGGAAAAAATAGATGTAAATTCTGTAGTCGATAATGCGAAATTCACGCCTTTCCACTTCAATGTAGTTGCTTGGTGTTTACTCATTATCTTATTTGATGGCTACGATTTAGCAATCAATGGTGTGGTTTTACCCTTACTGATGCAAGACTGGGGCTTAAGTGCAGTGCAAGCGGGCATGCTTGCAAGTACCGCACTGGCTGGCATGATGTTTGGTGCGATGATCTTCGGTTCCCTCGCGGACAAGATCGGTCGTAAGAAAGTGATCATGATCTGTATTGTATTATTCAGTGGTTTAACTTTTGCGGGTGGCTTTGCCTCAAATCCAACCGAATTCGGTATTTTACGTTTTCTTGCCGGTCTGGGTATTGGTGGTGTCATGCCGAATCTGGTGGCATTGACTTCGGAATATGCGCCACAAAAAATGCGCAGTACCTTGGTAACCACCATGTTTAGTGGTTATGCCGTCGGTGGTGTAATGGCTGCGTTGTTGGGTTCATGGTTTACCCCAAGTTTTGGTTGGGAAATCATGTTCTTTATCGCGGGTATTCCATTATTTTTATTACCAGTGATCTGGAAATTTTTGCCAGAATCGCTGGCATTTATTGTGAAGCAAAACAAGCAGGCTGAAGCTCGTCAAATCGTACGTCGTCTGGCACCAAATCTAACGGTTACCGAGAATACAACGCTTACCCTGCCACAGGAAAATGTGCCTGAAGCAGCGAACGTGGTGAGCTTGTTCCGTCGTGGCCGTGCGGTCAATACCTTATTGTTCTGGGTCGCGTTCTTCACTTGTCTGTTAACCATGTATGCTTTAAGCAGCTGGTTACCGAAGTTGATGATGGCAGCGGGCTACTCGATGGACAACAGTCTGATGTTCATGATGGTGATGAACGTGGGTGCGGTTGTGGGTATTGTGGGTGGTGGTATTCTGGCGGATCGTTTCCACTTGAAACCGGTACTGATGTTCCTGGGTATTATGGGTGCGATTGTGATGAGCCTGATGGGCTTCCAGTCGAATTCGTTCCTGCTTTATATCTTGGTGTTCTTGGCGGGTGCAGCGTCGATTGGTTCGCAAATGTTGCTATATAGCTATGTTGCGCAGTTCTACCCACTTGCGGTACGTTCGACAGGTATTGGCTGGTCTTCTGCGATTGGTCGTATGGGTGCGATTGTAGGGCCAATCCTGATCGGTGGCTTACTGGGTATGAACCTGCCTGCTTACTTTAACTTTATGGCAGTCGGTTTACCGGTTCTGATTACTGCAATTGCGGTTGCGTTGATCATGCATGACAATGAATCTGAAAAGATTGGTGCAATTGAGCCAGCAGTGTCTAAAGCTTAAAGCTGAGTTTTTAAATAAGAAGCCTCCGAAAGGGGGCTTTTTTAATTTAATTGTTAAATTTTCAAAAGCTTGTATGATTAAAAAGTATATTTTTTATTCAAAGAGGGTTGAATGAACGTATGGTTATTCATACAAAATGCAATTTCAATACTGTCTGACGTATTTGCGATAGCCGCTGCAGGTATAGCTATTTGGCTTTTCTTCACTAAATCAAATGAAATTAAGACAGCTTTCAATTTACTTTTGAATTGGTCATTTCAACTTACTTTGACAGATTTAAAATCAAAAATAGAACGTTTAAATGAGTATTCAGCTAAAAATCCAGATGAGTTAGAAGAAATAAGAAATATTCTTCATGAAATAGCAGGTCAAATGAAAGGAAATGAGCAAATAGTAAAAACATCAAATGATCTAATTTCAAAAATTGAAAAGTTAGCAAGTAGTAAAAATCTAGATGAACCTCGAAAGCGTTCAATTATCAGTGAAATTCGTGAAGTATTGAGAAATATGCAGGTAAATTCCGTTGCATCACCTTTGGAGTAATAGATGTCTAAAATTGTACAAGCTATCAATGCAATGATAGTTAATCCAGATAAAATTAAATCGGTTATCGCTAGTGGAGCAGAATATTTTTTTATATATAAAGATAAATATAAGTGGTCAATAATTAAAAATGAGCAAGACGATTATATTATTTTCTATTATCCAGATGATATAAGTTTAGAAGAAGTGGTTTCTATCTCTAATCAGAATTGGCAAAACTTAAATGCTATAAAATATGCATTATCTGATATTCGTACTAGAGAGGCTGATGCTAGTTTTTCAGAGCTTTACACTCTAGTTTCTGAAAAGGCATATGGAATTGATGAAGTATTTAAAGACATTATTTCTGATCTAGATGAAGATTTACCATTCTAAAGATTAGAAAATTGGTATAACTTGATTAAAATCATCCCAGCATAGATTTAAAATTATGAAACTTAACTCATTCTCCCCAATCCCTGAAGATGATGATGAACTACATCTTCCTGAACTAGTGTACTGGGCATCTTTAGGCGACATCGAACAGGTCGAGCAGGGCTTGCAAGAAGGTCTGGACGTCAACTCTGCCGATGACGAAGGCTACAGCGCTTTACAGGCCGCTGCTGAAAATGATCATCTAGACGTAGTCAAGCTTCTGGTTAGCAAAGGTGCGGATATTGCCCATCGCAGTCCAAATACTGCACTAGAACTGGCCGAAATGGCAGGCAATAAAGAAGTGATGGCTTATCTAAAAAGCTTGATCGGAACTGTTTAAAGCAAAAAGAGAACCTCAATCATGAGGTTCTCTTTTTATGGTAGGAACTTAGGCAGCATCGCCTTCAAGTTCTTTTAAAATGGCTTCATTAAAGGCCGGAAGATCATCCGGATTCCGTGAAGTAATCAGTACCCAGCCGCCGGTATTACAGCGATGCACTTCTTCATCGACCCATTTACCGCCGGCATTTTCCAGATCCAGCTTGATGCTCTTATACGAGGTCAGATTCTTGTCTTTAATTCGATCTGCATCAATTAAGGCCCATGGCCCATGACAGATCGCCGCAATCGGTTTGTGATTGTCGGCAAAGTGCTGAATAATTTTCTGGGCATCCTGATTAATTCTTAAGGTATCTGCGTTGACTGTACCGCCTGGAATCACCAGCAGATCATAATCATTCAGGTCGACATGGTCGAAACTGGTATCAGGCGTATATTGGGTAGCAGCTTTGGTATCACCTTTGACAGTGGCTACATCTTCATTTTTTTCTGCAGCATGAATCACTTCAAAACCTTTGGACTTTAAAAAATTTAAAGGCTCAGTCAGTTCATCATGTTCAATACCTTGATTGGATGTAATAAAGAGGATCTTTTTTACCATGATTGCTGTTCCCAAAAAATGTGAGGATTTTTAGCTTAACAACAAGCCGATTTTTACAATGTTGGAGTTTTAACTCGGAACTGTTAAGCAATGATAAATAAAGCAATGCACAGAAAAAGAAATAGCAGAAAAAAAGCCCCAACATCCTGTTGGGGCTTTTTCCGTATCTCGTGATTTAGGTATAACTCCTGTCGTACCTCACGTCCTGATGCTTGCTTATTCTTGTTGTTTTTAGGTTTTCGGAGCATCCTGCTCTCTATGTGTCTAAAGTAATACACAAGCAGATTTTGTACCAGCAGCAGATTGCGCTTATTGTTGTACGCTTTGACTTACATGAACGCAGAGAAATTGAGCACGACCAGCTGCTGAATTCTTGGCATCAAAAATGTACATCTAAGCCAATATATGGGCCTTTAAATTCCAGCTGTAAATCTGGACGTTGATCCTGTTGAAAATCTACCGTCATCATGCGATAACCGATTTTGGCACCGACATCGACCAGCAGATTATCAATAAAATCATATTGCAGTTCAGCCTGTACATTGGTCTTTTTACTATCGCTGCCATGACTGTAAACGGCTTCTGCTTTGGCACTCAGTCCGGTAAATGGCAATTTAACCCCTGCAGTTGCATAGAGCAGTGGAGTGTATTCATCCAGATCGTATTGCGTGAAAGCCGCACTATTCAGGTTTTTTACCGTACCCTCCAGATTGCTTAAGCCTGCGCCTACATCGGCATGTACCACGGTATCCAGCAATTCGTAATACAGAATATAGTCAATATTCTTCAGTTTGATTTCTGAGGCATTGATCGGAGTGCTTTGTTCGCTGTTGCTGTCCAGATTGACATATTTGATTTTGGCATTCGGTAAAAGCGGAATCGGATGTTCAAAAGCCACGGACAGCTGCGCCGTACCTTGTCGATCCAGATCATGTTTCATACTGCTATTTTCGCTATAACCGTTAAAATTCCAGTAGCTGAGATCGGCTTTTGCCCCGATGAAATCTGCATGACTGAGCGTGCTTAATCCAAAACTGAAGAATAATGTGGCGAGTATTTTTGTCTGCATGACAGTGAGTCCCTAAAGCTTTATTAAAATTGAGCGTGTCTGGTTACTTAAAAACATCTTCTTAATATTTATCAGCAAGTGCATGATATAGAGAATTTCAAAAATGTATATCCTGGGATTTTGAAGGACTAAAAAATGCGATCTACAGCAGTACAACAGTGTAAAGACTATTCATTCTATGTGGCTGGTCAGGCGGTTCAGACCGGAGAATGGCTAGAGGTTAAACATAAATATACGCAAGCACTCTATGCACGTGTCGCTTTGGCCGATGCCAAAAGCCTGGAGCAGGCCATCCAGTCTGCCCTAGACACCGAGGCAGAGATGGCGGCTTTAGAACCCTTTCAAAAACAGAAAATTCTACTGCATTGTGTGCGCCGTTTTCATGAAATTCGTGAAGAACTGACTGAAATTCTGATTGCAGAAGGCGGTAAACCGCGCAAAGCGGCAGAAGCCGAAGTCGAGCGTCTGATTAATACCTTTCAAATTGCCGCAGATGCCGTGACTCAAATCGATCAGGGACGTATGCTGCCTTTGGCTGTAACCGCGGCAGCATCGGGGTATCAGGGTATGGTTAAGAAGGTGCCGATTGGCGCAGTGTCTTTAATCAGCCCTTTTAATTTCCCCTTAAATCTGACCGCCCACAAAATTGCACCAGCAATTGCTGCCGGTTGTCCTTTCGTGTTGAAACCCGCTAGTCTGACGCCGATTTCTGCCTTGAAAATTGCCGAGATTCTGGCGGAAACCGATTTGCCGAAAGGCGCATTTTCAGTTTTACCCTGTCCGCGCGAGCTGGCCGATGTGCTGGTCACCGATGACCGTTTTAAATTACTCAGTTTTACCGGTTCCGATGTGGTGGGTTGGGATATGAAAGCGCGAGCTGGCCGCAAAAAAGTGGTTCTGGAGCTGGGCGGTAATGCCGCAGTCATGATCGAGCCGGATACCGAAATTAATGATGCCTTGATTACCCGTCTGGTTGGCGGTGCTTATGGTCATGCCGGGCAGGTCTGTATCAGTGTACAGCGCATTCTGGTGCATCAGGATATTTATGCCGAAGTCAGAGATAAACTGCTTGCAAAACTCAAACATCTGAAAGCCACCGATCCAAATCTGAGCACAACTTTGGTCGGCCCGATGATCAAGGAAGCAGAAGCCAAACGCCTGAAAAAATGGCTGGAAAAAGCCGTGAAAAAGGATGCCAGAATTCTGGCAGGTGGTGAGCTGGATGGCGTGATGTTCGCACCGACTTTATTGGAAAACGTGGATCATAATCTGGAAATTTACCGTGATGAAGTCTTTGGTCCGGTGGCGATGATTGAACCTTATCCTGATTTTGAAGCGGGGATTGCCTGTATCAATCGTAGCCGTTTTGGCTTGCAAGCTGGGGTCTATACCCAGAATCTGAACAAGATGCTGTATGCCTGGGATCATCTGCATGTGGGCGGTGTCATCATCAATGATATTCCATCTTTCCGAGTCGATAACATGCCTTATGGCGGGGTTAAAGATTCAGGTCTGGGCCGTGAAGGGATTCAGTCAGCCATTCGCGACATGCAGGAAGAGCGCATGCTGGTGATTAAAGCCTAAGTTCAGAATATTCATCGCTTCGATATCACAGGTGGCTGGTTTTTAAATCTGCTTGTGATATCTGAGCCGGTTTTTAAAGAGGTTAAAGTTCCATGAGAGACTTTGATTTCCCATATCACAGCTTGGTCACGCGCCTTACTATAAGCTGTTTCATCGTCCAATAATGATCTAAAAACAGATGCTGGATTAGAGTCTTGCAATACATTTTTTAAAACAGCGACCCTGTAGTAAAACTTAAGAAAAAATATATTCCAAAAAGTTTGTCAATATATAACTTGTTTAATCTGGCTTATTTCGCAGAATTATTGAACGCTTAATTCGAATAGATTATAAATAACGAATATTTTCAGCAGAATTTACAGAAAAAATTTAAAAAAGTCAGTATTGTTGAACCATCTACAAGGTCAGCTTTTCGATCAGACTTTAAGCAAGATGTAAGACCTGCTGACCTGTTTGTACATTAGAATTCGACGCCCAAAAGGTGCAGCTCTAATCCAAACACCCAAAATAATTGAAATGCTTCTTTATTTGCTTGCGCTATAACCATAACAAGCAGCATCTGAAGGGGTTTAAAGTTTAGGTGTTCTATGACAGAAACTCGTGAGAATTGGTCTGCACGATCAGGATTCATTATTGCAGCCATTGGTTCCGCCGTTGGCTTGGGAAATATCTGGCGTTTCCCTTATGTGGCTTATGAAAATGGGGGTGGGGCATTCCTGATCCCTTACCTGATTGCGATTTTTGCAGCAGGTTTGCCTTTATTGTTTTTAGACTATGCGGTCGGACACAAGTTCCGTAAAGCACCACCCATGGCCTATAAAAAACTCATGAATGCCGAATCCTTGGGGTGGTGGCAGGTGATGGTGACCCTGATCATCGGGATTTATTATGCCAGCGTCTTGTCCTGGGCCGGCAGTTATATGTTCTATTCCTTTGGGCAGCAGTGGGGCACAGATACCCAGGACTTCTTTTTCAACACTTATCTGCAAAATGGTGAAGGTTTAAGTTTAGGTTTTGTTCCTGTCCTGTTTTTTGGTCTGGTGGTTGTTTGGGCTGCGGTGATGCTGATTCTTTACGGTGGGGTACGCCGTGGAGTGGAACTGGCGAATAAAATCTTTATGCCACTTCTGGTAATTTTATTCTCTATTCTGGTGATTCAGGCAGTACGCTTACCGGGTGCAGTCGACGGCTTAAATGCTTTCTTTACGCCGAACTGGGAGGCCATGAGCAACTATAAAGTCTGGCTGGCCGCATTTGGTCATATCTTCTTCTCACTGTCGGTGGGCTTTGGGATTATGTTGACCTATGCCTCTTATTTGAAACGCAAAACCAACTTGACCGGTTCTGGGATCGTGGTGGCACTGGCCAACTCATCCTTTGAAATTCTGGCGGGTATTGGTGTATTTGCAGCGCTTGGTTTTATGGCCTTCAGCGCAGGTGCAAATGTTGAAGATGTTGTATCTGGCGGTATTGGTCTGGCCTTTATTGCTTTCCCGAAAATCATTTCCAGTTTAGGTGCAGGCGGTGACCTGTTTGGCTTCCTGTTCTTTGCTTCATTGACCGTTGCCGGTATTACCTCGATGGTCAGTATCCTGCAAGTTCCGATTGCCGCATTCCAGGACAAACTGGGCTGGTCGAAGAACAAGTCAGTCACGATTATTGCCGGTGGTTCAGCGGTGATTTCTACCTTGATGTTCTCGACCCATAGTGCGATTACCTTTGTCGACATTATTGACTACTTTGCCAATAATATCGGTATTGTCGGTGGTGGTTTGATCTCCATTATTCTGTTGTCGTGGTTCCGTCGTCCATTGATGAAGCAGCTGGAAGGCCATGTGAATCAGTTTGCCAGCGTGAAACTTGGTCGCAGCTGGAACTTCATGCTGACCGTCATCACGCCGTTGTCCTTATTAATGGCATTGGGTCTGACCCTGAAATCGATCATGGCAGAAGGTTATGGTGGCTATGCTGCCAGCACCCTGTGGATGGTGGGTGGAGGTGTCATGGCATTCTTTATTCTGGGCGCCATTCTGTTTAGTCTGGTCAAAGACCGTCATAGCTAGGAGAGCGACTATGAATACATCTGCACTGGTGATGATGATCATCTCTATCGTTTTATTGTGGGGTGGTCTGGTACTGTCCGTGATTCATCTGGCAAAAAATCCGGAAGAACCAGAAGACTAAAAATCTTCACATAAACCTACTGTTTTACTGTAAACGAAAGTCATTATCATCTATGGTGATAATGACTTTTTTAATGGCTGACGATTTGGCATGATTTCCGTTTCAGATGGACAAGTCTATACAGCCTTTGCCGTGACCTTGTTCGCTGGGCTTGCCACCGTAGTGGGTGGAGGACTGATACTCTTCTTAAAAAAACCCAATTTCCGTCTGCTGGCCTTTGGTCTGGCCTTTGCCGCGGGCGCCATGATCTATGTTTCTTTAACCGAAATTCTGAATAAATCGATTGCCTCCTTTAGTCTGGCTTTTGATGAAAAAACCGGTTTTGCCTTTGGCACCTTTGCATTTTTGTTGGGCGTGATTCTGGTGTTATTGCTGGATCATTTTGTGCCAAATCCGCATGAAACTGTTGAAACGCATGCCAGTGAGGGCGTCAGTTCACCGCAACTATTGCGTACCGGCATGCTGACTTTATTCGCCATTAGCGCACATAACCTGCCAGAAGGTCTGGCGACCTTTTTTGCCACGCTGGAAAGTCCTGCCTTGGGTGCGCCTTTGGCGGTGGCAATTGCGATTCATAATATCCCGGAAGGTGTGGCAATTGCCTTGCCAGTGTATATGGCGACCGGACGCAAAGATTATGCGCTCTGGGCCAGTCTGGTGTCGGGACTGGCTGAACCTTTGGGTGCTGCCTTGGGCTATTTTATTCTGGCGCCTTATATGAGCGATACGGTATATGGTCTGGTGTTTGGCCTGATTGGCGGGGTGATGGTCTATCTGGCACTGGATGAGTTATTGCCGACGGCAAAACGTTATGCCGAAGGACATGAAACCGTCTATGGACTGGTGAGTGGCATGGCTGCACTGGCAACCAGTCTGGTGATCTTTAAGTTTATTCAGTAAGTCCTGTTACAAGTCGGCCATGCAATAAAGCATGCAATAAAAAAGGCAGCCGAAGCTACCTTTTCCGACTTTAAAAATGATGATTTATGCGATCTTTTCAATACGACAATAGAAGAAGCCATCGCCTTGATCTGCTTTCGGCAACAACTGACGACCATGTATCTGTTCGATGCCCCAATCGGCTTCGATCTTGATTTCCTTGGCATCGGCATGCTGGGCAAAAAACTCGACCATCTGCTGTTCATTTTCCGCTTTCAGAATCGAACAGGTAATGTAGAGCAAGGTGCCGCCGACTTTTAACTGCTGCCACATATTTTCCAGAATCTGCTTTTGCAGCGCGACGGTTTGCGGAATATCTGTGGAATGACGCAGCAAGCGAATATCCGGATGACGACGAATCACACCAATCGCAGAACATGGCGCATCCAGTACGATACAGTCGACTGGTTCAGGCGCTGTCCAGTTGATGGCATCGGCTGCAATAATTTCAACTTCGGCATATTCTGTTAACAGTAGGCGTTCCAGATTTTCTGCCACACGCACTAAACGTTTGGCGTCCTGATCAATTGCATACAGCTTTTTCGGGCTGTATTTTTCCAGAATATGCGCAGTTTTCCCACCCGGCGCAGCGCAGGCATCGACCACGACCTTGCCTTCAAGATCAGGCACTAAAGTTGCGCAAAGCTGTGCGTGTTCATCCTGAACCGAGAAACCGCCGGCTTCATAGCCTGGCAGGTTCGGAATATGCACGTTTTGTTCCAGCACAATGCCGACTTCAGACAGGGTACAGGCGCGTGCTTCATAACCTTCTTCTTCCAGAATTTCCAGATATTCATCACGGCTGACCTGATTGACATTGACACGCAAGGTCAACGGCGCAATCTGTTTTAACTCATGCGACAGTTCAGCCAGCTGTTCCGGCCAGTCTTTCTTTAAACGCTTAAATAACCAGCTTGGCAGGCCATGCGCCTGATTTAAAGCCAGATCAAATTCTTCTGTTTCACGTGAAACACGACGCAGCACCGCATTGACCAGACCACTTAAAGGTTCGAATCCCAGCTGTTTGGCTGCTGTCACCGTTTCTGAAATCGCAGCATGCGCCGGAATACGGGTACATAGAATCTGGTATAAACCTAAATATAAGCAGCTTTCCAAGGCCTGATTATCGAGAGGTTTGGTTAACAGTGGCAGGGTAATGGCTTTCAGGCCATGCCACTGACGTAAACAGCCCAAAGTTAACTCGTGATACAAGCCACGGTCACGTTCAGACACAATATTGATATGTTGGTTGAGTACAGAAGCAAGTGATTGGCCGTTTTGTACAGCCAATAGCGTTTTTACAACTTGCGCGCGCAAATTCAAGTTTTTAGCTGATGATTGAATTTGGCTCATGCGAATTTATATCCTACCGATAGTTTTTGAGTTTGATTAATTTGAACAGCATTCAGGGCTTTGCCACCTGGCCATTGCAGATTGGTGATGCAAATGGCGTTCTGATCACCACACATCACATGTACGCCGTCTTTATCCAGGGCAATCACTTCGCCAGGCAAAGCATTACTTGCGTTGTGCGTAGAAAGTGATGAGTTCCAGATGCGTAAATTGTTTGTGTCATCCAGCGGGGTAAAGGCTACCGGCCAAGGATTAAAAGCACGGATATTACGGTCAATCTCTGCCGCAGCTTGTGTCCAGTCAATTTGCGCTTCTGCTTTAGACAGTTTATGTGCATAGACCGTCAGGCTGTCATCTTGCACTTCACGCTGTGCTAAATAGTGCTGCAAGGTCTGTTCCGATTCTAAAACCTTTAGCGTCGCTTCAGCGCCCTGTAGCGCCAGTTTGTCATGCAGGCTGGCAGAGGTATCTTCGGCGGTAATTGGACAGATGGTTTTGTACATCATGTCCCCGGTATCCAGACCAGCCGCCATTTTCATAATGGTCACACCGGTCTCGGCATCGCCAGTGGCAATCGCGCGCTGAATCGGCGCCGCACCGCGCCAGCGTGGCAACAGGGAACCATGAATATTCAGGCAACCATATTTTGGTGTATCCAGAACCACTTGTGGCAGGATCAGGCCATAGGCTGCCACCACCATCACATCTGCATTTAAGGCTTTGAGTTCTGCTTGCGCTGCCAGACCTTCTTCAGTCGATGACTTAAAATGCAAAGGCTGATAAACCGGAATATTGTATTCAAGCGCCAACTGCTTGACCGCAGATGCCGTGAGTTTTTGTCCGCGTCCGGCCTTGCGGTCAGGCTGGGTATACACCGCCACAATTTCATGCTCGGTTTTGAGCAGCGCAGCCAATGCAGTCGCTGCAAATTCTGGTGTGCCTGCAAATATGATCTTCACACATGAAATTCCAAATAAACTTAAAGCGTATTATAAGCCAAAAGCCAAATTTCAGCCTAATCGTTGCAAAAACTTATTGGATAAGACCGGTGAGTGCTTGAATTTCAGTGGAATTTTTATATAAAAAAAACTCATGCAAATTGTAAAAATTATTCATGAAAGTTTTGTATTGTCCTGATGATGATGACGGTATAGTAGATTTCATCAAGAAATTTTTATCGTCAGATCATTACGACCTCTCTATAGACATTTTTGCCTGCATCTACAACCAAAGGGTCATCTTGTAAAACAAGGGCTTGTAGTATGATAGGTGTAAAATTCAACTGATTTACTCATTGTCAGTATGATTTAGCCAGAGTGGATCTGTCCGGTTCATTTCAAGCTCAAACTTTGTTGGAAATATAAAATGCCTGACTATCGTTCAAAAACATCGACACACGGAAGAAATATGGCTGGCGCACGCGGTTTATGGCGTGCTACCGGAATGAAAGATGAAGATTTCGGTAAGCCGATTATTGCGGTGGTGAACTCGTTCACCCAGTTTGTACCGGGTCATGTGCATCTCAAAGACCTGGGGCAGCTGGTGGCACGTCAAATTGAAGCGTCAGGCGGTGTGGCAAAAGAATTCAATACCATTGCAGTCGATGATGGCATCGCGATGGGTCATGACGGCATGCTGTACTCATTGCCTTCACGTGACCTGATTGCTGACTCGGTTGAATACATGGTTAATGCACACTGTGCAGATGCGATGGTGTGTATTTCAAACTGTGACAAAATCACCCCGGGCATGTTGATGGCTGCGATGCGCCTGAACATTCCGGTGGTATTTGTCTCTGGTGGCCCGATGGAAGCAGGTAAAGTCCAAATCCGTGGTAATGAACAGGCGATTGACCTTGTTGATGCGATGATCGTGGCTGCTGATGACAACTATACTGACGAAGAAGTCAAAGCCTATGAACGTTCTGCATGTCCAACCTGTGGTTCGTGTTCAGGAATGTTCACGGCCAACTCCATGAACTGCTTAACCGAAGCGCTTGGTTTATCTTTACCGGGCAATGGCTCTACGCTGGCAACCCATGCCAACCGTAAAAAATTATTCGAGCGTGCAGGTCAGTTGATTGTGGAAATCACCAAGCGTCATTATGAGCAAAATGATTACAGCGTATTGCCGCGTAATGTTGCAACCAAAGCATCGTATGAAAATGCCATGACTTTAGATATCGCGATGGGTGGTTCAACCAACACCGTTCTTCACTTGTTGGCAGCTGCTCACGAAGCAGAAGTAGACTTCACCATGGACGATATCGACCGTTTATCTCGTAAAGTGCCTGTACTGTGTAAAGTGGCACCTGCGGTTAAAAACGTCCACATGGAAGATATTCACCGTGCCGGCGGCATTATGTCGATCCTCGGTGAACTAGACCGTGGTGGCTTACTGGATACGTCTGTACCGACCGTACATGAAGCAACGTTGAAAGATGCTTTAGACAAATGGGACATCATCCGTACTGAAGATGAAGAGGTATATAACTTCTTCAAATCGGCACCGGGCGGTGTACCAACCCAAACTGCATTCTCACAAGATCGTTATTACACCCGTCTAGATGGCGACCGTGAAAATGGTGTAATACGTAATGTTGAACATGCCTTCTCGCAAGACGGCGGTTTGGCAGTGCTTTACGGCAACATTGCACTGGATGGTTGTATCGTCAAAACAGCAGGCGTGGACGACTCCATCTTAAAATTCAATGGCACAGCACGTGTCTTTGAGAGCCAGGATTCTGCTGTAGACGCGATTTTAGGTGGCAAAATCACGGCAGGTGATGTGGTGGTGATCCGTTACGAAGGTCCACGTGGTGGGCCGGGTATGCAAGAAATGCTGTATCCAACCAGTTACTTAAAATCGAAAGGTTTGGGTAAAGACTGTGCGCTTGTTACAGATGGTCGTTTCTCGGGCGGCTCATCAGGTCTTTCCATTGGTCACGTTTCTCCAGAAGCAGCTGAAGGCGGTGCGATTGGTTTGGTTGAAGATGGCGACCGTATCGAAATTGATATACCAAATCGTAGCATTCATTTAGCAGTTGAAGATTCGGTGATGGCTGAACGTCGTGCAGCGCAAGAAGCCAAAGGCTGGAAACCCGCTGAAGAGCGTCCGCGTAAAATTTCAAAAGCATTGAAAGCCTATGCAATGCATACCACAAGTGCGGCGAAAGGTGCGGTACGTGATATCTAAGCTGTAATCTTATAGTACAGAAAAGCACCTCTAGATGAGGTGCTTTTTTTATACAAGAAACTATTTTTAGACTTTCCAAATTTTGCCCAGTGGAGTGCGACAGGAAGTCGCACGTTTGCCCGTATGGCAGGGATGCCATATCGGGCAAATAAGGGGCTTTTCTTGCGAACTCAAAATATATTTTGAGATTCTCATTTTGGCCCGGCAAAAGTAAAAGTGCCTACGAGATAACATTAAAAATTACTCAGGTAATTTGAGGCTGTATGGTAAAAAATCGAAGATCCACTTAAAATCAAAGCTTTAATAACTTTAAAAGTTCTAATGATCTTTGTGCAGGCAGAATCTTACTTTTGACGGCGCAAAAGTAACAAAACGCTCTCGTTCTGCTAACTCTACTTCCCTGTAGAGCAGCGAAACAGCGACATCCATGTCGCTTGGTCATGTGATGAAATTTTTTTTAAAATTCATCAAAATGTTTTTCTGTAGGGTAATTTCTTTTACATGCTGAATGCTTTCTATACAATGATCTTAAAATAAATTGCCAAAGACCCATGTTTAAAATTGGTCATCGCCAAGGAATAAAATAATGAGTAAAGATAATATTCGTGAGCATTCAGCCCCTGTCTATGAAGGTATTGAAAATGCACCGGCGCGTTCCATGATGCGTGCCACCGGTTTTCAGGATGCCGATTTTAACCGGCCATTTATCGGCATTGCTTCGACCTGGGCCAATGTCACGCCTTGTAATATGCATATTGATGGTCTGGCCAGAACCGTAGAGCAGGGCGTGAGTGCGGCGGGTGGCAAGGGCATTATCTTTAATACCATTACCATTTCAGATGGCATTTCCAATGGCACCGAAGGCATGAAATATTCCCTGCTGTCACGGGAAGTGATCGCAGATTCGATTGAAACCGTGGTCGGCTGTCAGGCTTATGATGGAGTCATCGCGATTGGTGGCTGTGACAAAAACATGCCGGGCTGCATTATGGGACTGGCGCGCCTCAACCGTCCGGGGCTGTTTATTTATGGCGGAACCATTAAACCGGGCGAAGGCCATACCGACATGATTTCGGTATTTGAAGCAGTCGGTCAATATGCCAAAGGTGAAATCAACGCGATTCAGGTCAAGCATATTGAAGAAGTGTCTTTGCCGGGTCCGGGTTCCTGTGGCGGCATGTATACCGCTAACTCGATGGCCTCTGCGATTGAAGCACTCGGCATGAGCTTGCCGGGTTCCTCTGCACAGGAAGCGGTGTCGGATGACAAACAAATTGACTGTGCCCGGGCCGGTGAAGCGGTGATGAACCTGTTGCGACTGGATATCAAGCCGCGTGACATCATGACCAAGGCTGCTTTTGAAAATTCGATCAAAGTCTTGATTGCGCTGGGTGGTTCGACTAATGGCGTGCTGCATCTTTTGGCCATGGCGCATACCGCAGGGGTTGAATTGAGTCTGGATGATTTCGTACGGATTGGTAAAGATATTCCGTTGGTGGCAGATGTACGTCCATCTGGCAAGTATTTAATGTCTGAACTGATTGCCATCGGCGGGATTCAACCGCTGATGAAGCGCATGCTGGATGCCGGCATGCTGGATGGATCATGTCTGACGGTCACCGGTAAGACGCTGGCAGAAAATCTGGCCGATGTGCAGGACTATCCGGAAGGCCAGCAGATTATTCTGCCTTTTGATGCGCCCGTGAAAAAAGACTCGCATCTGGTGATTCTAAAAGGCAATCTGTCACCGAAGGGCGCGGTCGCCAAAATTACCGGTAAGGAAGGACTGCATTTTGCTGGCCCAGCTCGCGTGTTTGAAGGTGAGCAGGGTGCCATGCGCGGTATTCTGGATGGCGAAGTCCAGCCGGGTGAAGTGGTGGTGATTCGTGGCGTTGGTCCCAAAGGTGGCCCAGGAATGCCAGAAATGCTGAAACCGACCTCTGCGATTATCGGGAAGGGCTTAGGCGCTTCAGTTGCCCTGATTACCGATGGACGCTTCTCGGGTGGCAGTCACGGTTTTGTGATTGGTCATGTCACCCCCGAAGCTTATGATGGCGGCCCGATTGGTCTGGTACAAAATGGCGACCAGATTTCAATTAATGCGGAAACCCGGGAAATGACCTGGCATGTGGATGAGCCGGAGATTGCAGCACGTCAAGCAGCCTGGATCAAACCAAAACCGAACTATACCCACGGCGCTCTGGCCAAATTCGCCAAACTGACCTCAGGTGCAGAAACCGGGGCAGTCACTGACCTGAATCTTGAGCTCTAATCCATTGTTAAACATTGAACATTTGCTTATGACTTGATATAAGTTTTTACACCATGCAGGGCTTTGGCTCTGCGATCTTAAAAATAGATTATTCTGCGCAGATTTAGCTTTGTCGAGCTGCGCACTGTCATTCTTGTCGAGGCCGATCTCATGTCCCTGTTACGCCGTTGGTTTGATCCAATCCGATCGAGTTGGTTTTACCAGAAACCAATCCGTCAAACGGTGTTATCTATTCAAGATGGGCTGAGTATCCATTTAAGACTGGATGATGTGTACAGCTATCTGGTGGTACAGCAGTTACCGCAGCTTGAAGAAATTTTAAGTCCGCAGCTCAAGCCGCTGAAAGTCGTCATTTCCAGTGCGCATGCAGAACCCCCCAATCAGATGTCTTTTGAGGAATGGCAGCATTACACGATTAATGATGCCAAGATCTTGTCGAAACAGCATCGTTTCAGTTTTCATGACACGCCAGAATTGCCAAGCGCTGAAGCCTTGCAACAGGCGGAACTGATTTTACGGCGCACCCCGCTACGCGGGCAGGATTTCCTGTATCTGCTGGAAGATGTATTTCATATGCTCTGGCAAAAGCAGACCGGAAAATTACGTACCTTATATGCCATGGCCAGCCGCCATCATCAGCCACAGGATTTTCCCGAACGCATTTTTGACCAGACCCCGGTTCTGGCCAGCTATTTTGATTTGGGGGGCCGCCAGTATCAGGCGGTGGATGACCTATTACGTCTGACTCGGCGTCTGGAGCAGCAGAAACTGCTCACCGGCAATCCGATTTTCCTGATCAATCATATTGAATGGCGTGAGCATCTGATCAGTGATGCCGAAGAGCTGAACGAGATCCAGTCGATGGACCCGGAACTGGATTTATATATTGCGCTGGAAGATCCGATTTCCTGGTTGTTGCTGGCCTATATCAAAGAAGAACTGGCGGATTATTATAATATCCAGCTGAAAGTCTATCCTTTGTCTTACCGTGGCCGGGATGAGTTTGACTGGAGTCTGGCCACGCGTTTATCGAAACGGACTGAGGTCGAATTTACCCCGTTCTGCCGTCCGACTGAGCCGGCGATTGCCCCCATGGCGCAGTTATTTTATAGCTGTCCTGAAGAACAGCGCATTGAGGCCATGTATCAGATCTTGCAAGCTGTCTGGACCCGTGGTCAAGACTTGTCCTATGCACCGCATTTCCAGCGTATGCAGCAGCAACTCAACATTGCCGAGCTGAGCCAGGACGATATTCTGGCCAAGTTGCAGGACAATGATATGCTCTGTGAAATGAAGTCGCAGCCGAACTTTCCGGTACTGGAACTGCGCATCGATGATCAAAGTTATACATTTAATAGCTTATATCGGGTCTGGATGATTGAAAGTATTTTCAGTAATGTGTTAGAAGAAAAGTATAAGAGTAATAATCAAACTGAAAGTGAATTGAAAAAACATGGAAAAGATCAAAGCTGAATCACTAGAACATGCACGTCAACAGATCGATGCCATTGATACAGCTTTAGTTGAGCTGAT
Organism: Acinetobacter sp. F-1; assembly: GCF_022869025.1. Lineage (NCBI taxonomy): Bacteria > Pseudomonadati > Pseudomonadota > Gammaproteobacteria > Moraxellales > Moraxellaceae > Acinetobacter > Acinetobacter sp. F-1. The sequence goes on along the minus strand of NZ_JAJKFX010000015.1, from coordinate 48,297 downwards.
CGCTGCGCGTCAATTTTATGTTGATCAAACCACCCGTTTTAAAAAAACTGAAACCGATTTACAGTCACCGGAACGTATGGAACAGATTGTAGAACATGTCAGAGCACTGGCGCAGCAGCAGGGCGTCGATCAGGAATTTATTGAACATCTGTATCGTGAAATGTTTCATTATTTCATTCAACGTGAATTGAAAGAGTTTCGCCCTTAACCAGACTTGTGCTTTAACAGAAGCCTTGCGGGGCTTCTTTTCATTTCTTTCATCGCAAAGTTGAAAAATATAAAGATAAAAAAAGCAGCCATTCGGCTGCTCAATACTTTTATTTCGAGTTTTATTTTTTATCGGCCAGACTAAAGAACCAGTTCAGGATTAATGCGGCAAAAGTTGCCGTACCAATACCACCCAGATTAAAACTGCCAAATGTCAGGGCAAAATCACCGGTACCTAAAATAATGGTCACCGCAGCCACCATCAGGTTCTTGTTCTGCGAAAAATCGACTTTATTTTCAATCCAGATTTTGGCACCGGCAATGGTAATCAAACCAAAGACCACAATCGAAGCACCGGTCAGAATCGCGGTGGGAATGGTATGAATCACCGCCCCAAACTTGGGTGATAAACCCAGGAAGATCGCAAAGACACCAGCCACTGCAAAAATGATGGTCGAATAAACCCGTGTTACGGCCATGACCCCAATATTTTCACCGTAGGTGGTCATGCCCGGGGCACCCACACCGCCTGCCAGAGTGGTTGCAACACCATCTGCAACAAAGGCCTTCCCAATATGCGGATCCAGATTCTCTCCGGTCATCGCGCCTACCGCTTTGATATGTCCCAGATTTTCAGCCACCAAAATCAGTGCAATCGGTGCAATGATCAACATGGCATTGACTTCAAAAGTCGGTGCGTGGAAGGTCGGTAACCCGAACCAGGCGGCTTGCTGAATGGGCAGGAAATTGATCGCAGTGCCATAACCCATAATATTGCTGAGCACGAAATAGATCAGATAGGCCAATAACAGCCCCACCAATAATAGCAGGCGTTGTAGCAGGCCCTTGGTAAAGACGGCAATTGAGCCCATACACATGACGGTAACCAGAGACATCCACATATTAAAGGTGTTGCCCATCACGCTTTTTACCGTCACCGGTGCCAGGTTTAGACCAATGATCATCACTACGGCACCGGTCACCACCGGTGGCATCAGCTTTTCAATCCAGCGCGTGCCGGTCGCCATGACCAGAAAACCCATCAGGGCATAGAAGATACCACAGGCAATAATACCGCCGGCTGCGACGCCAATATTGGGGTTGAGTCCACCACCACCGGCATAACCGGTTGCCGCGATGACCACCCCAATAAAGGCAAAGCTTGAACCTAAATAACTTGGAACCCGGCCACCGGTAATCAGAAAGAACAGGATGGTACAAATCCCTGACATTAAAATGGCCAGGTTAGGGTCAAAGCCCATTAAAAAAGGTGCCAGTACAGTCGCGCCAAACATGGCAAAAGCATGTTGTACACCCAAAACGACCGTTTGTGCGGGTGGCAAATACTCTGCGGTACCTACTGGGCGTGCATCGATGCTGCCCTCATAAGGGCGCCATTTGGGAAACCAACTGGACATAAAATGAGCACTCGAAAGATAAATTGTGCACATCATACTCTTGTTCTTTAGAAGATTTAATCACTTAAACAAAATTTTTGTTCAAATTAATTCTATGACTTTATTTAATATTTTACCGGGTGGTAAAAGAATTTTGAGTTAAAACTAAAGTGAAATCAGTAGATTAATTTCTTATAATCAATAGGGCTATGTATAAATAAATCTGATTTACTATATAAAATAAAATATTTCTTGGCTATTGACTGCTCAATAAAAAAGCACATCGCGAAGATGTGCTTTTAAACAGTCTGTTTGGATTAACCGGTATTGCGTAAACCCGCAGCAATTCCGGCAATACTGACCATCAAGGCATGATCCACCGGGGTATTTTCAGCTTGCTGCTGTTGCAGATAGAGACGACGACGTTTCATCAGCTCGGCTTGCAGCAAATGTAGTGGCAACAAATACGGTTTACGGACTTTCATGGATTGATCCAGGACGCCGTTGCTGCTCAGCAATTTGGATTCACCCTTTAACGTCAGCAAGGTCTGTACAGCATCCTGCAAACGCTGGCGCAGCTCTGTGCCGAGTACTTTGAGATCTTCATCTTGGGTCAGATGTGATTCATAGTACAGGGCCACATGTGCATCGGCTTTGGACAGCACCATTTCCAGCATATCAATCAGGGTCTGGAAATATGGCCACTCTGCCAGCATCTCATCGAGTACCGCACGTTGTCCCTGATCCAGGACTTCATTCAGCGCGGCACCGGTACCGAGCCAGGCAGGCAGCATCAGACGAATCTGGGTCCAGGCAAATACCCAGGGAATCGCACGCAAGGACTCAATCCCGCCACTGACTTTACGTTTCGCCGGCCGTGAACCCAACGGCAGCATTTGCAGTTCAAGTTCCGGAGTGACGGTGCGCAGGTATTTGACAAAATGCGGGTTTTCCCGCACGGTCTGGCGATAGACCTGAACCGAGAGTTCGGTCATTTGATGCATCAAGTCGCGCCATTCCTGTTTCGGCTCGGGTGGCGGGAGCAAGGTTGCTTCCAGTGTTGCAGCGGTATAAATTTCCAGATTCTGCAGGGCAATTTCTTCCAGTCCGAATTTAAAGCGGATCATTTCGCCCTGTTCAGTCACCCGAATCGTGCCTGAAATCGACCCCGGTGGCTGTGAGAACAAGGCTTGCTGGGTTGGCGCACCGCCACGGCTGATCGAACCGCCACGGCCATGAAACAGGGTCAGCTGAACGCCATGTTGCTGGGCAATCGTCGTCAGTTCTTCCTGGGCACGGTACTGCGCCCAGTTGGCCGACATAAAACCGGCGTCCTTGGCTGAATCCGAATAGCCAATCATCACTTCATGCTTGCCCTGAATATGCTGTTTATACCAATGCATATTGAACAGGGTCGACATGGTCTCGGCTGCACCGTCCAGATCTTTGAGGGTTTCAAACAGCGGTACCACTCGTAAGGCGTGCTTGATACCCGCTTCTTTTTGTAGAAGCAATACCGCCAGCACATCACTTGGATATTCCGCCATGGAAATAATATAGGCACCCAGAGACTCACTTGGCTGTTCTGCGAGGGTGCGCATGGTGGCAAAGACTTCCTGTACATCCGGATGCTGAATCAGACTGCCGGCTGGTTCATTCAGATGTTTTGGGAGCAAGGGACGTTTGCTTTGCAATTCTTGCAATAAAAAGTTTTGACGTGCCTGTTCGGTCCAGGTTTCAAAATTTCCCAGCCCTAAATATTCGGTAATCGCCGAGATCGCCTGACGGTGACGTCCTGATTCCTGACGAATATCCAGTTTCAGTAACTCAATCCCAAAGCTGTTGACCCGGTAAATAAAGTCCAGCAGGCTGCCATTGGCAATTTCGGCCAGATTGCAGTGCATTAATGAGCGATAGCAGGTCAATAGTGGCTGTAATAGCTCATCTTTACTTTTAATGACTAAACTATCATCGGCATCATTGCCCTTTAATTTTTCTGCCAGCCAGTGTCGGGTCGCTTTCAGGCGGCTACGGGTATCACGTAAATATTCACGATAGGGTTCCGGATGATCCTGACCCAATGCCTCGGAGATTTCCGTACTACATTGCTGAATGGAGAGTTCCCAGCGCAGGTTCTCAATATCGCGTAAATACAGATCGGCAGCTTTCCAGCGTGACAGCCACAACACTTCTTGCGTCACATTATGGGTGACATTCGGGTTGCCATCGCGGTCACCACCCATCCAGGAAGCAAAACGTACCGGTGCAATATTTAAGGGCAAGTTCTGGCCGCATTGCGCTTGCACCATGCCATTTAATTCTCGGATAAATTTCGGAACCGCATTCCACAGGGTCTGTTCAATGGTCGTAAAACCCCATTTGGCTTCATCGATCGGGGTCGGGCGATGCTGACGGATTTCATCGGTTTGCCAGGCCGAGCTAATCAGCTGTTTCAGGTCGGCCAGAACTGCCTGACGTTCACGTGGAGTCAGTTTCTGCTGGTCGAATTTGGACAGGGCATTATTGATACCATCATATTTCTGGATCAGGGTGCGGCGGCTGACTTCTGTCGGATGCGCGGTCAGTACCAGTTCAATTTTTAATTCACAGATTTGCTGGTACAGCGTGTCGGCAAAAATCTCCTGCTGTTTAAATTTTTCAAATAACGGTACCAGAGGATTAGGGGATTCTGCCGTGTCATCGAATTCGCTTTGACGGCGACGACGCACCACATGATATTGTTCGGCAATATTGGCAAAGTTCAAAAAATGGGTAAAGGCACGGGTTAGAGGCAGGATTTCCGCATCTTCCAGACTCAAAAATAATTGTTCTAGCTGTTTTTCTGCTTCGACCTGTCCATCACGTGCGCCTTTAGATAAAGCACGAATCTGCTCAATCTGATTAAACAAATCCTGCCCCGCATGTAATTTTAAGGTTTCCCCCAGCAAATTACCCAGTAAGCGTACGTCTTCGCGTAGTGGTGCATCAATTTGTTGAATCATTTTTATATTCCCTTAAATGCTTGCTTTGACTATACCGCGACTGTAGGACAATCCAAGTCCTTTACAGACAAAAGTTGCAGATATTTTGCAGATTTTTTAGCAAATTTTAGCCAGTATCCTGTCGCCAGCACTCAAGCGATCAGAAGGGATTTAGCCAGATATTCCGTATTTCAGCATAAACAGCTCAATCGCCTGACTAATGATCTGCTGCTGTTCTGTACTGGAGGGCGGAGCTGTAAGTCCGAGCAGGATTTTTTGATGACGTGTTCCGGTCAATAGGCACACGATCAGTTCGGTCTGTTTCTCGGGTCGATCGACCTGAATAAACTGGTAGTGCTGCGCCAGCGCAAAGAAATCATGCCAGACCGCCTCCAGTTTGGCATGCGAGGCCTGATAAAACTGCTCTGCCAGCGGGCTTTGCTGCGAGGCCAGCTCCATGAGTAATAGGTCCAGTTTGATGGCTTCAGGCAGGCTAATAATATTCAAAGCGCGTAAACAGGCCCGATAAAATTCCTGAGCAAAGTCACTGCTTGGCTGCAAGACCTGCGGATGCTCATGCAGAATGGCTTCACAGGTATCTTCAATGGCACAGCTGAACAGCGTCGCTTTGTCCTGGAAATGGTTATACACCGTCAGTTTGCTCACCCCGGCTTCACGGGCAATCTGGTTCATGCTGGAGGCATGATAACCATGCGCTAAAAATAGCGCTTTGGCCGCGCTCAGGATGCGTTGGCGTTTCTCCAGATCTTTCGGTCGTCCTACAGGTATTTGCACAATTTCTTCCAAAAAAAGTCAACTTGGTCATTGCTTTGAGGGTTCTGTTGTAATTAGTGTACCGGGTGGTATATTAATTAAAAAATAAGCAATTCAATATATCAGCATAGTTTGCCCGAAAAAAGATGATCAGATAAGAGCGAATAAGATGAGCAGGATTTACAGCGTGTTGGCTGGCATGATGATGCTTTGCAGTGTGACCTTAAATGGATGCAGTAAAGATACAATCGCCGCAGAACAGGAAATTCCCTTTGTCATGGTGACCACACCGAGCACTTCACAGCATGAACTGAAAAGTTATGCCGGCGATGTGCAGGCGCGTCAGCAAACAGCACTGGCCTTTCGGGTAGCGGGACAGGTGACCCAGCGCTTCGTTGATGTCGGGGACCAAGTCAAAGTCGGACAGGTGCTGGCCACACTGGATGTAAAAGATGCCCAGTTGCAGCTGAATGCGGCACGTGCCCAGCTGGAAAACGCGCAGTCTGCCAGTAAAATTGCTCAGGATGAACTACAGCGTTTCAAGCAGCTGTTACCGGTCAATGCCGTGAGTCGCTCGCAATATGATGCCATCGATAATCAATATAAAGCTGCACAGTCGAGTCTGAAACAGGCGCAATCCAATTATGATACTGCCAAAAACCAGACCACTTATAATCAGCTGATTGCCACTAAAAATGGCGTGATCACGGCACGAAATATCGAAACGGGTCAGGTGGTCGCAGCCGGGCAAGCGGCATATGAGTTAGCCATTTCCGGTGAGCGTGAAGTGGTGATTGGCGTGCCGGAACAGGCCATTTCAGAGGTCAAGGTCGGACAGCCTGCCACGGTGACTTTATGGTCCAAACCTGAAGAAAAATTTAGTGCCTTTGTCCGTGAAATATCACCAGCTGCGGATCAGTCCCGTACCTTCCGGGTCAAAGTCTCACTGCGCGAAGGCAATGCTCAGATCCAGCTCGGACAAAGTGCCCGGGTGTTTTTTCAGCACAGCCGGGACAATAGACTCAGTGTACCGCTGTCCAGTGTCTCAGCCACAGATCAACAAGCCTATGTGATGCTGGTCAAGCCGGATCATACTGTACACAAAGTCCCGGTGACTTTAGGGGCTTATGGTCGCGATAGCGTACCGGTACTCAGTGGCCTGAAAGCGGAAGATTATGTGGTGATTGGCGGCGTACATTTGCTGCGTGACCAGCAAAAAATCAATCCGATTAATCGTGAAAACCGTCCTGTGACCGTTCAGGCAGGGAGTTAAATATGAACTTTAACCTGTCGGAATGGGCTTTAAAGAATAAGGGCCTAGTACTGTATTTTATGATCCTGCTCGGGCTGATTGGCATCGTGTCCTATTCCCAGCTGTCGCAAAGTGAAGATCCGCCTTTTACCTTTAAAGTGATGGTCATTCAGACCTACTGGCCGGGTGCCAGTGCCAAAGAAGTGTCCCTACAGGTCACGGATCGGATTGAAAAGGAACTGATGACCACAGGGCAGTATGACCGCATCATGGCCTATTCGCGTCCGGGTGAATCCATGGTGACCTTTATTGCCAAGGATTCTCTGGCTTCGAAAGATGTGGCCGATGTCTGGTATAACGTCCGCAAGAAAGTCAGCGATATCCGGCATGAATTGCCGCAAGGAGTACAAGGCCCATTCTTTAATGATGAATTCGGCGATACCTTTGGCAATATCTATGTGCTCAAAGGCAAAGACTTCGATTATGCGACCCTCAAGGAATACGCCGACCGTTTGCAGCTACAACTGCAACGGGTCAAAGATGTCGCCAAAGTCGATTTAATCGGCCTGCAAGACCAGAAAATCTGGATTGAGATTTCCAACACCAAAGCCATCCAGCTCGGAGTTCCAGTCAGCGCCATTCAGCAGGCTTTGCAGCAGCAAAATGCCATGGCCCATGCCGGTTTTTTTGAAACCGGCTCAGACCGGATTCAGGTTCGGGTCAGCGGTGCCTTAAACAGTATTGAAGAATTACAGCAACTGCCACTTTTGATAAATGGCGAAACCATTCAGCTGGGAGATGTCGCTGAGATCTATCGCGGCTTTAGTGATCCGGCCCAACCCCGGATGCGTTTTATGGCTGAAAATGGCATTGGTATTGCCGTGTCCATGCGCAAAGGCGGCGATATTCTGGCACTGGGCAAACATCTGGAACAGGAATTTGCCCGTCTGCAAAAAACCTTGCCCCTTGGCATGGAGCTGCAAAAAGTCTCCGATCAGCCAGTGGCAGTCAAACGCAGCATTAACGAATTTATGAAAGTGCTGGCAGAGGCAGTAATTATTGTGCTGCTGGTCAGTTTCTTCTCGCTGGGTTTTCGTACCGGACTGGTGGTGGCCTTTTCGATTCCGCTAGTATTGGCCATGACCTTTGCCGGCATGCATTTATTTGATGTCGGCCTGCATAAAATTTCCTTGGGTGCCCTGATTCTGGCACTCGGTCTTCTGGTCGATGATGCGATTATTGCCATTGAAATGATGGCGATTAAAATGGAGCAGGGCTATAGCCGGCTTGAGGCGGCAGGCTTTACCTGGAAAACCACCGCCTTTCCAATGCTGACCGGCACCCTGATTACCGCCGCCGGATTTTTACCGATTGCCACAGCAGCATCGAGTACCGGTGAATATACCCGTTCTATTTTTCAGGTGGTCACGATTGCACTGCTGATGTCCTGGATTGCCGCGGTGTTATTTGTGCCTTATCTGGGCGATAAACTGCTGCCCAATTTCAACAAAGACTTGATACAAAAAGCGCCGTGGTATCAGCGCCTTTGGGCGCGTTTGCGCAAGCAGCCCGAACCTCAGCCGGTCGTACATCATGCCGGCGAACAGCATGACCCTTATCAAACCTGGTTTTATCAAGGTTTTCGCCGTTGGGTAAATACCTGTGTGACCTATCGTAAGACCGTGATTACAGCAACGGTAGGAATTTTTATTCTCTCCATTTTAATGTTTAAGCTGGTGCCACAGCAATTTTTCCCGCCCTCGAATCGGGCTGAAATTCTGGTGGATCTCAAACTCGAAGAAGGCGCCTCTCTGAAAGCCACCGAAGCTGCGGTGAAAAAAGTTGAAGCCTTTTTGTCGAAACAGCAGGGCATTGATAACTATGTGGCCTATGTCGGAATTGGTTCTCCGCGTTTCTATTTACCGCTGGATCAGCAGCTGCCGCAAACCAGTTTTGCCCAGTTTGTGGTGCTGGCATCCTCTTTGGAAGATCGTAACGAAATCCGTCAATCCTTGAGTGACCAGATTCGGCTGTTATTACCGGAAGTCCGTACCCGGGTGTCCCTGCTGGAAAATGGCCCTCCAGTCGGTTATCCATTGCAGTTCCGGGTCTCTGGTGAAGATCTGGGACTGGTTCGTGAATGGGCGCAGAAAGTCGCCGCAACCGTGGGCGAAAATCCGAATACCACCAATGTACATCTAGACTGGGGTGAGCCGAGCAAAGTCATCAAACTGGAGATCGATCAGGATCGTGCCCGTCAGTTGGGCGTGACTAGCAGCGAACTGGCCAATGTGCTGAACAGCTCGATTTTGGGGGCCGGCATTGATCAGTATCGGGAAAAGCGTGAACTGATTGAAATCCGTTTACGTGGTGCGCAGGCTGAACGTGTTGATGTCGCTTCTTTAAGCAGTCTGGCGATACCGACGTCACGTGGTACTTCGGTACCGTTGGCACAGCTTGCCAACATTGAATATAGCTTTGAAGAAGGCTTGATCTGGCATCGGAATCGTTTACCGACCATCACAGTGCGTGCCGATATTCGCACGGCCTTACAGCCGGCCACTGTGGTGAATGAATTACACGATTCACTGCACCAACTTCGAGCTGAGTTGCCGAATGGCTATCTGCTGGAAGTCGGCGGCACGGTCGAAGAATCCGCGCGTGGCCAGAACTCGGTCAATGCCGGCATGCCTTTATTCCTGGCGGTGGTGATGACCCTGTTAATGATTCAGCTCAAGAGCATCTCACGGGCCTTTATTGTATTCCTGACCGCACCTTTAGGCATTATCGGGGTGGTGTTATTCCTGTTACTTTTCAATAAACCTTTCGGTTTTGTGGCCATGCTCGGGACAATTGCGCTCTCTGGAATGATCATGCGAAATTCCCTGATTCTGATTGACCAGATCGAGCAGGATATTCAGGCCGGAGAATCCCAATGGGATGCCATTATCAATGCCACAGTCCGCCGTTGTCGCCCGATTGTCTTGACCGCATTGGCCGCTGTTTTAGCCATGATTCCCTTGTCTCGCAGTATTTTTTTCGGGCCGATGGCAGTGGCAATTATGGGTGGTTTAATTGTGGCGACACTTCTGACCCTGTTTTTCCTGCCTGCCTTATATGCACAATGGTTTAAAGTGAAAAAAAGTTTAAATTCTGTTTAAAATTGTCATAATTTCAGGTGCGAAATATTGAAATTTTCAATATAGTAGCAGCTGAGATTTTTATAATTTAAAAAAATAAGTAACTACTGCATTGGCCGAACTGCCAATCCGGTAATGAGGTTAAACCAAACATGACTCAAACTACATTAACCAAGATGCGACGTTCCGTAGCGATGGCTTATGTCTTCATGTTTTTGGCCTTATTTACGCTATTTAGTGGACTTTTTGCTTACTGGTTGGCCCGTAAAGTGACGCAAGTCGATTATGCCGAAGTCTGGTTACAGGCGCAGGCCTTGTGGATCATGCGAAATATCGTGATTTATACCATTTTGGCGCTCTTTGCTGCGCTGTGGTTTATTCCGCTGTTTTTCTTTGCCTGGGACAGCCAGTTATGGGTCAAGGCCTGTGTCGTGACCGGGGTGATTTTCAGCTTTATTGCCTTTATTTTCCTGCTCAATGCCTGGTTTAAAGGCCTGCATAAATTCTCTCAAAATAAAGCCGTGTTCTAAAGCATATAATTTTTTTCATATTTCCCCTTGTAAAATCAGGTTTGACCCCAATTTCAGACCTCAGTTGAATATTAAACAAAATTCCGTGAGGAGCATCGCCAGACATGGCTAAACGTGATTATTATGAGGTTTTGGGCGTCGCTAAAACCGCTAGTGATGATGAAATCAAAAAAGCCTACCGTAAGTTGGCGATGAAATATCATCCAGACCGTAACCCGGACAATGCTGAAGCTGAAGATAAATTTAAAGAAGCAGCAGAAGCCTATGAAGTGCTGTCTGATGGTGAAAAGCGCAGCATGTACGACCGTATGGGCCATCAGGCCTTTGAAGGGGGTATGGGCGGCGGTGGCGGCTTCGGTGGTGGTTTCAGCGCAGAAGACATTTTCAGCCAGTTCGGTGATATTTTCGGTGGTGCTTTCGGTGGCGGCGGTGGTCGTGGCCAGCAACGTGCACGCCGTGGTTCGGACTTACGCTATGTGATGGAATTGACCCTGGAAGAAGCGGTCAAAGGCGTCAAGAAAACCATTACTTTTACTGCACCGGCACCATGTGATGCCTGTGATGGTAAAGGCTCAAAAAATCCAAATGATGTAGAAACCTGCCGTACCTGCCATGGTGCCGGTCAAGTGCGTATGCAGCAAGGTTTCTTCTCGGTGCAGCAAACTTGTAGTACCTGTCGCGGTCAGGGCAAGATCATCAAGAACCCATGTAATAAATGTCATGGTTCAGGTGTGTCGGATCGTCAGCAAACGCTGGAAGTTACTATTCCTGCGGGTGTGGATAATGGCGACCGCGTACGCTTGACCGGTAAAGGTGAAGCGATTCGTGATGGTCAGTCAGGTGATTTGTACGTCGAAGTGGTGGTGCGTGAGCACGAAATCTTCCAGCGTGATGGTGCTGACCTGTATATGGATGTGCCGGTTTCAATCGCCGATGCAGCGTTAGGTAAGGAGGTTCAGATTCCGACTCTAGACGGTCGAGTAAGCCTGAAAATTCCTGAAGGGACGCAAACGGGTAAACTGTTCCGCTTACGTGGCAAAGGTGTTAAACCGGTACGTACCAGCATGCAAGGTGATTTGCTGTGCCGTATTGTAGTGGAAACACCAGTTAATTTAAGTGCACGTCAACGTGAACTGTTGAAAGAGCTGCAAGAAACTATGGATGGTGAAGACAGTAAATCATCACCAAAGAAAAAATCATTCTTTGATCGTTTGTTTGATTGATCGAATGAAAATAAAGAAGGACGCTGCGGCGTCCTTCTTTGTGCTTTAAATTTATACTATGATAGAAATAGAATTAGGTACTTGAAATGGGTTCTAACAATGGGATTTCGCATAAGAGATTTTATGTTAAATAGAGAGATTCATTATTTCTTCAAAAATTAAAAAAACCGCCTATTAGGCGGTTTTTTATAAAATATTTCTAACTAGAGATATTTAAAACGGTAAAATTTGGTGGTTGATATATGATTTGTGTCTGGGAAAAAATCATCATTCCCGAAATTAAAAACATCAATATTGTTATTACAGAACTATATAATCGCATTCATTACTTATCAATCTTACTAGACCAATATACTAATCTTATATTGTTACATTTACAATAAAAATATGATTTTATTATATTTTTTGACTACTTTTTGGTTTTTTATGAGTTTGGTAAATATATATATAAGAAAACTTGATTATTTCTATTTTTAGTGTATAGTTACTTTAACTAGAAAAAAGTCTTGTTCCGGTAAATCTTCTTTAAGTATCGCAGTTTTAGTCATAATCCTTCGTTTTTTCAGATTTTAAGTCGCTTCTTTATTATTTTCAAAGTTTATACCCAGTCAATAACATGACTCAAAATTATTAAAAATTAGTAGGATATATTATGTCAAACTCAAATATTGTTAAAGGTACTGTAAAGTGGTTTAACGAAACTAAAGGTTTTGGTTTCATTCAACAAGAGTCAGGTCCAGACGTTTTTGCTCATTTCAGCGAAATTTCAAGTTCAGGTTTCAAAACCTTAATGGAAGGCCAAATGGTTGAATTCAGTGTAGCTCAAGGTCAAAAAGGACCAAATGCTGTAAATATTGTTGCTATCTAAGTAATAATAGGCAGTAATAAAAAGCACTCATGAGTGCTTTTTTATACTTTAAAATTTAATTTTAAAGTTGTTTTCTAAATTGGAAAAATTTCTAAAAAACAGGATATAAGTTGTTAAAAATAAATGATTTAATTGCAAAATCTAAAAATGGTACTGAAATTATTGTTTCATTAATTCCTCTTAATAAAATGCAGAATACGCGCCAAGGTTCAAAAAAAATTGAAGTAGGTAAAAGAGTCCTTCTTTCATCTGGAATGGAAGTTGATTTAAATTTGGATGGCCGTACATTTTACACTTCTTTAAATCAGCTATTTAAATTAAGTCATAAAGTTGCTTAGAGCCAACATCAACAAGCATTAAAAATTTGGGTAGATTTCTACCACTATAATTTTATTAAGGGAATATATATGTTTAAACAGAATCTCAGCGTAAAAGACCAGTTTGGGGTTAAACACGCTATTCAAGCAACAGTAGATCATCAGTTTGCCGATACGCAATCTCACTCGAATATAAAACATATCACTGTTGATGGAGAAGATATTCGACCTAGTTTCGAAATGTTTTTCCAAAGTACTTTAAGTGGAAAAATTTTTAAAATTTTATAAATACTATTGTTAAAACTAATACGATATTGATTGTGCGAAACGAGAGCTCAAAGCTCTCGTTTTTTTATGTAAAAACTGCTAAAATTCCTATACGCCATTGACGTACTTCAACCTATGTTATTCATTGAAACCAGTATTTTTACCAAGCAAATCAAAGAGCTTGTAAGTGATGAAGAGTATCGTCAGCTCCAGCAAGATCTCTTGGTACAGCCCGATAAAGGTGACTTAATCAAGAATGGCGGTGGTATTCGTAAAGTACGTTGTGCTCAAGGTAATAAGGGTAAAAGTGGTGGTATCCGGGTGATCTATTATTGGGTCACAGAGGATGATCAGATCTTTTTCCTAGTCGCTTATCCAAAGTCTGTGAAAGATAATCTGACAGACAAAGAGACCTCGATCCTACGTCAATTAGTGAAGGAGCAATTTCATGGATAACAACTTATTTGATGACCTGATTGCTTCAATCAAAGAAGCTGGTGCCATCAAACGCAATGAAATAAAAGCAAGTCGAGTGACTGAGCTTGAATTACCAGATATAAAAGAAGTACGTGAGAAAACTGGCTTAACCCAGGCAGAATTTGCTGCACGTTTGCATATCAGCGCGAGAACCCTACAAAACTGGGAACAGGGCCGTCGCTATCCGACTGGTCCTGCAGCGACCTTAATTCGTATTCTAGATGCTCATCCAACTTTAATTTAAGAAGTTTAGATAATAAAAAACCCCGGCATCCTGCCGGGGTTTTTTATTGGAACATTAGGTTTGTGCTCTTACATGTCTTGTGTAGCGCCATCCTGGTGCTTATTTTTTTATTATCTGAAACTTCCTGTTCCTGACAAACTAATCATATGAAAATTCCAGTATTTCAGATAGCCGCAAAGGACCGAGATTGATGTGAGCCAAAGCGTACAAAATAGCCTAAATTTCATCCACAGTAATTGGGGATAGTTTTCGCCCTGGAAGAGCTGAGAACATTGGGAAAATGCCAAAATTGAGCATTTTTTAGACGATTTTATTGGCGAAAGATTACAAATCTGCTTAAAAAACACACGAGTTATGAGAACGTCTGTTTTTTGATCTTTTGGGTTTTGGGTTTTGGATTTATGGGTTTAAGTAATTGATAAATAATACTATTTAAAAAGGCATTTCGTATAACGCCCATTATGTTAAATAATAAACTTTGTAATATCTTAAGATGGAATTAATTTTAGAGAGAAATTATATAGGTGGTCTGTATTATCCCATCCCAACAATGTTGGAAAATTCATGATGTTTCTATGATATTCCTCTACTTGTTTATAGTGGATTTTTCTTAGTTTTTTATAATGGATATATAAATTTTTTGAAGATATCCAAAAACCGTAATTTTTAAAAATCCTACTTACTAAGTCACTTGCATTGTCTTCATTATTCAACGTTGAATAGATTGAAATATCCTCCTGAGCTTCTTTATACATTTGAATATGTAAAGCACCTAAAGTACTAATCCAGCCAATATGATTTTTAACAAACATTCTATTATGGATAAAATCATCATAAATATCAGTTAAAAATCTCTCTAAATTTTCCCTACTATCGATGCATTTTGATGGGAAAAACATTATTACTTTCAATGAATTATCTTGATTAAACACATTATCAATAAGTTTTTTATAATAGCGAATCAAATTATCTTTATGAACGTTAGTAGCAAATTTTTGAGGAATATGTAAAGTTATTTTATCTTCTTTAATAATTTTTTTTCTAGATGATCTTCTATATAATTCAAATTCAATTAAAAGACAAACTCTGGTAAATATATCATTAGATTTATTATGATCTTCACTAGTTATTTTAGATTCTGGATACTTACTAGAGGTTAGAATTTCTAGATCTAGAAATTTTTTATAAATATAAAAAGAAGCGCCTATATATTCATGACATAGTAGCTGATTTGCAAGTCTATAATATAAGTGTAAAGGATATTTTTTAAATATCTTATTGGAAACAATATTCGATACAGATTCTATTAAAATATTTTTATCTATTCCTTTTTGTTCAGCCAGTATACTTAATAATGCTAATGAAAAATGAATATCATGTTCATGAACTTTATCTGCTGTTTCTTTTGAAATAGAACAATTCTCATAACTATCTGGATCTGGGTGTTCAAATTTATTAAGAACTATTTCAATTCCACATATCAAATAATGTTTAAGTATTTGATAAGAATCTATATTTATTCTATGAGATTTAATTTCAGTATCAATCAAATCTAAAAGTAAATCATAAAACTCGTTCTTATCATCTGATAAAGAAACTAGGTTATAAACATCAAAAAAGTGAATAAAATCAATAATATCTAGTGCAACATTCTGTTCTTTTTTTAACTTAGCCAATTTAGTGCTCTCAAAAGTTGATAAAAAAAATACATTTAAAGGAATTTAATTGATAGATATTATTCAAATTATCAACTTAACTCAAACAAGATGAGGAATTAAATATGGAATCAATCCTAAAAGCTTTATTAGTAGTTGTTGTGGCTGAAGTCGGAAAAATTATTGTTGATGAAATCAATAGACGCTAACAGGAGATTGAAGAATGTTTTCAAAAATTTTAGCTATTTGGTTATTTGGGAGAGATGTCCATTTCTAAGGGCATCTCTAGGAGAGGGAAATGAAAGCTTGTAAAGTTATAAAAGCATTAAAATCTAAAGGCTGGTACGTCAGGAGAGTTACAGGTAGCCATTATCACTTTAAACATGAAACAATATCAGGTTTAGTGACAGTGCCATATCATGCTGCCGAAGAGCTAAAGCTAGCTACCTTACAAAATATCATGAAGATGGCACAACTTTCAGAAAGTGATTTTTTCACTAAAAGACATAAAAAAATTATGTTTTATAAAACATCAGGAGTAATGAATGCTATTACCAATAGCTATTAATTTTTCAGGCGGTCTGCCATATTCTGTTTTATTCCCATCATTACCTGGGTGTAACTCTATGGGAGACTCTATTGAAAATGCTATTGAAAATGCTATTGAGGCAGCAACTGTGCATATTGAAATTTTATTAGAAGATAATGAGCCAGTATTGTTAGATGTGCCTAATATTCAAGATTTAATGACTTTAAATGAATATAAAGAATGTGTATGGGCATTAATTGATATATCGCTACCCAAGTCATGAACCATATTCATTCTTTATATTTTCTAAAATTAACATAATACACCTTATACGAAATGCTTTAAATTATTTGTTTTAATTCAGTTGTTTATGTTGTATTGAAAAGCCCAATCCTCACCGATTGGGCTTTTTTTATGATTATTCACGTTCCACGCTTACTATTTGAGCAATGTTCCACAACTTTATAAAGCCAATCTAATCAGAAAATTCTAGATATATAAAAATCGCTCATAACACCTTTCATATCTTTTCATTGATTTTTATGCAATGCATCTTAGTGTTATTCCGCAGTTTTGCTATAGTAAGAGCAATTTTGGATCAACATCAGGACTATGTTATGTCAGCTACACCACGCATTGGGATCTTGGGTGCAGGCGGTCGTATGGGGCGTATCCTTATTCAGGCTGTGCATGAAGCAGGTTATCAATTGGCGGCTGCGGTAGAACGCCCTGAAAGTACACTATTAGGCGCAGATGCTGGTGAACTTGCCGGAATTGGCGCAACAGGTGTCAAGGTTGTGGGTAGCCTTACCGATGTAGTCAAAGACTGTGATGTCGTGATTGATTTCACTGCGCCAGCAGCGACCGTCAATCATCTGAAAATTTGCCGTGAAGCCGGTGTCGCTATCGTGATTGGTACGACGGGTATGAATGATGAGCAAAAAGCCTATCTGGATCAATCTGCGACAGAAACTCCTGTAGTTTATGCAGCAAACTATTCAGTGGGTGTAAACGTGTCGATCAAACTGCTTGAACTGGCCTCTAAAGTTTTTGGCGATACGGTTGATATCGAAGTGATTGAAGCACATCACCGTCATAAAGTAGATGCGCCATCGGGTACAGCTTTGATGTGGGGTGAGGCGATTGCGGAAACTTTGGGTCGTGACTTAAAAGAAGATGCCGTGTATTGCCGTGAAGGTCATACCGGTCCGCGTGAGCGTAAGAGTATTGGCTTCCAGACCATTCGCGGTGGCGATATTGTTGGTGAACATACTGCAATGTTTATTGCTGATGGGGAACGTGTGGAAATTACTCATAAAGCCACCAATCGCATGAACTTTGCCAGCGGTGCAGTACGTGCTGCTGCTTGGGTCGTAGGCCGTGAAGCGCGTAAATATGATATGAAAGACGTGCTCGGTTTTAACGATATTCAGGTTTAAAACTGCGTCAAAATCATTTATAAAAAAATCTACAACTAAAATAAGACGAATAAAAAATGCAAAAAATGATTTTCCTGCTCTGTGCAGTGGCGCTTGCTGCCATTGCGCAGGCAAAGCCTGTCGGGACGCCTAAACTGAGTATTCATAAAAATAATATCAAGGTCTGGACCTACCAGAATGAGCAAAACCCGGTCTTTCTCTATAAAGCTGAAACCACCTATACTGCGCCCATTGAAAATGCCGTGTCCCTGATTCTGAATGTCGAGCATGCAGTACAGTGGGTTCCCTATATGGGAAGCATCAAGATCCTGTCCCGCGATGATAAAAAAGGCGACTTTACCCTGTATATGGTGCTGGATTTTCCATTTCCCTTAAAAGACCGTGACCTGATTGTACAAGGCAAGATGATCAAGGAAGCCAATGGCCAGATCACCATCAAGAATAAAGCTATCCAGAGTGCCTATCCTTTAAACCCGGATTATGTGCGTTTAACCGATTATCAGGGCGACTGGACTTTTCAGAAACTGGCCAATAACAAGGTTAAGGTCTCTACCTATGGTTATGCCAATCCGGAAGGTTCCATTCCTTTGACCTTCGTAAATATGTTTGTGCAACAGCAGCCTTATCAAATGCTGCAAAAGATGAAGACCGAGCTGGGCAAGCCTTCACCTATTGCGATCTTGCCTGAAGCCCTGCAATAAAAAAGACCCAATCGCTGGGCCTTTTTAACAGATGAGAAAACAGACTGAATTTAAGCTGAAAAATCTGCTTTAAGTACAATCCGGTAACGGGCTTTGCCAGAATGCAGATGTTCAATCGCCTGATTCAGCTGTGACATCGGGAAAACCTCAATTTGTGGGGCAATATTTTTACGTGCAGCAAATTGGAGTAACTGACGTAATGCCGCCGGTGAACCTGTAGGTGAACCTGTGACTGATTTAGCTCCGCCAATCAGCATGCCAGCCGAAATCTGCATCGGCTCAAGTGGTAAACCCAGCATATGCACAGTGCCATTCGGCGCTAAAGTTGCCAGATAAGCCTGCCAATTCAAGGTGACATTGACGGTACTCAGTAATAAATCAAACTTGCCACGCTGAGCCTTTAATGCAGCGACATCACGACTGTTCACTACATGGTCAGCGCCCATGGCTTTCAGCTCATCGGTTTTATCCAGATTTGAAGTGAAAGCGGTAATCTCGCAGCCCCAAGCTTTGAGCAATTTAATCGCGATATGACCCAAACCGCCAATCCCGATTACGCCAACATGATGAATAGCCTGAATCTGATGTTTCAGGATAGGATCAAATACGGTAATTCCGCCACAGAGCAGGGGGCCGGCACTTTCAGGATCCAGATCTTCAGGCAGGGGAATGACCCATTGCCAGCCAGCACGGACCTTGTCGGCAAAACCACCGGCATGTCCGACAATAGTCGCCACTTGGCCGCCAGTACAGAGTACCTGCTGACCTGAAATACACGGATCGCAATACTGGCAGCTTTCCGCAGTCCAGCCAATGCCAACCCGTTGTCCCACTTTCAGGCCTTTGGCTTCGCCACCCAGTTGCGTGATGATGCCAATAATCTCGTGTCCAGCCACGACCGGATAAACGGATGAACCCCAGTCATTATTGAGGACTGAAATATCAGAATGACACAGGCCACAGTATTCTACTTTGACTTCGACCTGATGTGGCTGTAGTTCACCAGCATCGAATTGATAAGGTTCGAGTTCAGCACCTGCGGACATGGCGGCATAAGCTTGAATAATACTATTCGACATGATTTCAGCTCTTATTTAAATGGGAGGATATTGTTTTAAAGTTACAATGATTTTCATGGTCATCGACCATACCGACGGCCTGCATAAACGCATAGCAAATGGTGGGCCCGACAAATTTAAAACCAGCCTGTTTGAGTGCTTTAGACATCTTCTGGCTTTCAACTGTTTGGGCGGGCGCTTGACGATAATCCGCAACATCATTATTCAGCCGCGGTTGCTGGGCAAAAGACCAGAGCCATTCCACCGGATTGATGCCTTGCTGTTTTAGCTTCAGCCATGCTTGGGCATTTTTCCGAATGGCATTGAGCTTGCCGCGATGTCGTATCAGGCTAGCATCTTCAAGTTTCAGTTGGAGTTGTTCATCTGTAAGTGAGGCAATAGATTCAATGGAATATTGAAAAAAATGTTCACGATAAGCTTCACGTTTTCTGAGCACGGTAATCCAGGCCAGACCGGCCTGCTGTCCTTCCAGACACAGCATTTCAAACAGGCGATTTTCATCCAGCAGGACCTGTCCCCATTCCTGATCATGATAGGTGATATACAGCGGATCATTGGAGCACCAGCCACAGCGTTGCAGAGTCATGCCATGCTCCTTATTTTTATAGTTTTATAATTTAAACACAGCCCATTGATCTTGCTGATTATCCCAGTAAGACAGTTCAGCCTGATCCAGATCGCTAAATTGAATCCACATGTCTTTACCACTTTTGTCGGCATAACCGGTACTGATCAGCAGCGCATCTTCGGTAATTTCCATCACCCAGCCCTGATAGCTTTGACCATTCAGTACGATTTTTTGTTGATTGCCTGATTCAGCAAATTCTACCAGACGATTGATCAACGTTTCTGACATGTAAATATCCTAAAATTAACGTAAATAGGGGTAGGGGTTGACCACACCGCGTCCCTTGCCCTGTAAATAAATACCATAATGCAGATGTGGTGCAGTATGTCGGGCATTACCGCTATTGCCCACATAGCCGATGAGCTGGCCTTTTTTGACAGGATCACCCACTTTCAGGCCGCGTTTATGTCCATCCAGATGTGCATAATAATGCCAGGAGCCGCCCGGACCGAGAATCCAGACTACTTTACCACCCAAATTGTTATTGCGTAAATCTGCAATCAGACCTTCTGTGGCACTAAAGACTTTGGTTCCACGTGGAGCCATGATATCAATGCCCTCATGCAAACGTCCGCGACTGCGCGACGCCCCCCAGGTATCCTGTAATTCACGTGCCTGTACACGTGCCACCGGGATGGGCAGTGAAGAAGGCATTCGCTTATTTTGCAGTTTTTGTACCAGTAGCGGATTTAACTGTGCAGAAGAAGGTTGTTTCGGCGTACTGCTACAGGCGGTCAGTAATATGGCAATCAAAGCCATCCAGGTCAAAGCAAGGTATTGGCGCACGCTATTCATCCTTAAATATTGGCAATGCTCATTCTGAGCTGATCGATTTTTTGCTTTGTTCAGACTATGTCATACATTTACCGCAGAGATCAATTTTTTCATTGCTGTCGGCAGACCGCAATCAATGGCTGTCTCTGGACGCATCCAGTTGCTTTGCAGTTCAATCGCCAGATGTTCCTGCTGATCCTGATCCACTGCGAAAACGGTTGCTTCAAGCTGCCAGGTGAAGTGGGTGAAACTGTGGCTGATCTGGACTTTTTTGAGGATATTTTTCAGGCCAAGCTGCTGACATTGCTGTTCGAATTCATGGGTATTTTCAATAATTGGCAAGCACCAGAGTCCGCCCCACAGGCCACTGTTGGGTCGTTGTTGCCAGAGCCATTCTTTACCGGACTGAATTAATAATACCTGTGCTGAACGCACTGGCACCGGTTTTTTGGCTTTCTTGAATGGTAATTCATTTTCCAGACCTTGCTGATGCGCTTTGCAATGTTGCTGCATCGGACAATATAGGCACAGTGGTTTTTTCGGGGTGCAGACCGTAGCCCCGAGATCCATAATCGCCTGGGTATAGTCATGATTACGTTCGACCGGACATAATTCTTCAGCCAGTTGCCATAAAGCACGTTCATGAATGGGTTTGGACAGATCATCTTCAATCGCGAAAAAACGCGACAACACCCGTTTGACATTGCCATCCATAATCACGCCGTATTGGCGTAAACCCAGTGACATTAAGGCACCAGCGGTGGAACGGCCGATCCCCGGCAAGGCAATCCATTGTTCCAGGGTTTGAGGAAACTGCTGCTGTGCTGTCACCATGCCGGCAGCTTTGTGCAGATTACGGGCACGGGCATAATAGCCCAGTCCTGCCCAGTACGGTGCGACCTCATCCCAAGAGGCAGTGCCCAAGTCCTGTACAGTGGGAAAACGCTGGATAAAGCGTTCATAATATTGCAGCACAGTTTTGACCTGGGTTTGTTGCAACATGATTTCAGAGACCCAGACTTTGTAGGGATCATCTGTCACCTGCCAGGGCAAGTCATGACGACCATGCACATCAAACCATTCTAACAGGGCATCTGAAAATACAAACATGGATAAATAGCAACCGAATAAGCAGCAGCCATTATAGCGGAATCAGCAGACGTGAAAGGTGAAAAGTAGATAAAAACTGCGGAGTAGTGTGTATGGATATCGGCTTAATAACACAAAAAATAAATGCTCCGAAGAGCATTTATTTTAAAACAGCAAAGATTTAGTCGCTAATCCCCCAGCGTTCATCCAGCTTCAACACTTTGTCTTTATAGCGCGGAATAATATGAATATGCAGATGTTCGACCTTTTCCTGAAACACTTCGCCATCAATAAAACCGACATGGAAACCGGTGGGCTGGTAACGTAAATTGAGCTCATTACGTGCCTGTTCGAGCAAAGACATCAGGCTTTTACGTTCTTTGTCCGTCACTTCAAAAAATGAAGCCACATGCCGGAGTGGAATCACTACACAGTGACCTTCGGATAATGAATTCGGTTCAGGCAGCACTACACCATAATCATTTTTGGCAATGACATCATATTCGTCATAGTTACAGTAAGGGCAGTTGGTTTCAGCCATAGTCAGCATTCTCCTCTGGTAGGATTTATCGTTCTTTTCTTCAATGATTCTTTAAAGTGCTCAGCTTGATTTCAAGTCGAGCACTTATATCTATTTAAGCCAAATGACGTTCCAATAAGGCATACATCGCCGCCAAGCTTTTTTGTTCCGCTTCAGCATTGTAACCAAGATCCACGCCATTGGCTTTGGCCCGTTCGTCGGCGAGCGGGTTGCTAAAGCCATGTTTTGCATCTTCAAAGACAATCACCTCATGCTCGACGTTGGCCGCATGCATTTCTTCACGGAAACTGGCGACATCATCTAAGGTGACCATGCTGTCTAGCTCACCGTGCAAGACTAGTATTTCGGCCTGAACCTGACCTTCTTGAGCCGGTGCTTTGGCAGTAAGTGTCCCGTGGAAGGTGGTCACTGCTTTTAAAGGGGCATTGGCACGCGCCAGATCCAGCACCACTTTACCGCCGTAACAAAAACCGATGGCAGCAAGTTTCTCTGCATTGACTTCATCCTGTGCTGCCAAGGTATTTAAAGCTGCTGTCGCACGATCAACGATGGTGTCCGGATCTTCAAAGGTCTGCATCATCCACTGGTAGGCCTGATCAGAATGGGTGGTCACTTTTTTGTCACCATACATGTCAATCGCCAAGGCCGCATAGCCATGTTCTGCAAGTTCGCGAGCGCGCTGTTCGGTATATTCATTACGACCCCACCATTCTGGTGCGACCAGCACACCTGCAAGGGGTGCATCTGTTTCTGGAGCGGCAAAATAGCCAATCAATGCGCTACCATCCGGCGCAGTATAATGAATTTCACGGGTCTTGATTGCTGCCATGCTGACGTCCTCTATTCTTGTTGAACCGTTTAATTAACATATAACATAGCAAAACTGATCTGAATGTGACATGAAAACATTCGATTAATTATGCTTCATCCATATAAAAAAGAGAGGCCGCTATCGCGCCTCTCTGATTGAGTATTTAAAAAAACAGTATTGATTACTTCATAATTTCCAGTAATTCCACATCAAAAATTAAGGTACTGTTTGGCTCAATCACATCACCTGAACCAATTTGTCCATAGGCCAGTTCTGCAGGAATGAAGAAGCGGTATTTGGCACCTTCTTTCATCAGTTGCAGGCCTTCAGTCCAACCGGTAATCACTTGGGTGGTACGGAAGACCACAGGCTGATTGCGGGCAATTGAACTATCAAAAACCGTACCATCAATCAAACGGCCTTCATAATGTACGCGGACATTGCTATCGGCTTTTGGCGATTTGCCTTTGCCTTGCTGAAGAATCTGATATTGCAGGCCAGATTTAGTCGTTTTTATCCCTGCTTTTTTGGCATTTTCTGTCAGAAAAGCCTGACCGATTTTGGCATTTTCTTCAGCTTTTTGTTTTAATTCAATCAGCTCTTTGGCTTCACTTTGACGTTTAAACTGAGTCAGCACTCGAGCCATGTCTTCTTCAGTTAAAGTGGATTGTTTTCCGGCAGCAGCAGCTTTTAAACCGGCACTGAAAGCATCCAGATCAATCCCTTGCAAAGAGTCGGCATTACTTTTTCCCATCAGATAACCAAAGCTATAACCGACCTGTTCAGCTTCCGCGCTTTTATTGGTCACATCTTTGGCAAGCAGATTGCCAGAACTTAGCAGTAAAACCATCAAACTTATTTGTATTTTCATATTTATTCTCAAAATAAAGGAGAGCGCATTGCTCTCCTTATTTATAGATTATTTGACTTCAATGAGTTCCACATCAAAAATCAAAGTACTGTGTGGAGGAATCGTCCCTGGCACGCCTTGTTCACCATAACCAAGTTGAGATGGGATATACAGGGTCGCTTTACCGCCTTCTTTCATCAGTTGCAGACCTTCAGTCCAGCCTGGAATCACTTGATTGAGTGGAAACTCAATCGGCTCGCCACGTTCAACCGAACTGTCAAATACAGTACCATCCACCAGTTTGCCGGTGTAATGGACTTTCACGATTGAAGAAGCAGCTGGCTGTTTGCCCGTGCCTTCTTTAGTCACTAGGTATTGCAAACCGGAAGCTGTGGTTTTTACACCCGCTTTTTTGGCATTTTCTGTCAGGAAACTGTCACTCGATGCTTGTGCCTGTTTAGTGCTATCGAGTTGCTTTTGCTGCATTTCTTTCTGGAACTGTTCGTAAGCTGCCTGTAATTCTTCTTCAGTATATGCCGGTTCAGTACGCGCATGTCCTTCACGTACGCCTGTCACAAAGCTATTAATATCGAGTTCAGGTGGGGTTTGATGAGCCACTTCATAACCGAGAGCATAGCTGATTTTAGAAACAGCAGAGGCATCTTTAGATGCTTTAGTCGTTTGAGCAGCTGGGTTTTGAGTTGCATAGTAAACAGGTACTAGCGCGGCACCGCCTAGAAGAACAGCGACAGCAATCGGTAAGGCCTTGCTCATGTATTATTCCAATCTAATGTTATCGTTGAGGTTCATTCCATCTTAGCAGAAAATTTTGAGAAATCTTGCAGAATGGGTGGTTTTTTAGCAAGCAAATATCGCAGTTTGGTAGAGCTTTAAAAAAATAAAAAAACCAGCAATGGCTGGTTTTTTTATTCAAAAAGATCAACTGGTTTTTGTTTTGGTTTTATAGCTATAAGTATAATCATAGCTATAACTACCACCTGCTGAACGCTGGATATCATTCAGGATAAAGCCATTTACGGTACTTCCCGCTTGTTTAAAACGGTTCACTGTCAGTGCCAATTCCTTCATTTGTGTTTTTGCATAGCGGGCCACCACCAGATTGAGTCCGACATATCGGGACACGATGATCGCATCCGTGACCGCCAGGACAGGAGGCGTATCAATTATAATATGATCATAGTGTGGCGTCAGGTGTTGCAGTAATTCCTGAAACCGTACCGAATTGAGAAGTTCGGATGGATTAACTGGATTTTCACCACAGGTGATGACGCTGAGGTTTGCTACATTGGTGCTTTGTACCATCTGTTCCAAGGTAATTTGCTCATTCAGGTATTCAGTTAATCCATATTGATTATCCAAATCAAAATATTTGTGTATATGACCACGACGCAAGTCCGCATCAATGATCAATACGCGTTTATGTTTTTCTGCCATGATGACTGCCAGATTGCTGGAAACAAATGATTTTCCAACTCTAGGCGCTGGACCCGAGATCATAATAATATTGTTTTTGGCCTGAGACAGAGCGAAATGACTTGCTGTCCGGATGCTGCGCAAGCTTTCGATCGCCATATCATCACTATGTTTAAGGGCTAATAAGAAAGGCAGTTTTTTCTTTTTCAGCAGTTTCAGCCCCGGTTTCTGAACAGGGGAGTGTGCAATATTGGCATAGACGGGAAGATCCAGCTGGTATTCTATTTGGCTACTATCTTTCACTCCAGAACGGAACATATTGCGGAATAATGCCACCAGAATTCCCAAGAAAGTACCGAAGCAAAAAGTTAAGAACAGAATTAATGGCTGTTTCTGTTTAATCACGTCAATCGGTTCAAGCGCAGTATCAATAACATGTACATTGCCAATCTCGCCGGCTTTGGCAATTCGCAGTTGTTGGTAGGAATTGACCAAATTGGTATACAGTTGTTGTTTGACTTCGACTTCACGAGACAGTTGTAAATACTGGCGTTGTATCTCTGGAAGATTTTTAAGTGTCGTATTGAGCTCACGAATCTTGCCATTAATCACACGAAGTTGAGCAGTAACTTCTCGCATGGTCGGGTGTGCTGCTGCATATTTGGCGCCTATTTCCGCCTGTCTCTGTTCGAGTAGAGCTCGTTGTGTTTCTAAAGTCACACTCTGATTTAAATATAATTCTGACTCGCGGGTGATGTCGACAGTATTATGCTGTTGACGGAATTGGTTAAAGACCCGCTCTGCATCATCCAGCTGTTTTCTTAAATCCGGTAATTGAGCATCCAAGAAAGCGAGGGTCTGAGCAGTTTCTGCCGAACGACGGGTAATATTATTTTGGCTATAAATTGCCAAAATAGTATTCAGAACTTTGGTGATGTGCTGTTTGTCATGACCTTGGTAGCGAAGCTGCAAAATCCCGCTAAGTTCGCCTTTTTCTACAATTGAATAATTGGCAAGAATAGAATCAATCGCTGAGGGTAAAGAGAGCTTTTGCACCTGATAACTGCTATCTAGCGGATCCTGAGTAAAGATCGCGATTTTCCAGTCGCCCTGCGCAGTCTTGAATTGTACTGGCTGGTTCAGTGCACCCTTGAAAATGGTTTCTTCTGTCACAGGATTGATTAGACTAAAGCCCTGTTGTTGAAATTGCAGTAGCAGATTTTTATCTAAATAGGCGGCAGGAACTTCAAACTGTCGAATGTCGAAGCTTTTTTGACCCTCTTTAAAGCGCACAGTTTCAGGTTGATATTCGGTTTGATAATTTACACCTTGAAATAGTCGCTGAACAAAAGTGTCTTCAGTACTGGCAATCTGAAGATCCAAATTTAAGCGATTAATTACTGATTCCAGAATATTGCGTGATTTTAATACCTCAACTTCAGCATTAGATGAAGACATTTGTCCAATGACACTTGAAAGGTTACCCAATAAAGCAGCTGAGGCACCTCTACTTTCTTCGACTTGGACGATGGCATCGACCTTATAATTAATCGCTACAGTGCGTAAATAGAGCAGGACAGCAAGCACGCTGAGCAAGGCACATACGAGGATAAGTTTCCATTGCGCAAACAAGGAAAATAACACCCCTTTTAGGTCAATCATATTTTCGGTATTGTTATTTTTGTTCATAATTTTGCTTTCTAAAAGTTTAAAAGTGATTTTTCCAGTCGATGACGTCGTGTTGAATTAAATTACAGAACTTCATCAAAGACCTGCTGCCCCTGCAAAAATGAATCCCCAATATGCTGGTTTTATTGTTCCCTCATAAAAAATCTAGTCTGGTAAAACCAGATATTTTTATGATGATCAGGATAAGATTATTTTTATTCAATCTGCTTCATATTTAGTGTTGAACTACATGGAGTTGCAGGCAGATCCCATGCTATTACGTAAAAAATGCTGTCTTGTGATCAGCGCTGAGCATTACTTCAGCCATCTATATTTATAGATTTAATCTACAAATACGGGCAGATCTCGTTAATAAACATTCAGTCATTAATCGATGGTTAATATTTTCAAAACAGCTCCCCAAAATCTTTTTAATATGCATAGCTGAACTACCTGCTAGCGTATAGCTGTACCAGCAACATTTGAAAATGGAAGAATCTGGCTAACCACTCGTTCCCAACGAGTCAGGCCTGTGGCATCCACATAGACAATATCATTGCTGTGCATTTTGAACTTTTTGGCCAAGCCAAAATCTCCAAGATTTTTTAAACTTAAATGATATATTTCAGTCATCTGATTATTTGAATTGTCACGTAAGACGTAAATTCGACTAGCACTGGCTGAATAGGGATTAATCCCTTCACTTTCACCGAGAACATCCGCGAGAGTCATCCCCTGGTCACGTATGGGTAAGGGGGTATTCGTGCCTGCTTCACCCATGACATAGATTTTCTGATTTTCACGAGGACTGATATACAGGGTGTCATTGGGTTGAATTAACAGCTTATGTAATGAATATCCTGCTTTTTCTAATGCAATTGTATTGAGGTCATAAGCCACACCCTGACGCACCAATTGAATAGAGCTAGAGTTACCTTGCTCGTTAATGCCGCCGGCCAGACCCAGTGCTGTATAAACGCTCACGGGCTGATCAGACAAATAAAACTGCCCAGCTGATTTCACATTACCCATCACTGAATAACGCTGTCCCTGATAAGAAAGTACTCTCACCACTACATCTGGATTGTTTAAATAAGGAATTAATAGTCGGCGTACTTCCCGATTAACCTCCGGAAGGGTTTTCCCTACTGTTTTATAGCGTCCAATTAATGGAAAATGGATATAACCATTTCGGTCAATTTGATAACCATTGGTATTATCAGTTGCTGTTGGAACTGCACTAATTTCCGGGTAGGCCCATAATTGAAAGGATAAAATATCACCTGGATTCAAACGATAATCCTGCATTTCATGCTGAAATAAAGGTGCGTAATGATTCAGGTTTTGAGTTTGGGCTGACTGCACTGCAGGTAGATTGTCCTGAGTCAATTTTACCAGATTAACTTGAGTTCCCAGTTCGGTTTGATAAATTCCTTCATCTGGTAAATCATAGGTTTGAAAGCCAGATGTTGCTGCACATCCGACTAATGATAGGCTTAAGGTTAAAACGCCTATAAGGTGTCTATTGTTCACTTGAAACCCCTTTATTTTTATATATTTAAAATTAGTATTTATTCGTAATTATTAATTTTTTTAACATGGTTTATGTGATTAACATCTAAAAGTTATAACAAATTATATAGCTTGTCTATACTTATTTTTAGTTCTAAGTATACGTTTGAATTAAAATAGATCAATAGTATTTATTAAAAAAAGTATCTAAAACTTCCATTAAATTAAGGTGTCGAGATACAAGCACTGCTTAGTTTATTCAGGTAAAATGGATTGTTTATAAATTTTATTGCTTGCAGATTAAGGTGATTATCACAGTATAACTATACAAAACAAAAACTTAGTAGCAATGAAAGTATTTTCATATTATTTGTGTATACTTTAAAGGTTTTTTAGATTCTATTTTTATTAAATTTCACATATATTTATTCGGCATTAACTAGATTATATAAATGAAGTGTTAATTAATAACCTCTTATTAGTTGAAAGTAATATATCAGTAGTTGTAAAGCTTAAGCTGATTTTTATTGGTTGAAAAGTGTTTTAAAAAAACAATAATTATAAAGTATTGGGTAAGTGGTATAAGAAAAATACTTATCCATAAAATGTAACTATATTTGAGAATAATATTTTTATAGGTGGTGTGTTGAATAAAATTAATATATGTTATAAATAATCAAATAAGAATATCTATGCCAGAAGGCATCAATGAATTAAAAAAATATTTGAAAAGTAAAATAAAAATAAAAGGAATACTGGGAATGGTGAAAAAAATATTAGTGACTGGTGGAGCTGGTTTTATTGGATCTGCTACCGTCCGGCATATCATCAAAGCGACTGAACATCATGTTTTAAATGTTGATAAGTTAACTTATGCAGGCAACTTGGAGTCATTAATTTCTATATCAGCTCATCCCCGTTATCAATTTGCTCAAACTGATATTTGTGATCATGTATCTTTAACACGATTATTTTCAGAATTTCAGCCAGATATCGTCATGCATTTGGCAGCAGAGTCTCACGTGGATCGTTCGATAGATGGTCCAGCTGAATTTATCAGCACCAATATTGTGGGTACATATACACTCTTGGAGGTCGCACGAAAATATTGGCAAAATTTGGGTGAAATCAAAAAGTCTAAATTTAAATTTCATCATATTTCAACAGATGAAGTCTATGGGGATTTAAAAGAAACAACCGACTTATTTAATGAAGCCACAGCTTATTTGCCAAGTTCACCTTACTCGGCAAGTAAAGCCAGCTCGGATCATTTAGTGCGTGCTTGGCATCGAACCTATGGTTTGCCGGTCGTGGTTACGAACTGTTCAAATAATTACGGGCCTTATCATTTTCCTGAAAAACTGATTCCTTTGATCATCTTAAATGCGCTGGATGGAAAATCCTTACCTGTTTATGGTAATGGTCAGCAGATTCGGGATTGGCTTTTTGTAGAAGATCATGCCCGTGCTTTATATCAGGTTGCGACCAAAGGCAGGGTAGGCGAAACCTACAATATTGGGGGGCATAATGAAAAACAGAATATTGATGTGGTTAAAACCATTTGCGCCATCTTGGATGAACTTAAGCCACGACTCAATGGCCAAATATATGAAAGCCTGATTAGCTTCGTCAGTGATCGGCCTGGTCATGATTTACGTTATGCCATTGATGCTTCAAAAATTGAGCGTGAACTTGGCTGGAAACCACAAGAGTCCTTCGAGACCGGTATTCGTAAAACTGTGCAGTGGTATCTGGATAATCTGCAATGGTGCCGTCGCGTTCAGGATGGTTCTTATCAGCGTGAACGTTTAGGGGAGGCAGTCTAATGTCAAGATCAACAAAGGGGATTATTTTAGCAGGTGGTTCGGGCACACGCTTGCATCCAATCACTAAAGGAATCTCGAAACAGTTACTTCCGATTTATGATAAACCTATGGTTTATTACCCATTATCTGTGTTGATGTTAGCCGGTATTCAGGAGGTTCTTGTCATCAGTACCCCGGAAGATATTGATGGGTTTAAGCGATTATTAGGTGATGGTTCACAATTTGGCATGCAGCTGAGTTATGCGATTCAGCCTCGACCTGATGGTTTGGCACAAGCCTTTATTCTGGGTGAAGAATTTATTGGGCAAAGTAATGTGTGCTTAGTGCTCGGCGATAATATCTTTTATGGGCAAGGTTTTACCCCCATGCTGCGTCAGGCTGCTGAACGTCAAAAAGGAGCCACTGTTTTTGGCTATCAGGTCAAAGATCCTGAACGCTTTGGTGTGGTGGAATTTGATCAACAGCAACGTGCTATTTCAATTGAAGAAAAACCAGAAAAACCTAAATCTAACTTTGCTGTAACGGGCCTGTATTTTTATGACAATGATGTGATTCAGATTGCCAAACAAGTACAACCTTCTGAGCGAGGTGAACTGGAAATTACCTCCATTAACCAGGCATATCTGGAACGTGGTGATTTAAATGTTGAATTGCTGGGACGTGGCTTTGCCTGGTTAGATACAGGTACACAGGGAAGTCTACTTGAGGCAGCTCAATTTGTGGAAACCCTTGAAAAGCGTCAAGGTTATAAAGTTGCCTGTCTAGAAGAAATTGCAATGAATAATAGCTGGTTAAGCAAAGAACAAGTGTTAGCCATTGGTCAAACGATGAGTAAAAATGGCTATGGTCAATATCTGATTTCTTTGGTGGGGTAATCATGATGAATCTTATTGAATGGATTGATTTACCTAATCTGGGAGATCATCGTGGCAGTTTGGTGGTCGCTGAAGCCAATCGGAATATTCCCTTTCATATACAGAGGCTCTACTATATTTTTGGCGCTCAGCCTGATGTTCCTCGCGGGTTTCATGCACATAAAGAGCTTCAACAAATTGGGTTTTGTATTCAAGGCAGCTGTAAAATATTAATGGATAACAGTAAAGAAAAACAAGAAGTGTGCGTAAGTCAGCCCAATAAAGGATTATTAATTCCGCCCATGGTTTGGCATGAAATGCATGATTTTTCTGAAGATTGCATATTGTTGGTATTGGCAAGCGATTATTATGATGAAAGTGACTATATCCGTAATTATGACCAGTTTTTAAAAGAAGCAGATAAAACTTTTATTGCATAGAAAATGAGATCATAAAATTAAGAAAAATAATTCACAAGTATGATGGCTTTGTTACTCAAGAGACTTCAGAAAATAGAATTTTAAATAATAATAAATATAAAGGAGATGTATGAGATGATTAAGCCGCTTACATCATTGCGTATGTTTTTTGCACTATTTGTTTTTCTTAGTCATTTGGCCTTTTTAAAAAATGACACGCATTATGTAAATATTTTTAACAGTATTTTTGACGAAGGATTTTTAGGCGTCAGTTTTTTCTTTATATTAAGCGGATTTATTTTATCCTATAACTATAAAGAAAAATTTTTTAGAGGAAATTTTTCAAAAAAAGAGTTTTATATTTCTCGTTTAGCAAGAGTATATCCAGTACATCTAGCAACTACGGCAATTGTACTTCTGTTGACCTTTAGCCAGTCTGGACAAGGATGGGAATACTTAATTCAACACATTTTTCTAATACAAAGCTTTTTTTTAGAAGAAAATATTCATTTTTCATTAAACTCTCCATCCTGGAGCATTTCCGATGAATTGTTCTTCTATTTACTTTTTCCATTTGCATTTTTAATTTCTGAAAAAATAAGAAGCTATATATTTATTTTTTATCTTATAGCTATTTTGGTTTTGAATATGCAGCTTGATAAAAACCAGAATCACTATTGGCTGTACATTTCACCATGGGTACGTTTTTCAGATTTTTTACTTGGTATTATCCTGTTTGATCTTTATGAGAAAATAAAAGTTAATTATTCTAAAGTGAAGATACCTACTTTTGTATTTGAATCAGGAGCGATTTTACTTTTTGTCTTATTCTTTGTATTTCATAGCAAGATAGATATCAGTTATAGATACTCAATTTATTATTGGTTACCTATGGCTACCATCATTCTTGTTTTTGCATTGTCTCATGTTGTTAATGAAAAAAGTATTATTACCAAGTTTCTATCAAATAAATATATGGTTTTGGCGGGAGAAATCAGTTTTTGTTTTTATTTGCTTCATGTTTTGGAAATACAAGTTTTAAATTATATAAAAAAGATGTTTTTATTTGATATAGATTTAATGTTGTTTTCATTGATTATATTTATTGTGACTTTAATAGCCAGCTTTATAATGTATAAATATATTGAAAAGCCTCTAAATAAAAAGATGAAGAAATTTTTATTAGAGCCAAGTTTTAAATCTAAGAATTATGAACTGAATAAATAATATTGGGGTTTTCACTTTAATTCATATCAATAGATTAGTTTTGATAAATGTGAAATTAAAAAATGAATAACAAATTTTTATACGAGATTGATAAGAATGATACCTTTTCTTGAGCTAAAAGCGATAAATGCTCAATACCGTGACAAACTTATAGCAGCTTGTACACAGGTCATTGATTCTGGTTGGTATATCTGTGGCAAAGAGTTAGAGGATTTTGAACGAAATTTTTCGAATTATTGTGGTACAGAGTATGCCATAGGGGTTGCCAATGGATTGGATGCTCTAATTCTGACCCTGCGTGCATGGAAAGAACTGGGTAAACTGAATGAAGGCGATGAAGTGATCGTACCTTCAAATACCTATATTGCAAGTATTTTGGCAATTTCACAGAATCATCTGAAACCGGTATTGGTCGAACCGGATATCCATACGTTCAATATTGATGTTAAAAAAATTGAAGCCGCGATTACCATCAAAACAAAGGCAATTTTGCCTGTTCATTTATATGGACAGCTTGCTGCCATGCCAGAAATTATGGCGATTGCCAAGAAACATAATTTACTGGTTTTAGAGGATTCGGCACAAGCCCATGGCGCTGAAATCGAGGGTAAAAAAGCAGGGAATTGGGGAGATGCTTCAGGCTTCAGTTTTTATCCAGGAAAAAACCTGGGTGCGCTGGGTGATGCCGGGGCAATTACCACCAATGATGCTGAATTGGCCCATATGCTTAAGGCTATACGTAATTATGGCTCACATGAAAAATATAAAAATCTGGTCATGGGAGTAAATAGTCGCCTTGATGAAATTCAGGCGGCTATCCTGAATGTAAAACTGCCATTTTTAGATCAGGAAAACCAGCATCGTCGTCAGATTGCAGATCTCTATTTAAAAGAAATTCAGAATCCAGCCATTGTGCTTCCACTTAAAAATATAAATACCGCAACTGATATGCAGCATGTTTGGCATTTATTTGTGATCCAGACCAGATATCGGGAGGAATTACAAAAATATTTGGCAGAGCATGGGGTACAGACATTGATTCATTATCCGATTCCGCCCCATAAGCAGCAAGCTTATAAAGCATGGAATAACTTAAACTTACCAATTTCAGAACAAATTCATGCGCAGGTCTTGAGCTTGCCGATAGGGCCTACTTTATCCATGGATGAAGCAAAGCAAGTTGTTCAGTTATGTAATGGTTTTCAAATATAGATGAATTTACTTAAGACCAGTGTACTGAATGGGGTGGCGGTCCTGATTAAGACCATAACCCTGTTTGTACTGAATAAAATTCTGGCTGTATATCTGGGGCCGACTGGATATGCAGCTTTAGGTCAATTCCAAAATTTTATTCAAATGGTGACTACTTTTGCGGGTAGTGCAATTAATACCGCAGTCATTAAATATACTGCTGAATATCATGAAGATGAAAGCAAACAACGTGCAATCTGGAAAACAGCAGGCAGTATTGTTTTTGTATTTAGTCTGATGTTCGCATTTTTAATTTTAATTTTCCAAAGGCAGCTATCACTTTATATATTTCATACACTTGAATATCAAACAGTTTTTGTATGGTTTGCAGTATTTTTATTATTCTTTAATTTTAATACCCTGTTTTTAGCCATACTCAATGGCAAAAAAGAAATATTAAAGCTGGTGCTTGCTAATATTGCGGGTAGTTTATTTGCGCTTATTGTTACGAGTATTTTAGCAATAAAATTACATTTATATGGTGCCTTAATTGCATTATCCATTTATCAATCTATTGCGTTTATAGTGACGTTATTTCTGTGTTATCGAGCGGATTGGTTTAAGTTTTCCTCTCTGTTTGGAAAAATAGACTTAGAAATTACTAAAAAACTTAGTTCTTTTATCTGGATGGCATTGGTCAGTGCGATCTGTGTGCCTTTATCGCAAATCTTAATTCGAGCCTATTTAAGTCAGGAATTTGGCCTGGCGTATGCCGGTTACTGGGAAGCCATGATCCGTCTAAGCACCGTATACCTGATGCTGGTCACAACAACATTGGGAGTCTATTACTTACCGCGCTTGTCAGAACTCAAGATGATTGATGAAATTAAGAAAGAAGTTTATTTAGGCTATAAATTTCTTTTTCCACTGGCTGTGGCAGGCGGAGTAGTCATTTTTGTGCTGCGTGACTTGATTATCAATGTCTTATTCAGTCCATCTTTCGCACCCATGCAAAGCCTGTTCTTTTGGCAAATGATGGGGGATGCACTAAAAATAGGAAGCTGGATACTGGCTTATTTGATGCTCAGTAAAGCAATGACCAAACTGTACATCTCTACAGAGATTATATTTACCTTATCTCTTATTGCTTTGACCTATGTATGTACCCAGCTTTTTGGATTTGAAGGTGTTTCAATAGCCCACCTCATAAACTATGGAATGTATTGGGTCGTCATCAGTTTTTTTATATTTAAATCATTAAAACAAAGAGAGATAATATGATAAATGGCCAAGCTTTAGTTTCTGTCATTATACCAAGTTATAATCATGAAAAATTTGTATGCGATAGTATTCAGAGTGTCATTAACCAGTCTTATCAGAATATTGAGTTAATTGTCATTGATGATGGATCTACAGATTCTTCAGTAGAAAAAATAAAAAAACTGATTCCACGATGTGAAAAACGATTTACCCGGTTTGAATTTAGGCATCGACCGAATAAGGGCTTGAGTGCAACCTTGAATGAAGCCTTAGAATGGGCGCAAGGAGAATATTTTTCTTCTCTCGCTTCTGATGATATAATCTTGGAAGATAAAATAAAAATACAATCCGAGTTTTTAAAGCATAACAAAAATTGTATTGCAGTGTTTGGAGGAATATCAGTTATTGATCATGATTCTAATCAGGTAAAAAATAGAATTAAAAAAAGAAAAAGCTATAGTTTTGAACAAATTTTATTGTTAGAGCATGAGTTACCCGCCATGACACAACTGATTAGATCAAATGCTTTAAAAAAAATCGGTGGTTATGATGCTGAGGTGAAAATTGAAGACTGGTATATGTGGTTGCTTTTAGCACAAGAAGGGGAGTTATGTTATCTTCCCGTCCTGTTTGCTAAATACAGGCTACATGATAATAATATGCATAAGCAAACCTCTCTCATGCATGATTCAAGAATGATGATTTTAAATGAGTACCAAAATCATATATTTTTTAATAAAGCAAAAAAAAGAGCGTTATGGATAAATGCGTTTGAATTAGGGTTAATATCCAAAAAGAAATCATTAGAAAAAATGCTGGGAATTTTGAGAGAATATCCATCTGAAATTTTGACATATGATTTTTTCAGATTTTTTTACTGGTTATTTATTAAAAAAGAGTTTTAATAAAAATTAAGTTTGATAAATAATATATTAATAGTTTTAAAAAATTTAAATAAAAAACAATAATATTAACAATATGAAATATTAATCAGTTCTTTTGCTTTTTTAAAGCATCAGATAATATAAAAGGAATAGATAATGATTATTTTAAATGAAAGTAATTCAAAAAATAACATTATTTTTTTAAGTGATAGTAATATAAGAGATAAAGTTGTTATATATCTTGTATTGTTTTCATTTTTTTTATCTCAGTTTTATTTTTGGTCCAGTGGGATTCCTCAGTTTAGTCACATCTTTATTATGGGGGCTATTTTATTATTATTTAATAAAAGTTCTTCAATAAATATTGAATACTCTAATATAATTTTATTGTTTGTCACATATGCAATTTGTATAAATTTTGCCTGGTATTTAATCGTCCTAGATTCCAGTTATATGATGTCAACTATTTACTGGGTCTTCAATTTATTATTCTTTTTATTAATGATGAACCTGAATCAGGTTCAGATTAATTTTTTCCATGAAAAACTCTTATTTCTTATTCCTTTCTCCTATGTCATCGAAATTATTATCTGGGCAAGTAACTTAGGTCGTTATGATTTTGACCCACGATACAATGGTCTTTTTAATGATCCTAATCAAATGGCATTTTGGGTACTCAGTACCTGTGCAATTTATTTATATATTTCTGGAAGCAACTTTAAAAAAATAATCGTTTATTCTTTGGCCTTATTTTTGATTTTATTGACCATGTCAAGATCTGCTTCAATTGGATTCTTAATGTTAACGTTAGGATTTATTTTTAGTCAAAAAGGAGATTTGAATAAAAGAATATTTGTATTCTTTGGGACCTTGGTTTTTTTTGGTGTTTTAAGCTACTTTTTATATAATATGGGGGTTTTTGATAATGTTGTATTACGATTTATAGAAGGATTAGATCAAAGAGATAGCCAAGTAGAAGGACGTGGTCTTTTTAGTTTCTTTGATTATCCTCAATATTTGATTTTTGGGGCTGGGCAAGGAGCTTACTGGTTATATAACCCCACAGGCAATGAAATTCATTCAACCTGGTTAGGGATCTTATTTTATTATGGAATTGTAGGCATATTCTTATTTTTAATATTTTTATATCAAATATTCAAGAAACTTTCACTTTCAAATAAAATGATATTATTAGGGCCAATGTTATATGGGTTTACCACTTATAGTGCAAGAACACTTATTTTCTGGTTTTTATTGGCGGCTTTTTTACTATTTTCAAATAATAAGAAGGAAGAATAAATATGTATATTTCTATAGGAATTCCATTTTTTAATGCAGAAAAATACTTGGAAGATGCGATTAAATCTGTATTAGCTCAAACTTTTCAAAATTGGGAATTGATATTGGTAGATGATGGATCAACAGACCGGTCTTTAGAGATAGCCCAATCATTTGTCGATCCTCGGATTCGTATCATTGCTGATGGATGCAATAGAAGATTACCTTATCGCTTAAATCAAATTATTAATGAAGCACAATATGACATTATTGCACGTATGGATGCTGATGATTTAATGGCAGTAGACCGGCTGGAAAAACAGATAAAAGTCTTAACTGAAAATCCAGAGATTGATTTAGTGGTAACCAGCTTGTATTCGATTGGAAATAAAAACGAAATTTTAGGGAAAAGAATTTATTCTAATCATCAAATGCAACCCAAAGAAATTTTGCAGGGCCTGACCAATTTATTACATCCTTCACTGCTTGCACGAAAGGCGTGGTGTAAAAGAAATCCCTATCAAGTTAATAACTGTCTAGCGGAAGATTATGAATTATGGCTCTCGGCAGCGATAAAAAATGATTTCAATTATGTGGTTATGAAAGAACCCTTATATTTTTATAGAGAAGTAGAAAATGTAAAAAAAGAAAAAATGATTCGTGGTTATAATACTCAAATTGAAGTGATCAAAAAATATTATAATAATGTTATTTCTGATATAGACAAAAATAAGATTGTATTGAAATTTGAAATAAAAAAAATGATTGTAAAAATATTAAGTTTTTTGAATTTAATGCATATTTTACATAAGCGCAGGATGACCACTGTTTCAGACGAGGATAAAATTTCTTATGCTTCACAATTAGAACTTATAGGACGATTAAAATAATGATAAATAAAAAAATTATTATAATTGGAACCACTGCATATAATCTTTATGGTTTTCGTAAAGATTTCATGTTGTCATGTTTAGCAAAAAATTATCATGTTTATGCTTTCGTATCTGAATATAGCAATGACTGGTTGGATAAAATAAAAAATCTTGGAGTGACTCCTATTACCTATAAACTTAGCCGTGGTGGGTTAAATCCATTGACTGATCTACGTTCAACTTATCAACTCATACAGAAAATAAAAGAAATTCAACCCGATATTGTATTTTCATATTCAACTAAGCCGGTCATTTATGCAACTTTGGCTGCTTATAAGAATAAAGTTCCTTATGTCTATGGCATGATTGAAGGCTTAGGTTCGCCTTTTACAATGCATAAACATGGTCAAAGTTTGAAAGCTAAATTTATACGCTTTATACAAGTATCTTTATACAGAATTGTATTTCCTTATTTAGATAAAATTATATTCTTAAATCATGATGATCCTAAGGACTTAGTACAACGCTATAATATTTATCATAAAAAAAATGCCATTGAAGTCTTGGGGCCGATAGGCCTTAATTTAAAAGAGTATGCCTACAAAAAATGGGATAATCAAAAAAATATATCTTTTATTTTTGTAGCTCGGTTAATCGCTGAAAAGGGCATATTTGAGTATTTAGAAGCTGCCAGAATAGTTAAAAAACAATATCCTGAAATACTGTTTAAAATTATAGGTGGCTTAGATACTGAAAACCTGACAAGTTTAAAACAGGCAGAATTAGATCAATTGATAGAAACAGGGATTATAGAATATGCTGGCTTCGTCACAGATGTTGCTCAACGAATATGTAATAGCGCAGTATTTGTATTGCCATCCTATCGTGAAGGTGTGCCTCGCAGCACACAAGAAGCGATGGCTATAGGACGCCCAGTGATTACCACTGATGTTCCAGGCTGTAATGAGACTGTAGTAGATGGGGTGACTGGTTTTCTTATTCCAAAATGGGATATAGCTGCATTAGTGGAAAAAATGATTTATTTTATAGAGCATCCTGAACAAGTAAATAAGATGGGATATCAAGGATTTTTATATGCTAAAAAAAATTTTAATGCAGATTTGATCAATTATAGGTTATCCAAAATGCTAGGAATTGATAAGTCTTAAGGTTTTTTAATAATGATTTTTAAAAATATTATTTAAATTTTATACCTTATGAAAATTTATAATGATAAAGGAGATTACGGTGAAAGAAGCTGTAAGTTTTCAAATAAAAAAATATGAAGATGCTGATAAAGAAGTATGGAATGATTTTTTATTAAACTGTAAAAATTATCATTTCATGTTTAATCGGAATTTTATGGACTACCATTCTGATCGATTTGAAGACTTTTCTTTAATGTTTAAAAATGATAAAGATAAAATCGTGGCTTTATTGCCTGGAAATATTAAAGATAATATTTTTTATAGTCATCAAGGCTTAACATTTGGTGGTTTTTTGATTGATAGGGATTGTCGTGCTATTGATATGTTAAGTCTTTTTTCTCAGTTAAAAGGTTTTTTAAAAGAAAATTATATTAAAAAAATTATATATAAATGCATACCTAATATTTATCATCATTATCCTGCTCAAGAGGATTTATATGCTTTATTTCTAAATGAAGCAAGGCTCTATCGTCGGGATATTAGTACTTCTATTAACTTACAGGAAAAAATTTACTATTCAAAATCTAAAAAATGGGCAATCAATAAAGCAAAAAAATCTGGATTAACTTATGAAGAAGTCGAACAGCCAAGCATAGTCTGGGAAGTTATTCGTGAAGTCTTAGGTCAACATCATCATCAAAAGCCAGTTCATAATGAAACGGAAATAGATTTATTAAAAAGTAGATTCCCTAATAACATAAGGGCTTATAAATGTTGTTTTGAAAGTCAGATTGTTGCAGCAGCAGTGACTTTTGAAACTGAGAAAGTAGTCCATTTACAGTATTTAGCCAGTAATGATAAGGGAAGGGAAGAAAGAGCCTTAGATATTCTAATCGATTTTTTAATCAATAAAAATATGCAGTCTACTAAGATATTTGATTTCGGTATCTCAAATGAAAAAGAAGGAAAGTTTTTAAATACAGGACTGATTAATCAAAAAGAAAGTTTTGGTGCTCGTGCGATTGTGCATGATTTTTATAGTATAGATATATAGTGACCGAACTCATATAGAAATACCTCTACTTTGAAGCATAGATCAACACTTTATAAGAGGTAAATTTTCTGCCTCTTTTTATTTTTTTCTTTAGTATTTTATACTGATAATAAAGGCTATCAATATTCTAAAAATGAAGTAGCTTACTTTTAAAGCTGGCCAATTTTTTTGGATTTATCTCATAGAAATATGAATAAGGTCTGATCTGTTTGAAAATAAAAATATTTTAAGTAAATATCAATAAGATTTTTATATAAATCTTAGATGTTATATTGAGTAAACTTCCTTCTTTCTACTTATCTGGCTTAGACTTGCTTAAAATTAATTAATAAGGTGAATTAATTCACCTTATTTAAAACTATTTTACATTTTGTCACATATTTTTTAGTGTGAGGTGTGTTGTATTTAAAAAATAGATTTTTTTTCAATAAATAGTAACTTTCACAATTATTTATTAAATATATTAAAAGCTCATGAAGGGATATAATTTCTAAAGTGGCTTATTTAATTGAAATTTTCTTAAAGTCTTAATTTCTCAATTAAGTGAAATATCATAGAACCTAATTGTATGATTATTTTTAATAAAGAAATATTAATCTATAATAAATGGTTGGTTAATATTTTTTTGATAAACATATCTCTACTTTTAAAAAAATATAATTGTTATGATTGATAAATAGACATATTGAGGTGTTTATTAATGGATCTAAAAAAAGAAAAAAATAAGATCAAAAACTTTGAAGGAAGCAATATTGTAAGACATAAGTCTTTATTTATTGAAAAAGATAATAGTTTATCAAATAAATATTCTAAAAATACACAGGGGCATAAGAATGGAATAATACAATTTTCCTCAAAGAAGAATGGAGTTAATGAAACAGATAAGAAAAACTCTTGGCATTATATGGATAAAAAGAATTTTAGTTTAAAAAAATCTTTATTTCCTCATGTTCATTTTTATTCTTTTTCTAATATTTTTACTAAAGAAAAATTATCTAAAAGAATAGTAGATATAGTTATTGCAATAATAGCTTTATTAGTATTATTTCCAGTTTTTATTATTATGAGCTATAAAGTGCGGAAAAATTTAGGCTCCCCCATTTTCTTTTACCAAGAACGCCCGGGTAAAAATGGTAAATTATTTAAAATGATTAAGTTCCGCTCTATGAGAAATGCAGTAGATAAAGATGGCAATCTTTTGCCTGATAAATTTCGTATCACATCATTTGGACAGAAGATACGTTCAACCAGCTTGGACGAAATGCCTCAACTGATTAATGTTTTAAAAGGGGATATGAGTATTGTTGGGCCTCGCCCTCAAATGAAAGAATTTCTAGAACATTATACAGCTGAACAAATGCGACGCCATGAGGTAAAACCGGGTATGACAGGGCTTGCTCAGGTGAGTGGACGCAACAATTTATCTTGGGAAGAAAAATTTGAATTAGATGTGCAATATATTGAACAGTATAATATTTGGTTTGATTTTAAAATTATGTTTAAAACCGCTAAGGTAATGCTAAGCCAAGAGGGAATTAATGCTCCTGATCAGGAAGTCGGTGCTGCGCGGTTTTCAAAAAAAAGTATTCATGACACTAGCTTATTTACAAAAGAGGTGAAATAACACCAAGCATGGATAAATAAGACTTTCACGAAAGCTAAATGCGGAGTACTACAAGATTATATCTAAACTATTAATTTTGAGCATAAGCGAGTATTAGCATAATGTACCTATGCCTTCCAGCTACAGGTATCGAATGAGATACGAGTGAAAAACTGAATATTAGATTGACAGTTCCACAAAAAATACTAAGTGTATGACAAGTGGTTTGAGACTAAGGTGACATTCAGGCTAGAAAATTGATGCTGACGCAAGTGATTAATAAAAGGTATAGCCAGTCCTGAGCTACTGAGCCATATATTAGTTGATAAGTATGGTGATTATTGACCCCTCTCTCATCAGTAGCTGATTTATCAGTGGGCTGGGGTAAATCACTTTTTAAAAGACTGGTTCAGTCGGTGTAGGGCAGCTCGATGCATTACCAGATACTTAATAAAAAACCAGCAAGCGCTGGTTTTTTATTTTCAGTTTCATCAGTATTTTGGGAGGTATGGGAAAGTTGTCGCTATCTCCCGTACTTAAGTGTTGAATAGGTCTTAGTAAGAAAATAAGCCCTTTTCTAAGGGGAATTCGATACCAATTGATACACCGCCATCGTTACCGTATACCTCAGAGTCACCCACCCACCCATTCAGTTTAAGTGGAATGTCTGGGCGTAGATAATGTGTCCAGGTTAGATCTAGCGCTTTTAATTCATCCTGTGCTGGAAAAGCTAAATTAGTAATGCCTCTATCACGTCGATTAGCTGCTTGATCAAATTTCGCAAATAGGATGCGTGTATTAACACGATTGAGATGATCCAAACGAATATCGCCACCTACAGACAGCATTTGGCCATCACCACCCATGGCATGCGCTAGGGGATAGCCATGCTGGTAAAAACCATCGGTATATACACTATGATTATAGGAAATGCCCTGTACCTTGCCATTGGTACGAGTGTCTGCCCATTCGGTATACAGTTGGAAAGACATATTGTTATAACTTGATGAATAATCGACTCCAGCCGAATACATTTTCTTTGCAGGCATATAGCCTGCTTCATCTTCACCTATATATTGTGCATATACACCCATCGGTATATTTATTAATGGAAGCAAATTTAGCCGAGTATCTAAGCCAGCAACTTGGTTAGATGTACCTGGTATACCATTATCTCCATTATCTTTATATCCCAAAAATGCATTCCAAAGTGAGCTTAAATTTTCTGGTCGTCCTTCACCACCCCATTGAATAGCACGTGATGCACCCAGTTCTAAATAAGGCAAGGGTTGTGCAGTGACACGTAAGCCAATCAGTTTGGCATCAGGCACAGCATCGTAGTCATCCAGTTGTCCAGCAAAAGCTTGATATTGCCAAGGCCCAATCCAGGCCAACCATTTGTTTGCAAAAGCATTCTGTTCGGCACGTTGCATCGTCACGCCATACACAGGGCGGCTGGCATCACCACGAATTAAACTGCCATCATGTGCAGGACCCCAGTAGGTCGGGATCTGTCCAGCAATCAGCCATTGATTCCATAATTTTCTAGCGATATATGAGCCCTCAAGATTAAGATCTTGATCATTGTCAATCTGTAGGTCTTTTTCTGCATTCATACGAATTCTGGCATCCCAGTTCTCGTTACCCACATTTAACTCGATGCCTGCCTGATATTGTGCTTTTTGCTGATCGCCAAAGGCTTGAGGAATATTCTTTTGATCAGTTTCTGCAAATAAGGATGCTTTGAGCAACTGGTTATTGGCATTCAAATGTGCCAATACAGTATCAATGACTTTTTGCTGAGTATTATTGTTGATTTTAGCTTGGGCAAGAGCACGTTGAATTTCATCACCACTGATGGGCCAAGTGGAAGTACTGATTTGAATCACACCCTGCTGATTGAGCCAGTTTAAATCGGTACGTAAGTTTTGGTCATTTAAAACGATGCCTTGTGCAAAGGCGAGGGAAGAACTTAATGCCAAGGTAGCGAGCAGTGTTTTGGATAACATTCTTGTATATTCTCAGGAGTTTTAAACTATAACCACGATAGATTTTTTAGTTGATTTTTTCAACAACAATCATTTGCAATAAATGTAAGGATGGATAATTTCACACCCTGTTCAGACAGAGT
The DNA here is from genome assembly GCF_022869025.1 of Acinetobacter sp. F-1. Taxonomy (NCBI): domain Bacteria; kingdom Pseudomonadati; phylum Pseudomonadota; class Gammaproteobacteria; order Moraxellales; family Moraxellaceae; genus Acinetobacter; species Acinetobacter sp. F-1. The sequence goes on along the minus strand of NZ_JAJKFX010000015.1, from coordinate 4,163 downwards.
GTGAAATTTGAGTTTAGACTAGATTAGTCATTATCTTTATGTGCAGTATAGGCATAGGCATAATTATAACCATAACTACCCGCTGCACCTTTTTGTACGTCATTCAGAATCACGCCATTAACTTTTACATTGGCCTGTTCAAAACGATTCACCGTAATTTCAAGTTCTTTAATTTGCGTTTGTCCATGACGGGCAATTAATAAATTGACCCCTGCATATTGCGCAATAATACTACCATCAGTAACAGCAAGTACTGGTGGAGTATCAATTAAGATGTGATCAAAATGAGCAGATGCCTGATCCAGGAAAGCCTTGAATTTATCGGTACTTAACAGTTCAGACGGATTGACTGGACTCTTGCCGCGAGTGACAAAGAACAGGTTTTCTACAGTCGAGTTTTGGACAACATCTTCATAACTATTTTGACGATTTAACAGTTCAGCTAGACCCGGTTTGATATCAGCATTGAAATATTTATGTAAATAACCACGACGCATATCACCGTCAATGACGAGTACCCGTTTTCCACCTTGCGCCAAAATGGTTGCAAGGTTAACAGTAATAAAAGATTTCCCAATCTCAGGGGCAGGGCCTGACAGTGCAATCACATTATTGCTGGCATTCATTAAGGCAAAGTGAATTGCGGTACGCATACTGCGCAGGCTTTCAATTGCAATATCACCGCCGTCTTTAACCGCAAGAATAGGAATATTTTTTTTCTTTTTTAGCAGATTGATACGACTTTCTTGAATTAAAGAACGTGGCACGGTGGCATACACTGGCAGATCCAGCTCATTTTCAATCTGAGCGGCATCTTTAATGCCTGAACGCATCATATTTTTAAGTAATGCAAGTAAGACACCAATAAAACCACCGACAAACAGCGATAAAATTAAAACAATCAATTTTTTAGGTTTAATTGGTTCAATGGGTTCAACTGCAGTATCGACAATACGCACATTGCCAATTTCACCGGCTTTGGCAATACGAAGTTGCTGGTATGAATTGAGTAAGCCTGTATACAGCTGCTGTTTGACTTCAACTTCACGGAACAATTGTAAGTACTGGCGCTGTAGTTCAGGTAAACGTTTTAATGTTCCATCTAGCTCTGCAATTTTTTTATTGATTGCAGCGAGTTGTGCATTCATTTGCTGCATCATCGGATGTTCATCCATATATTTGGATGAAGCTTCTGCAACCTGCTGCTCCAGCTGGATTTTTTGTGTCTCTAAAGTAATGCTTTGGGTTAAGTATAATTCCGATTCTTTCGTAACATCCACTGTATTTGCTTGTTGGCGGAAGCGGTTGAATTCACGCTCTGCAACATCAAGTTGTTGTTTTAGTTCCGGTAATTGATTTTCTAGGAATTCAAGTGTCTGCGCAGTTTCTGCAGATCGACGTTCAATATTCTGTTGGCTATAAGCAGCTAGAATGGCATTCAGGACTTGAGTAATGTGCTGCGTATCTTCGCCTTGATAGTTAAGCCCTAAGACACCGCTCATCTTGCCTTTTTCAGCCACTGAGTAGTTACTGGTCAAAGACTGCATGGCAGCAGGTAAGCTCTGTTTTTGAATATTATACGTGGTATCAAAATGATCTTGACTATAAACTGCAACTTTCCACAGGCCAAACTCAGATGAGGATTGACTGATCTGGTTTAGAGGCGCAGAAAAAACCACCTGTTCAGTTTTCTCATCAGTCAGGCTATATTTGCCTTCTTTAAAACTTAAAATTAAGTTTTTATCCTGGAAATATTGCGGAATATCAAACTGGCGAATATCGAAACTATTTCGATTGTCTTGAAACAATACTGATTTTTCTGAATACGTGGTGTCGTATTCATGTTTAGCCATTAACCGATTCCAGAAACTGTCTTCTGTACCAGATATACGAATATTTAAATTTAAATGGTTGATGACCTCACCGAGCACCAAACGCGATTTTAAAATTTCAATTTCGGCTTGAGCAGGGGATTTTTGCTCGATCATACTGGATAAATCACCCAATAAAGCAGCCGAAGTCCCTTTACTGTCTTCGACTTGTACCATAGCATCTACTGAATAGGTATCCGGTGTGGTTCTTAAATACAGTAAGGCACAGATCAAACTTAAAGTAACGCACAGGGCAATCAGTTTCCATTGCGCAATCAAGGAAAAAAACAATTCCTTTAAGTCAATGGTGTCTTCGGTGTTGGCGGTTTGGCTCATAATTTAAATATCAAAAAGTGAAAATATTAAAAAAATTAAATATATTTTTTCCAGTCAGCAATACAGTCTTGAATTAATTGACAGGTGTCATCAAAAAATGTTTGATCATGCTGATAAGGATCGGCAATATTTTTACTTTGCCAATGCCCCAGTCTAAAGGTTTTACCTTTGGCAAATGGCCAGGTCTGTTCGATATGTTTTTGCTGATTCTGACTCATCACAAGAACTAGGTCAGCTTTTTTAATCAGCTCAGCATTGAGTTTTTTTGCAATATGCGCACTCATATCAATCTCAAAGCGTTGCATGCATAGACTGGCTTTTTCATCGGCTGCATGTCCAACCACGCCCGCAATACCCGCAGACTCAATCTGTAAATGCGGATATTGCTGTTTTAAAAAGTATTCTGCCATGGGGCTACGACAAATATTGCCAATACAAACCACTAAAATATGATTGATTTTCATTAATTCCCCAAACGGTCTAAATTATACAAAGCATTTGAGAATGGGATAATCTGGTTGACGACACGCTGCCAGCGCGCCAAGCCAGAGGCATCGACATACACAATATCATTGCTGCGCATCTTAAACTGATTGGCCAGACCAAAATCAGCAATGCTGGTCAAATCCATCTGGTAGACTTCAGTGTGAGTAGTCGTGGGCTGACTACGCACCACATAAATCTTACTGCGACTGGCAGAAAGTGGATTAAGACCGAGACTTTCACCTAAAACATCACTTAAGCTCATGCCTTGATCACGCAATGCTAAAGATTGGTTTTTACCCGATTCACCCATGACATAGATTTTTTGATTTTCACGGTTGTTGACATATAGCGTGTCATTTGGCTGGATCAACAAGTGATGCAGTGAAAGCCCTGCTTTTTCTAGCTCTACGGTATTTAGGCTATATGAACGTCCCTGGCGTACTAATGTAATAGAGGCATTATCACCTTGTTGTGCATTCACACCACCTGCCATACCTAAAGCAGTATAAACACTCACAGGTTGGTCACTTAAGTAAAATTGACCGCCCTTCATCACATTACCTTGTACTGAGTAACGCTGGCCTTGATAAGACAATACTCGTGCAATCACATCTGGGTTTTTCAGGTAACGTGATAATTGGCTGCGTAATTCACGATTGACTTGTGTCAGTGATTTCCCAGCGGCCTTATAACGGCCAATAATGGGAAACTGAATATAACCTTCTGAATCGATTTGGAAACCACTGGCTTGAGCAGCTTGATCATTATTAATACTATTGCTAGGAGAGGTGAGTTCAGGATAAGCCCATAAGTAAATTGATAGAATGTCGCCTGGACTCAGATTGTAGTTACGATGCTGTGTATTAAACAGATGGGCATATTGTTGTTGAATATTCTGTACAGCAGGCTGAACAGCCATCATAGAATCTTGAGTGAGTTTTATGACATTGACTGTCGTACCGAGGTCGGTTTGAAAAACGCCTTCGCTAGGTAAGTCATATGTTTGTAAACCAGAGGTGACTGCACACCCTGTAGTAGCAATGCCACATGCCAATAAAGCAGCTAGTTGAAAGTGTCGCACACGTTTTCCCAGAGATTATTTTTAAATTTTAAAATTGAAGCTATTCTACCCAAGTTATTGGCTATATACATAGCAATTTGTAACTATATTTCTGGATTGATGATAAAAACTGAATAGAGTTAAAATGTAAATGATTTTAATAGTTGTAAATAAAACAAGTAATTCTTACAAAAAATATACACTACGCTATTTTTTAATAGGATTTGAGCACAAATCATAATAGAAATTGCATAATTTTCTGCTAGTATGCCCGCCGACAGATTTAATCTTCATAAGTACATTACTTTAATAAGGCATTGAAATGCTACTTATCAAGATTTAAAAATGGCTTGATTGGCTTGATTGGCTTGATTGGCTTGATTGGCTTGATTGGCTTGATTGGCTTGATT
>NZ_JAJKFX010000014.1:0-73378 GCF_022869025.1 Acinetobacter sp. F-1 | reverse complement strand
GAAAATGCAGTTTTTACTCTCTGCTGGGCAATATTTAAACATCTTAAGGAAATTTATGCGGTTTAATTAAGTGCAAGAGCACTTTTTGGGGCGGTTCAATATTTATATGCCGATCAAAATAAATTTTTAATAGCTGAAAGATCATTCTCACCACCCATTTTATTTACACAACTGTATTTAGATTTTCAAACGTATATACACCTGTTCAAATAAAATAGTCAGAGCATTATCACCTCCTTCCTTTTTAGAAACCTTATTCTCCAGATATAAATGTATGTTTGAATCCAAACAAACTATTAGACCTCGGATGAGAATTTCACCATAAATAAATGACTGAATTAAGTTGCATCAAAGATAAACTGATATGGATTTAGCAGTGACTACTTGATAGTTGTTAAAAATAAGTCACGACAAATAATACTGTATATATTTTATACTTATTAAATTTCAGACATAAAAAAACCGCTTAACGCGGTATCTTTTATCTCGACCATCTTGAAAGAGATGGTCGGAGCAGTAGGATTCGAACCTACGACCCCCTGGTCCCAAACCAGGTGCACTACCAGGCTGTGCTATGCTCCGATTTCAACTTTAAAAGTTGGGGTGAATGACGGGATTCGAACCCGCGACAACTGGAATCACAATCCAGGGCTCTACCAACTGAGCTACATCCACCATCATTTTGATTCTTAACATCAAGCGACCAAATGGCGCGCCTGACAGGATTCGAACCTGTGACCATCCGCTTAGAAGGCGGATGCTCTATCCAACTGAGCTACAAGCGCGTTACTGATGCAAACATCATTTGCCTTGAAGAATTGGTCGGAGCAGTAGGATTCGAACCTACGACCCCCTGGTCCCAAACCAGGTGCACTACCAGGCTGTGCTATGCTCCGATTCATCTCAGCTTTCGTATCGAACATCGTTCGGTACGGTGTGCATTCTAGGCGTGACGCCCGGAGACGTCAACACCTATCTTAAAAAAAAACCTAAAAAACGCGCCAAGCGTTTATTTATCAAGCGCTTCAGACATTTTTTATACAAATTTTAACGTTTTAGTCCGGCACTAAAATTCAACATGCGATCTAGAGGCAGTTTTGCGCGTTCAGCCAGTACAGGATCGACATGTACTTCCTGATCCTTATGCTGTAATACATGCAAAATACCATCCAGCTCATTCATTGCCATCCACGGACAATGCGCACAAGAACGACAGGTTGCCCCTTCCCCCGCAGTTGGTGCCTCAATCAGGATTTTATCGGGAACTGCTTGCTGCATTTTATAGAAGATACCACGATCCGTAGCCACAATTAAACGCTGATGTGGCAAAGTCTGTGCGGCTTTAATCAGTTGCGAGGTACTGCCTACTGCATCGGCAATCTCGACTACAGACATGGGGGATTCCGGATGTACCAACACCGCAGCATCGGGATAGAGTGCTTTCATATTGACAATACCGCGTGAACGGAATTCTTCATGCACGATACAGGCACCATCCCAGAGCAACATTTCTGCACCGGTTTTGCTTTGGATATATCGGCCCAAGTGCTGATCCGGCGCCCAGATAATTTTTTCACCGAGACTATCCAGATGTTCAATAATTTCCACTGCACAGCTAGAAGTCACCACCCAATCGGCACGTGTTTTCACCGCTGCGGAAGTATTGGCATACACCACCACGGTATGATCGGGGTGCGCATCGCAGAAAGCTGTAAATTCATCAACCGGACAACCAAGATCCAGTGAACAGGTCGCTTCCAGGGTTGGCATCAGCACGGTTTTATCTGGAGATAAAATTTTTGAGGTTTCACCCATAAATTTCACTCCTGCCACTACCAACGTAGAGGCTGAATGATCGCGACCAAAACGTGCCATTTCCAGAGAATCCGAAACACAACCACCGGTCAACTCAGCCAGTTCTTGTACTTCAGGATCGCAATAATAATGCGCCACCAAAACGGCATCCTGTTTTTCCAGTTCAGCCTTGATTTGTGCAAATTTGTCTAATTTTTCCTGCTGGCTCATTTGATGTTCTTGAGGAACGCCTAAACGATCTAAATGCGCCTGCACAATCGACTTTGCTTCATTGGCTATTAATTTGGTCGCACTATTCATAACAACTCTTACTCTACCCTAATTATCCGTTATGACACGGACATTTACCCTACACCCTAATCACAATTGGCAAAATGCCATTTTTGACCAGTCATTAAAAATCATAAGATATAAAAAAAGCCCCACAACGGAGGCTTTAGAAACGATCTGAATTATGAACGATAATCTGCATTAATCTTGACGTAATCATAAGACAGGTCACAGGTATAGACCGTGTCTTTCGCTGTACCACGTCCAAGATCAACACGAATCGTCATTTCAGCTTGGGCCATCACACCTGCACCAGCTGCTTCAGTATAGTCTGCCGCCGCACCACCATCTTTACAGATTTGTACATCATCTAACCAAACCTGAATTTTTGCAACGTCTAAATTCGGCACACCAGCATAACCAATCGCTGCCAGAATACGCCCCCAGTTTGGATCAGAAGCAAAAATCGCAGTTTTAACCAATGGCGAATGTGCAATGCTATAAGCCACATCACAGCATTCCTGAATATTAGCACCACCTTCTACCGCAACTGTAATAAATTTGGTGGCACCTTCACCATCACGCACAATCAGTTGCGCCAAGCGTTTCATGGTACGCATTAACACATCAAGCACGACTGCATAACGTGGATCTTCAGTCGAAGTAATTTCAGCCCCCCCGCCTTGACCTGTGGCAATCAAGATGCAGGAATCATTGGTTGAAGTATCACCATCGATAGTAATGCGGTTAAACGACACATTTACTGTTTCTGTTAATAACTGCTGAACCAGTTCACGGCTGATTGGAGCATCGGTTGCCACATAACCCAGCATAGTCGCCATATTTGGACGAATCATGCCGGCACCCTTGGAAATACCGGTCATGGTATAGGTGACACCATCCAGCTCGAACTGCTCTGAAGCGCCTTTCGGTGTAGTATCTGTGGTCATGATTCCCGTTGCAGCATCGACCCAGGCATCATCACGCAATGAGTCTAGCGCAGGTTGTAAACCGCTGAGCAAACGCTCCATTGGCAATTGCTCGCCAATGACACCCGTAGAGAATGGTAAAACTTCAGCAGCCTGTACCCCTGCCAGTTCAGCCAGCTTGGCACAGGTGGCTTCTGCATTTGCCATGCCTGTAGGGCCGGTTCCTGCATTGGCATTGCCGGTATTGATCACCAGGTAACGCGGATTCCCTACCTGTAAATGCGCTTTAGATACATGCACAGGGGCTGCACAGAAGGCATTTTGAGTAAATACCCCTGCAACATTGGAGCCTGGAGCCAGTTCAAATATCACCAGGTCACGTCGGTTCTGATAGCGCACATAGGCTTCAGCCGAACCAATTTTAACCCCTTTCACCACATGCATCTGTGGCATAGATACGTCACCAACTGCCATTTTAAAGTCCAATATTGAAGTTTCGGAAAAATACAGCTTAGTTGATCTGCAACAAAAAATCGAGCCAAAGCCTGAGTAAGCTTGAGATTTATGATGGATTTTCACAATAAAAAACCAGTCATCAAGACTGGTTTCTGCATTTTCAAAAATCGGGGATTTTAATTTTTCGCAAGTTGCCCTGCTTCATTTAATAAAGCCTGCTTCGCTTGCTGCTGACTCGCGGCAGAAAGTGCCGGATTAGATGCCACAATACGATCTGCATTGGCCGCATTGGCCGGTGCGATCGCAGCGGTCTGCAACACAATCGGGCGATTCTGATTGGCAAAGGTATAACGAATCCCGGTACGCGGGCTGGCCACGGTCACTTGTTCATCTGTACGTTGTACTTGAGCTGTAGTAGAACCCACTGCTTGCTGAACTTTATCAAGTGTCGTGGTGGCTGCAGTTTCTGCAAAACTTAAAGCAGGCATGGCCAAAGCGGCAATCATGAGCGTTTTTAATACTTTTTTCATTCAGGTTATTCCACTTTTCGGTGTTGAATGAGCCATTAAATACCATTTAATCCGCAGGACTGCAAATAGTATTCAGTTTCTGAAAAATCTTTATACATAAAAAATCAGAGCCATGTGGCTCTGATTTTCAATATCGCTTAGATTCTGCCATGACACTGTTTATATTTCAGGCCTGAACCACATGGACAAGGTGCATTACGGCTTGCCGGCGCTTCAAAGACTGGCGCTACCGGATTTGCCTCAGCATTTTGTTCAGTCGTATTTTCATGTTCATCTGCCAGTAAACCGTCGAACTCATCATGAGATAACTGCAAACGCATTGCCTCAGCCTGTGCCAGCTGCTGCGCTTCCATTTCAGCCAGCTCTTCAGGTGTTGGAACATGAATACGCGATAAATCTGTAACGACATCCGATTTGATGACACCCAGCATATTCACAAACAGGTTATAGGCTTCTTTTTTATATTCCTGCTCTGGATTTTTCTGTGCATAGCCACGTAAATGGATGCCCTGACGCAAGTAATCCATCGCTGCCAGATGTTCTTTCCAGTGACGATCCAGAGAATTCAGCATAAAGTGACGTTCAAGCGATGCTGCAGATTCCGCACCCATTTGTTCACGACGTGAACGGTAACGATTCAGTACTTCATCGCTAATACGCACCACCAATGCCTCTTCATCGAGACGACGGTCCTGTTCCAGCCATTGTGCGATAGGAAGATCGAGTGACATGTCTTCACGCAAGGCCAATTCCAGACCTTCAATATCCCACTGGTCATGAATCGACTCAGGCGGAATATAATTGGCAATTACACCCTGCATCACTTCACGAATCATTTCTTCAATATAATCTTGCAGCGAATTTTCTGCCAGAATGTCATCACGCTGACTATAAATAATCTTACGCTGTTCGTTATTCACGTCATCGTATTTCAGCAAGTTCTTACGAATATCGAAGTTACGTGCTTCCACTTTACGCTGGGCATTTTCAATCGAGCGAGACACCATTTTGTGCTCAATCGCTTCATCTTCCTGCAAGCCCATGGCACGCATCATGCCAACAACGCGATCTCCGGCGAAAATACGCATCAAGTCATCTTCAAGTGACAGATAGAAACGTGATACACCCGGGTCACCCTGACGACCAGCACGACCACGCAGCTGGTTATCGATACGGCGTGATTCATGACGTTCAGAACCGATAATATGCAAACCACCCGAATCTAGAACAGATTGGTGACTAACATCCCATTCTGCTTTCAGACGCGCTTCATCTTCAGCTGTCGGGTTTTCAATTTTGGCCAGCAAGGCTTTCCAGTTACCACCCAACAAAATGTCGGTACCACGACCCGCCATGTTAGTAGCAATGGTCACTGCACGCGGCGCACCGGCTTGCGCGATAATATCCGCTTCACGTTCATGCTGTTTGGCATTCAATACTTCATGCGTGATACCTGCAGCTTTAAGCTTATCCGACAGGATCTCAGAAGCTTCAATGGTGGCTGTACCAATCAGAATTGGTGCAACACCCGCTTCATGCACACGCTGAATTTCTTGAATAATGGCGTTATATTTGCCTTCACGATTTAAATAGATTAAATCGTTCTGGTCATCACGAATCATTGGACGATGGGTCGGAATCAACACTACATCCAGACCATAAATTTCTTTCATTTCCGCTGCTTCAGTATCAGCAGTACCGGTCATACCCGATAATTTTTTATACAGACGGAAATAGTTCTGGAATGTTGTGGTTGCAAGTGTCTGGTTTTCCGGTTGAATTTCCAGACCTTCTTTGGCTTCTACGGCTTGATGCAAACCTTCAGACCAGCGACGTCCCGGCATGGTACGACCGGTATTTTCATCGACAATAATCACTTCACCATCATTGATGATGTATTGCACATTGCGTTGATAGAGATAATGCGCACGGATCGCTGCAGTGACATGATGCAACAGGTTCAGGTTCGACGCTGAATACAAGCTCTCGCCTTCAGCCAGCAAGCCCATTTCAATCAGTTCACTTTCAATGGTTTCAAAACCCACTTCAGTAATTTCAACTGAACGCTGTTTTTCATCAATCCAGAAGTGACCGCCATCCGGCACTTTCTCTTCTTTCTGTGCCTGTAATTTTGGTGGAATATTATTGATGGCTGCATAAAGCTGCGAAGAATCTTCACTTTGACCAGAAATAATCAACGGGGTACGTGCTTCATCGATCAGGATCGAATCGACCTCATCGATAATCGCATAGGTCAGGCCACGCTGCTTTTTCTCTGCTAGCGAGAACACCATGTTGTCACGCAGGTAGTCAAAGCCAAATTCGTTATTGGTACCGTAAGTAATGTCGGCACGATAAGCTTCAGCTTTTTCCATCGGATTTTGCATAGAATAAATAATGCCGATGCTTAGACCCAAAAACTCGAATAATGGACGGTTTAACTCGGCATCACGCTGTGCCAGGTAATCGTTCACGGTAATGACATGCACGCCCTGACCACTGATGGCATTCAGATAACAAGCCAAAGTACCCATCAGGGTTTTACCTTCACCGGTACGCATTTCTGCGATTTTACCTTCATGCAAGGTAATACCACCGATCAGCTGCACGTCATAATGACGCATGCCCATCACCCGCTTCGCGGCTTCACGACAGACTGCAAATGCTTCAGGCAGTAATTTATCGAGGGTTTCACCCTTATTATATCGTTGTTTGAATTCTTCAGTTTTTGCAGATAAGTCTGCATCGCTAAGGGTAGATATCGTCGGCTCGAGCACATTAATCTTGTCTACGATTTTACGCATGCGTTTGAGTTCGCGCTCATTTTTGGTACCGAAGATTCCTCCGATCAGACTTGCCAACATGAATAGACTCTCTAAATCTTGCTTGTCAAATGAATATGTTCTTAGTCGTTATTATGGTGCTAGAAATTTGAACTACAAGGGTTTTGCTGTAAAACCGCTAAAAAAATCTGATCCTTAGTTCTAGCCCTAAGATCTAAGGCAAAGTAATGTAGCAAATTTTCCCTGTGCAACATAGTCAATTAAGTGACTGATTTTTGCGCTTCTGGATAGATGGATATCTTGCTTATGCAATTTATTCATAAAGAAAGCTAAAAACACTATTTTTAATCATAAAAAATTTGGTTCATATTAAATCGTATCTCGACATTAAAAGACCAATTGAGGCTAAAAAGATGAGTTTACGTCTAGGCGATACCGCACCGAATTTTGAACAGCAATCTAGCGAAGGCCTGATTAATTTTTATGACTTTCTGGGTGATAGCTGGGGCATTTTATTTTCACACCCTGCTGACTATACACCGGTATGTACAACTGAACTTGGCTATACCGCAAAACTGAAAGACGAGTTTGCAAAACGTGGTGTTAAAGCCATTGCCTTGTCGGTAGATGATGTGGAGTCGCATCATGGCTGGATTAAAGATATCAATGAAACCCAGAACACCACGGTGAATTTTCCGATCATTGCCGATCAGGATCGCAAAGTTTCCGAGCTGTATGACTTTATTCATCCGAATGCCAGCGAAACGCTTACAGTTCGTTCTTTAGTGGTCATCGATCCCAACAAAAAAGTCCGTTTGATTATTACTTATCCTGCATCGACGGGTCGTAATTTCCATGAAATCTTGCGTGTGGTGGATTCATTACAACTCACCGACAGCCATAAAGTCGCAACACCTGCCAATTGGCAGCATGGCGATGATGTGGTGATTGTGCCATCGCTAAAAGATGAGACTGAAATTGCACAACGTTTTCCCAAAGGGTATACCGCGGTCACGCCTTACCTGCGCTTAACGCCACATCCTGAGTGAGGATCAGCAAGGCACTGCTTCGCCCTGAGGAATATATTCCGCAAGAAGACGAGAAGCTACGCTTCGAGTGACACAAATTAAAAGGACTCCTTTTTAATTTTGCGCAAGACAAGCGAAGTGCATAGCACGGGATAAAACGGAGCACTGCTCTGTCCTGAGGACATATATTCCGCAAGAAGACAAGAAGCTAGGCTGTGACTGTAAGAATAAACGAAGCACTGCTCTGTTCATAAAGAATATGTATAAGTACATCCACTCTTAACGTTGATGTATCTATATAAAAAGCAGCAAGATTAAAACTGAATTTCTAACCCGAATGACGTGCCGAGTTCGAAGTTCATCACCAGCCTATCTTTAGATAGGCTTTTTTAATCCTGAGAGCTTTGTCACCTTTTTAATTTTTGCTCCCCAATAAAAATGGATCCAGGCATAACCTGAATCCATTTTAAACCAAAGTACAGTAATACGCTGTCTTAGTTACGCTTATCTAAAGGCACCCAGTCAATCACCCAGGCAGATTTCATATTCAGACTGTCATCTGCAGCGATTTTTTTACGCGAAGCATCAGCAGTTTCCCGATCCTTTGATGGACCGACCATGATGCGAATCCCTTTAGATGTTGGACTCTTGGTCACTTTATAACCCTTGGCACGCAGTTTTGCCGCAACCGCATCTGCATTGGCTTCATTGGCTGCCAGTGCAACCTGCACCATCCACTGCTTGTCACTTTCACCTTCCAGCAATTTACGTGCCTGCTCAGCTTCTGCTTTCTTTTTGGCGTCTTCTGCTGCCTTTTTCTTGGCTTCTTCAGCCTTACGTTTGTCTTCGGCTTTACGTTTTTCTTCGGCGGCTTTACGTTCAGCTTCTTTCTTCTCGGCTGCCTTACGCTCTTCCTCAGCCTTACGTTTTGCCTCAGCCGTCTTACGTTCTGCTTCGGCTTTTTGCTGTTGCTCCAATTTACGTTTTTCTTCAGCCGCTTTGCTTTCAGCGGCTTTACGCTCCGCTTCTTTCTTGGCCGCTTCAGTTGAACTGTTGGCTTTTTGCTGCTCAAGCTTCTGCAGGGCTAGCTTTTTGTCTTGTGCAGCCTTTTCTTCAGCCAAGCGTTTCTGTTTGGTCTGTTCGTCTTCGACCAGTTCTGGTGGAATATTATCCGAGCTTTGCTGTCCCATACGATGCGCATTAAGTGCAGCATATTCTTCAGCCGCTTTACGCGCCGCATCTGCTTCTGCCTGCTGCTGCATCGCTAAAAATTCAGCCGCACGAGCCTCCTGCTCTGCCACAGATTTTTCCCGATCACGGCGTTGCTGTTCAAGTAAACGCTTTTCTGTTTCCACATCGACCGTCAAGGAACCCAGCGAATGATTCACTGCATCCTTAGTTTCCACTTCCGCAACCTGTGCCGGTTTCTGCTGACGGTCCTGCTTGATTTCATCTTGACCTTTCAGGAGTAATGCTGCCAATAAAACACCACCACCGAGTAAAACAACACCGCCCATCCAGCGCTGTTTGTTATTCATTGACATTCTTCCAAATACTCCCATACCGCTTCTAAGGTATGAAATGATCCACATACCAAAATCAGCTGATTATTATCTGTTTGATCCAGTGCTGATTTAAAAGCTAATTTCACATTGTCAAATTGTTCTACCGCCTCACCGCCTAGAGTTTCAGCTAAAACTGTGAGCTCTGCCGCACGTGGGACGGATAATGGTGCAATTTTCCACAATTGAACCGTGTCTTTCAATAACTTGGTGACAGAATTTATATCTTTATCTGCCAACATTGAAAACACACAAACGATATTTTTATAGTTTTGATTGTAATTTAAATAGTTTCGCAACTGTTTCAGCAGAAATTCGACCCCATGCGGATTATGTCCGGCATCAAAAATCACGGTTTTATTCTGGATTTGACAGACTTCAAAACGTCCCGGCAACTTTGCAGTCTGAATACCTTGTGCCATCACATCCTGACTGACCGTTAAACCGCTCAGCAGAATGGTAGCCACAGCGGTAGAAATATTATCTAGCGCCAACGATCCTGTAGGAAGTTTTAAGGTCGTACCTGAAGAAGCAAATGCCCAGCTTTGCCCATCTTCAAAGGCTTCATAGAAATAATCACGATTCACCGCATATAGGGGCGCGTTGCATTGCTGAACTTTAGTTAAAATGGCTTGTGGAATCTGTTGCTGTCCACCAAATACCACCGGAATATTCGGCCGGATAATTCCGGCTTTTTCAAAGGCAATTTTCTCGATGCTATCACCGAGCCAATCGGTATGATCCAGACCAATATTGGTAATCACTGCTACATCCGGATTAACCACATTAACCACATCCAGACGACCGCCCAGACCGACTTCCAACACCCAGACATCACATAACTGATCTTTAAAAATCACAAAAGCGGCCAAAGTGGTCGCTTCAAAGAAAGACAGGCTCAAATCACATTCGCGACGAGCCTGATCCACCTGAACAAAAGCATCCACCAACAACTGATCTTCAACTTCAATGCCGCGCAGTTTTACCCGCTCATTGAAACGGTACACGTGTGGAGATTGATACAGTCCGACCTTGAAGCCTTGTGCATTCAAAATCGCAGCCAGTGTGGTGGTGGTTGAACCCTTACCATTGGTTCCAGCCACCGTCAGCACTTTGGCCGCCGGACGTGTCACACCGAGCTTTTCAGCCACCGGAATAACCCGTTCCAGACCTAAATCAATACCCGTAACGTGAACATGGCTCCAATAATCGAGCCATGTACTTAAAGAATCTGTTGCTAGCGGTGCTGTGTTCAATGCAGGTTCATCAATTTCGTAACAATACGGTAAACTGTATCACGTAATGCGTGACGGTGAACAATCTGATCGATTACCCCATGATCAAGCAAATATTCCGCGCGCTGGAACGGTTCTTCCAGTTTTTCACGGACAGTTTGTTCGATCACTCGTTTACCGGCAAAGCCAATCATCGCCTTCGGTTCAGCCAGATGTACATCACCCAGCATCGCCAATGATGCAGTGACACCACCGTATACCGGATGCGTCAATACCACCACATAAGGCAGGCCTGCTTCTTTTAAACGCTGGATAGCAGCCGAAGTACGTGCCATTTGCATCAAGGACAACATGCCTTCCTGCATACGTGCACCGCCTGAAGCAGCAAAGCAGATCAAGGGCTGACGGGCTTCAATCGCACGCTCTGCCGCCTGAACAAAACGGTCACCGACCACTGTCCCCATAGAGCCGCCCATGAAATCGAATTCAAATGCACAGGCAATCATTGGGACATCTTTTAGCAGGCCTTGAATCACGACCAACGCTTCGGTTTCGCCGGTTTTCTTTTGCGCTTCTGCCATACGCTCTGGATAAGCTTTGCTATCGACAAACTTTAACGGATCTTTAGCCTTAAACTCCTGACCCAGTTCAGTCTGTACCTGGTCAAAGAACCAGTTCAGGCGATCACGGGCTTTCATGCGTAAATGCTCATCACACTGCGGACAAACATAGGCATTGAATGACATCGCGGTACGGGTCACCAAAGCATGACATTCAGGACACTCGACCGTAGGCTCGGTAAATGTCGCTTTGTAGATCGTTTGCTCATCGGGTACATGAATGCCTGGAACAATGCGTTCCGTCCATGGGGTCGATGGGCTCAGAATTTTGCCTGATTTCACGGGTTGACTCATACTATAACTCATCGAGCGCTGCTCGAAGCTCCTTGACTTTATTCACCGTCGCAATAACGGCTTGTTCTGGTGCAAGCGTTGCAAACTGCTTTACAAACGCACTTCCCACAATAACTGCATCGGCAGCAACACCCATCGCTTTCGCAGATGCAGCATCGCTGATACCGAAACCTACGCCTACAGGAACATCAGTCACAGCTTTAATCTTTTGAATGCGGGCAGCGGCTTCAGAGACATCTAAAGTTGCTGCACCGGTCACGCCTTTCAAGGATACATAGTAAATAAAGCCAGTGGCCTGTTTCGCTACGTGTTGAATACGTGCATCGGTTGAAGTGGGTGCCAGCAGGAAAATCTGATCCATGTCATATTTTTCCAGTACTTCACCCAGACTTTGTGCTTCCTCTGGCGGTAAGTCCACCAGCAGCACGCCATCTACTCCACATTCGTAAGCATAAGCCACAAACTTTTCATAGCCAATCACTTCGACCGGATTCAGATAACCCATCAGCACCACAGGTGTTTCGCGATCTTTCAAGCGAAATTCTTTCACCATGTGCAGTGCGTCCAAAGTATTGGTTCCGCCTGCCAGCGCACGTTCAGCCGCTAAAGCAATTACGGGACCATCTGCCATCGGGTCTGAGAAAGGAAGACCCAGCTCAATCACATCGACACCCGCCTCTACCATTGCATGGAGCAAAGGTACAGTGACCTCTGGATGCGGATCACCAGCCATCACATAAGAAACTAAAGCTTTACGCTGTTGAGATTTAAGTTGTTCAAATTGTGTGGCTAAACGTGACATAGGGCTGAGCTTTCCTTAACGTGTTTCAAACTTGAGGCATTGACTATGTAAAAATACAAGACGTCGCATTGTAACGCTATTTTTTGTCCAATGAACAGTCTGCGATACCGACCTCGAGTATTTCATTTCCTGTACGAAGATTTCAAAACAATTCGGAAGGGTCTATTTACGATTATTTTGATTTTTTTCACAATGATCAAAGATGCCTAATTTTGCTATTAGCCAAAATCCTGAATATTTAGATAAACTTATTTTTATCATGCAAAAATTAATAAAAATGCAGATGTTAGCGCATTCATTTAAAGTTTTCTGAAATTGCAAAACCTGCTTTATACTAGTCCTATTCTCTTACTTTTTTATCTCCTATGCAGACTGATTCTGAGGCTACAGTGCAGGCACGCGCCATTGCACTGCTGCCGCTTATTGTATTTTTAACCCTGTTTTTGGGTAGCGGGATCTATCATTCCCTGATTGGAACCGAATTCGCGTTCTATCAGGTGAAAGCGCCTGTTGCTGCCCTGCCTGCGATTATTTTGGCTGCATTGGTGTATCGCGGCAAACTCAATCAGGGCATTGAAGCCTTTCTAAAAGGGGCCAGTCATCCGAACTTAATTTTGATGTTTATGGTGTTTATGCTGGCCGGTGCCTTTGCCAGTGTCAGCAGTGCGATTGGCAGTGTGGATGCCACGGTACAACTGGGCCTGTCGATTATTCCGCCTGAATTTATCTTGCCGATGCTGTTTATCATCTCGGCATTTATTGCCACGGCGATGGGCACCTCCATGGGCACCATTGCAGCTTGTGCCCCGATTGCCTTTGGTTTTACCCAGGTCACCGATATTAATGTGATCTACGCCATTGGTGCAGTCGTAGGCGGTGCCATGTTCGGTGACAACCTTTCCATGATTTCAGATACCACCATTGCAGCCACCACCAGCCAGCGGGTGCAATTACGTGACAAGTTTAAAGTCAATGTCTGGATTGCTGTACCGGCCTCTATCAGCACCATTGTGATTTATATTTTAAGTACAGGCAGCTCCAGCCCCGTAGAATATAAAGATTTTAACTGGTTACTGGTCTTACCTTATATTGCGGTCTTTGTTTTGGCTTTTAGTCGCCTGCATGTCCTCGCAGTACTGACCATTGGTGTTTTGCTTTCGGGTCTGTTCGGTCTGTTTGCGACGCCTGAATTTAACCTGCTCAAGCTGAATACTTCGATTTATGACGGCTTTGTCGGCATGTTTGAAGTGGCATTACTGTCCATGTTTCTGGGGGGTCTGTCAGCGATCATGCAACGTGAAGGTGGTTTACGCTGGCTAATCGAGCGCATTTATAGCCTGACCCGTCTGTTTAAAGTTGGGCAGCAAAGGGCCGGCGAAATCGGGATCAGCTTTCTGGTGGTATTTTCAAATATCTTTGTGGCCAATAATACCGTCGCAATTATTCTGTCGGGTGATATGGCACGTGAAGTCGCCAAAGAATACGGCGTGGATCCCAAGCGTTCTGCAGCACTGATGGATATTTTCTCCTGCGTGGTACAAGGTCTGATTCCTTATGGTGCACAGTTGCTCCTCGCCTGCTCGATTGCAAAAATCTCACCGGTTGAACTGATTGGCGGCTTGTACTATTGCTGGATTCTGGCCATCTTCGCAATTGCTGCGATTGCGTTGAGATTCCCCAACCTTAAAGCAACCGCTTAATCTCTGTATCATCCTCACATCAAAAAGCGATCTGATTGGGTCGCTTTTTTATTGCTGTGCATGCTTTAACTGTTTCTTGCGCTGGAACAAAGTCTGTCCGGTGGCTGCTTTATAGGCGCGGGCCAAGGCCGACTGGTCGGAATAATCCAGCGCTTCAGCAATCTCGCTCAGACTAAGCCCCTGCTGTAACAAAATCTCACAGCGTTTGATGCGCTGCTGTTGCAGCAGTTTTTTAAATGAAGTTTGATATATGCTGAATAAGCGTTGCAAGCTTCGGGTCGACATCCACAACTGCTGGGCAAGCTGCTCAATTTTGATCGCCTGTTGCCTGGTTCGCAACTGTTCGGCAATGATTTGCTGTGCTTGCTGCAAGGTATTTTCAACAGGTACTTTTGCTGCAATCGCCTGTTCCGCCTGAAGAGTCAGCAACTGCAATAATATGGGGTCAGCATGCTCAGACCCATGAGCTAACCCCTGTACATCCAGTTCCAGAGCATAATAATCTTGAGAAAACTGAACCTCACAGGCAAAGAATTTTTGATAATGCATTTGTGCCATTTCAGCTGCATGAGCCAGTCGTACACAACGCAATAAAAGTGGCTGCTCTTGCAAAATAACCCGTCCCAGTTGCACCATTGCTGCCATGGTGAGCTCATTTAACAAATTATATTTTTCATCTAAATAGCCCCAATAGAGTTCCATACTGTGTTCATGCTGCTTCAACTGTAAAGGCACGAATTCACTGCCATCAATCACCAGCCGCTGAAAGCGCATGCTATAGCCGATCATTTCCGCGACACTACTGCTACGTGAAACCATATAACCCAGTACACCAAAATGCTCAGGACGAATGACCTGCACGATTTCAAAAATCAGCTGCGGACAGTTCAGATGTTGCCGAGTAGTTAAAATAATATGATTCAACAATTCCAAAGGTACTTGTGTATCAAAAGGCTGATCGATGAGAGTCACAAGCGAGTCATGCACATCTTGCAGAAAGTCGGCAGTTAAGGGTTCAATCCCCACATCACGCAAATAAGTCGCCCAGAGCTGAAGATAACCATTGGATATTTTTATGTCTTGCATGTGCGATTCTCGCTGGCAGCTCTAATCTGACCAGTTTTATTTTCATTTGGCATAAAATGTATAAAAATTGGCAAGCTCTGTCAAAACAATGGCGAGATTCGCCGACATACTGTCAGCATCGTCACAAAAAAGAATCTACAAGATGAACGCCATATTAAAATCCGCCCTACAGCCTGTGGTTCGCACCCAACTTGATTTTAAACTGGATGAAATTCCACGTTACTGGTTCGGCGGCGATCCCTTCATGACGCGCATGTTCGATGCCCTGAGCCTGACCTTTCCAGACGGCGAGCGTTATTTTATTCAGAGTGTCCGCCTGTTTCGCGATCAGATCCAGGACCCGGAGCTGCAACAACGTGTCGCGGATTTTATCCGCCAGGAAGCCCAGCACGGCATCGCGCATGACAAAATGAATCAGTTGATGCGCGAACAAGGCATGCCTGTAGACCAATTTATTGAACGTTTAAATAAAATTTTCAATTATGATCTGAAGCACCGCTCACCCCAGTTTAATATTGCCATTACCGCTGCGGCAGAGCATTTAACGGCGCTTATGGCAGAAACTTTTTATGGACAAAAACAGACCCTGAAAGATGCCCATCCTTTTGTACGGGCATTATTGGCCTGGCATGCCATTGAGGAAATGGAACACCGCGATGTAGCTTTTGATGTGATGAAAAATGTGGCCAAAACCCCAGAATTTACCCGTCGAGCCACCTTAGTCAGCACGACCATTTTAATGTTTAGTTTTACCGTCTACCGTGCCAATGTCATGCTGAAACATGATGGTTTTAGTCCCTTGCAACGCTTGCAGATGAATATCAAGAGCTTACCCTGGTTTTTTGGCCCAAAAGGCACATTGGCCCGAATGGGCAAACAGTATCGAGACTGGTTTAAAAAAGACTTTCATCCGAGTCAGCACCCAGTGATTGCCCAATACGAGGTCTGGATCAACACCCTAAATAAAACCGGCGATCCGATTCAAGCCGGTGAAGCCTTCTGGCAGGCCGCGAAAGACTAAACGTGAGCATCGCTTAAATCAAAAAGCCTTCAAAATTGAAGGCTTTTTGATTTAAGATGATTTACCACTTGGCATAATGCTGCTCAAGCAAGGCATATTCATTCAGTAAAATAATTTCCTGATCATCCTGCTGAATGGTGCCACAGACTTTGGCCTGCCACTGGCTAAACTGGCTGCCGACCAGACGCAAATTCAGATTTTCATAACGTCGCCAACCGGTTGTCACCGTTAGATTCAGCTTTTCATCTAGTGATTGAATCGTCCATTGAGTTTCAGTTTCCTGCTGAAAGAGCACATCAGCCAATGGATAAATTTTTCCGTTGATCCACAAACAGTTTTCATTACCAAAGCTTTCGTTAACACCGGATGCTAAATTAATTCCAATCCGCTGATTGGTCGCATCCCAAAAGTTACATGACAACCAAAACCAGGCAGTTTCTGGACGTAGAAAACCACAGGTGTCATCCAGCAAGGCAAAAGTTCGTTCGTTAAATTGAATCTTTTGTTTTTGTTTATTTAGAAAATAGCCTTCGCAACCTAAGGTCGTGAGCTTTTGCGTATAAGTCCAACCATTAATACCAGTTGGGCTACACATACTTAAAGGATCGGTTCCTGCACAAAAGATTCGTGCACTGAGCTGAATTTCGCCGTATTTACTGACATTGATATAGCGCACACCGTTGGCATGCTGAATATCGACCTGAAAAGGCGATTTATGGAAATAACTGTGATTGAATAATGGCTGTTCGTCCAGCACAGTATGGCGAGACAGGAAATTAATCGCATTCCATTCCAGAACATCATTGGTCATATGGTTGTAGACATAGACAAAACTGTGCCCTGCCCATGCAATATCGGCAATCGCCAGCCCAATGGTATAATGTTCGTGCTGAATACTACAAAATTTGAATTTCTTATATTTTAGATGCTTACGCCAGCCTGACAGCACCTGACCATAAGGGTTCTTGTATTGATATGCCTGATAGTCAATACTTTTTGGAAGTTCCTTGAAACGTCCATAGTGCGGTTGTCCATTTGCCTGAATTAAATCCATTTAAGATGTTCCATCTCAGTCAAAAGCTGTTTTTCCTTTCCGGTATTATGCAGATTATTGAACTTTGATAAAGATTTTTTTTAAGTCACTCGTCGAATCCTGACCCTCAGCCACGCTATAGCCCTATGCTTCAGTTTTAAATCGTAAGATAGGTATTTTCCCAGCGATTCGCACTAAAATGTCCCTCCACCAGCTGTACATATCGGCCATACACCTGATCAATCGCAATGCAATCATCGACATCCAGCACCCGGTCAGTATGCTGTTTTTGCCAGTGCTTGGCGAAATAAGCTTTACCGCGCTGTTTTGCCACCATGGCATTCTGTGCCACCACCAGCACATAACGGTGCAGCTCACCAAATTCACGTGCATCATAACCACCTAAATTAATCAGCCAAAGCTTTTCGGCAGCCTGATTCGGGGCAGCATCGCTAAATTGAACGTGATAATTTTTGCCCTCGAACTCCAGTCCATTAATTTGCGCCCAAGCATCAATATGCAGCCCTTTTTGCTCGGCAAACCAGGCATTTTTCAGTTGAGGATAGGTTTCTTCCAGAGTTTCGCCTACTGCCAGTACCACATCATGAACTTCTGTATTGGCACGGGCATGACGGCCACCAAGCATCACAATAAATAAACTGGGCATTCGATTTCCTTATTTCGCTGCAATTTTAAGAATGATTTGATCAATGCTTAGAAGTATATCGCAAAGTAATTCCATGATATTGAGGTGATGATTCGTCAAGACAAATTTCCTCAATTGACCCGAAGAAATTGTCCCGAAATAGTATCTGCTTACTCAACATTTATTTGTATTTCGAGATCATCACGATCCCGCCCAATGCTCAAAAACTCATCTTCAGTGAATACAATCTGGTAGCATAAAATTTCCTTCCAGCACCACAATGATTTCTAAGCGCCGAAAATTATTTTTTTGTACAAAATACAAACACAGCTAAACCATACAAATCTGTACAAATTTTCGCCCAAATTTCAATCTAAAAGCATATTTCGTTGACTGAAATGCGCTGAAAGACGATACTCTCAATGTTTTTATTTAAGCAAATCGGTTCAATGAGGATGGACCAAAAGTTCGGTCCTCAGAAACTCAATCCAACGCAAGGGGCTATATATGGCTGGTGGAAAGTCAACTATCATTTACACACTGACCGACGAGGCGCCATTACTGGCGACTTATTCTCTGCTGCCGATCATTGAGACCTTTACTAAGCCAGCTGGCGTTGAGATCGTCAAAAGTGACATCTCTGTAGCTGTGCGCGTGCTCTCTGAATTTACAGATTACCTAAGCGAAGAGCAAAAGGTGCCTGACACTCTAGCTGAGCTAGGTCGTCTTACACAAGATCCAGACACGAACATTATCAAACTCCCAAATATCAGTGCTTCTGTTGGCCAGCTAACAGCGTGTATCAAGGAACTCCAGTCTAAAGGCTATGCCCTTCCTGACTATCCTGAAAACCCGGCCACTGAAGAAGAAAAAGCAATCAAGGCACGTTATAGCAAATGTCTTGGTTCAGCAGTAAACCCGGTACTACGTGAAGGTAACTCAGACCGTCGTGCACCTGCTGCCGTTAAAAACTATGTGAAAAAACACCCGCACTCTATGAGCGAGTGGAAACAGTGGTCTCAAACTCACGTTTCACACATGGACGAAGGCGACTTCTACCATGGCGAAAAGTCGATGACTTTAGACCGTGCACGTAATGTGAAAATGGAATTGATCACCAAGTCTGGTGAAACCATCGTTCTTAAGCCAAAAGTTGCACTTCAAGATGGCGAAATCATCGATTCAATGTTCATGAGCAAAAAAGCGCTTTGCGATTTCTATGAAAAAGAATTAGATGATTGTAAAGAAGCCGGCATCTTGTTCTCACTTCACGTCAAAGCAACCATGATGAAAGTTTCACACCCGATCGTATTCGGTCACTGTGTGAGAATTTACTACAAAGACGCATTTGAAAAACACGGCAAGTTATTTGATGAGCTGGGCGTGAACGTAAACAACGGTATGGCTGGTCTTTATGAAAAGATCGAAACTCTACCAACCTCTGTACGTGAAGAAATCATTGCAGATCTACATGCTTGCCAAGAACATCGTCCAGCGCTTGCGATGGTTGATTCTGCCAAAGGCATCACGAACTTCCATTCACCAAACGACGTGATTGTAGATGCTTCTATGCCTGCAATGATCCGTGGTGGCGGTAAAATGTGGGGCGCTGATGGCAAACCTTATGACTGTAAAGCCGTTATGCCTGAATCAACATTCGCACGTATTTACCAGGAAATGATCAACTTCTGTAAGTGGAATGGCAATTTTGATCCACGTACAATGGGTACCGTACCGAACGTTGGTTTGATGGCGCAAAAAGCGGAAGAATACGGTTCACACGACAAAACTTTCGAGATCTCTGAAGCAGGTATTGCCAACATCGTTGATCTTGAAACTGGCGAAGTGTTGATGTCACAAAACGTGGAAGAAGGCGATATCTGGCGTATGTGTCAGGTGAAAGACGCACCGATCCGCGACTGGGTGAAACTTGCAGTAACGCGTGCACGTAACTCTGGCATGCCGGCAATCTTCTGGCTTGACCCGTACCGTCCACACGAAAATGAACTGATCAAGAAAGTTGAAAAATACCTGAAAGATCACGACACTGCCGGTCTTGATATCCAGATCATGTCACAAGTACGTGCAATGCGTTATACGCTTGAACGTGTTGCGCGCGGTCTAGATACCATTTCTGTAACAGGTAACATCTTACGTGACTACCTGACTGACTTGTTCCCGATCATGGAATTGGGTACATCTGCGAAAATGTTGTCAATCGTGCCGTTAATGGCGGGTGGCGGCATGTATGAAACAGGTGCAGGCGGTTCTGC
The DNA here is from genome assembly GCF_022869025.1 of Acinetobacter sp. F-1. Taxonomy (NCBI): domain Bacteria; kingdom Pseudomonadati; phylum Pseudomonadota; class Gammaproteobacteria; order Moraxellales; family Moraxellaceae; genus Acinetobacter; species Acinetobacter sp. F-1. The sequence continues at coordinate 53,295 of NZ_JAJKFX010000014.1, read as the reverse complement.
GCCTAAACACGTACAGCAGTTAGTTGAAGAAAACCACTTACGCTGGGATTCACTCGGTGAATTCATGGCGCTTGCAGTTTCTCTAGAAGAAATGGGTATTAAAGAAGGCAATGACAACATCAAGTTACTTGCTAAAACTTTAGACCGTGCAACTGGCAAATTGCTAGATAACGACAAGTCACCTTCTCGTCGTACTGGCGAACTCGACAACCGTGGTAGCCATTTCTACCTGGCGAAGTTCTGGGCTGAAGAACTTGCTGCTCAAGACGAAAATGCTGAATTGAAAGCGAAATTTGCACCACTTGCAAAAACTTTAGCTGAAAATGAAGAGAAAATCGTTACTGAGCTTGCTGAAGTTCAAGGCAAATCAGTAGACATCGGTGGTTACTACGCTGTTGATCAAGAGAAAGTAAATGCAGTGATGCGTCCAAGTGCTACTTTGAATGCAGCACTTGCTACGATCTAAGCTTTTGCAAAACTGACTTGATCAGTAATGTAAAATAAAAAAACCGGCGTCTAGGCGCCGGTTTTTTATGTCTGATTGATGTATCAAAGTTATTCAATTAATCTATTTTTCGCTATAGATATAAATCATCATCTTACTGACAAAACCACTCAAATTCAGTCAAAAACCATTTTAAGAAATGATGAAAATAAATACTTTTAAATATACAGACAATAAAAAACCCCAAGACTGAATGTGCTTGGGGTTTTTTAGAATTTTGGTCCCGAGGGTCGGACTCGAACCGACACGTCATCTCTGACAGCGGATTTTGAGTCCGCCGCGTCTACCAATTTCACCACCTCGGGAGTGGATGAAAGGTATAATACGCGATTTCTCGGCACTGTCAACGCAGAATATTTACATTTGTTTATTTTTAAAACAAATGGCATTTTTTCGTTTTAAAATCGAGCAATTCCCGCCATAAAAAAGAAAAAAGTTTATACTAGCCGCAGTTTTTTTAGCGTAAATCATCATGCAACTTTCTGATTTTAATTTTGATCTCCCCGATGAGCTGATTGCTCGCTATCCCCTGGAAACACGCAGTGCCTCTCGCCTGCTGCACCTCGATGCACACGGTCAATATCACGACCATCAATTTACCGATATTCTGGACTTGCTTGAAGACGGCGACTTACTGGTATTGAACGACACCAAAGTCATGAAAGCACGTCTAAAAGGCAAACGTGCCTCAGGCGGCGCGGTAGAAGTACTGGTTGAGCGCATGATGGATCAGTTTATTGCACATTGTCATATTAAGGCCAGCAACTCACCGAAAGCCGGTGCAGAACTGTTTATTGGCCCAGATGCAGTAAAAGTGACCGTGCAAGGTCGTCATGAAAACCTGTTTATTGTGGAATTTTCACAGCCGATTTTAGACGTCTTAGACAAATATGGCGCCCTCCCTATTCCGCCCTATTTCAACCGTGAAGCAGAAGAAATTGATACCGAACGTTATCAAACTGTGTTTAATGATCCAACCAAGCTGGCCAGTGTCGCAGCACCTACGGCTTCTCTGCATTTCGATAAAGACTTATTGAAAAAGTTAGCAGCCAAAGGAATTCAAACCACCTTTGTCACACTACATGTGGGCGCAGGTACATTCTTACCAGTACGCACTACCGATATTGAAAATCACATCATGCACAGCGAATGGTGCCAGGTGTCCGATGAGTCGATGGAACTCATCAAAACAACTAAAGCGCGTGGCAATAAAGTGATTGCTGTCGGTACAACGGCTACCCGTGCCACAGAAAGTGCGGCGCAGGCCAATGGCGGTGAGCTGAAAGGCTGGACCGGTGATACCCAGATTTTCATTTATCCGGGTTATCAGTTCAAAGTGGTCGATCGTCTGATTACCAATTTCCATTTACCGGAATCGACTCTGCTGATGCTGGTTTCTGCCCTATCCAATCGTGACAATATCCTGAATGCCTACAAGCATGCAGTAGACAGCCACTATCGCTTCTTCAGTTATGGCGATGCCATGCTGATTGATCAGGCACAATAGCGAGAATAGCTGCCCATGCCGATCGAGTCTGTACAACAGTCCATTCATATTCGCCGCAAGAAAAATGCAGTGGTGCTTCAGAATATCGCCCGGCTGTGGGATTTGGGCCGTCAAGCCAAGAGTCATCAAGACCTGCTTGATGGATTGCATCCCTGGAATGGCCCGATAACGCTAAAATTTGAAAATAATCTGCCATTGGCGCTGGCTGGTATTGGTTTGTTGCTCATCGTCAGCATTTTTATTGCACCGGAAAATATCTGGATTCAAAGTGGCGTTTTTCTGGGCGGTCTGCTGCTGTTCTGGGCCTATCTTTGCTATGAGCAGCAACAACCACTAGATGAAGTTATTGGTTTTCTGGAAGATGTAGCACTGGCCAAAAAATATCAGCTTGCCTTTCAGCAACAGCCACAGCATATTTCAATTCCTTTAAATCCCCTGCATTTTATTGGACATTTAAAACGTTTATTTCCCTTATTCAATCAAGGTTCTTTGAGTAATGAGATTACACGTTATGCCAGCACGGTATGGGAAGATGAAAACGGCCAGCAACATCAGGTGCTGCTGTTTCAATATCACTATATTGATGAAGTACAGGTTCGCAACAAGCAAGGGCAGCCGGTTAAATTAATGCAGGTTCACAAAGACCTGTGGGGCGTGTTTGTCTTTGATATCCAGATTCAGGGACTGGCGGTCACGACTTCTGGACGTAAATTTTATTATCCTTATAGCCATCCCTGGCATAGTAGCGATATTCGTACCAATCAACGCTTAAGCTTTTATGGCAGTGATCCGATGCAAACCGCCAAATTACTCAGTCCGGGTTTTGTACTGCGTCTAGCCAATTTTTTTGCACAGCGTCAGGGGGATTTACTGTTTCATCCGGAAAATCGGATGCTCTGCTATCTGGGGCCTCATGATTTATTTCAGGTGTCGAGCAAGCATCGTCATATCAATGATATTTCGACATTGCGCGGCCATCTCAGAACGTTTAAATTAAGACAACTCGAACAGTTACAACATGATCTAATACAGTTTTTAAAATAACTGCTTTTTAAATCAATATTTTTAGAATATAAATATGAATTGGGGAGATCTCGCATGGGATTTTTGGTTTTATGTTTGATCATTATTGCGCTGATTGTGCTGATCATTATGATCCGCAACAGTATTGTCCGTCATCACAACGCGACGATTCGCGCCTGGTCGGATGTTGCCAGTTATGAACGGCAGAAACTGAAAATTCTGGATGGGCTGCAGCCGCTGGTCGAGCAATATTCTTCTTTTGAAAAAGGCACACTGGAAAAAGTCACCGAACTGCGTCAGAACATCATGAATTTAAATATCAACGATGCCGACATTTCTCAGTTACAGCGCATTGAAAGCCTGAACAAACAACTCATGCATAGCCTCAATGTAGTGGTTGAAAACTATCCCGAGCTAAAAGCCAATGACATTTATCTGAAAATGATGGCTGAAATTGAAGAACAGAATGAAAATGTCGGTGCGGCAATTACCATTTATAATCGCAATGTGGAACTGTTCAATAACCAGATCCAGATTTTCCCACACAATGTGATTAATAATATGCTGTTAGGAAAAAAAGCAGTTCGCCCTTTTCGCGATCAGAGCGCAACCCAGAGTTTTGACTATCGTCCAAATTTTCACTGAGCAACTATCTCATCTGATCGACTTTCTCATCCTGGCGTACTCAACTTATAATAAAATGACCCAGGATGAAGCTACACCTTTATAAAACCAATAAAATAAAGAATAAAAATTATGCTGAATTATGTAGAGTGCTTAGAGCAGACGCTGGTCGAGGAATTTTATCAGCTTTATGACCATTATCAGGACGATGGAATCTATGCCTGTAGTCTGGTCTTTGACGAATTTTTACTGCTGGATGATCTGGCCATTTCGACTGAATGCAGTATTTTTAAAGATCCGGAAGATCAGCGGCAATATCTGGCTGAACAAGATCGCTGGAATGTCCCAAAATGGCGTTATCGGGCACAAGCTGCGCCCGACTCTGGACTGATCCCGTTCAAAACTTTGCTGGCCGATTATTTTAAAACCCAGCATAGTTTTGGTCATCCGCTATTGGGACAGCAACAGCTCCACACAACACATCTGGACTTATTACTGCACACGTTTAAACAGACCAAATACCGCCTCTCCGAAGCCTATGGTCTGGATCTGGGCAATATACTTTTTTTCCTGAGCCTGCCAAACCAAGTCGAATTTGAGCGCCGATCTACACTGGAACTCAACCCAGAAAGCGCCTTATTGCAAAACTTTTTAGTCTCCCGACATGCCCAGCCTTTTTCTGAAATCAGCAAGCGATTAAAACTCTCGCAAAATGACAAGGACATTCTGATTGATCTGGAACAAATGCTGGTGATGGAGCCTTATGATTATCTGCAAGTGGCGCAAGATGCCCATTTGCTGACCTTGGAATCCTACTTTATCGACAGCAATATCTATATCCAGAAACTGATCCAGCATATCGCTGCCATGGCCTCTGAGCCGGATGGCAGCTGTGCTCTTAGCCGGGAAGATATCCAGCAGCGCTTGCAACAGTTTTCTGCAAATTCGACTATTTCACCTGATCTTGCATTTATTCAACGATAAATAAAATTACAGAGCGAATGCTCTACAATGCTGGCGTTTAGCGTAAGAATCAAGGAAAATAGCGCCCTTTAGCTATGAACTAGCAGCGAACTGTTTTTTCGCCTGGATGTGGAACTCCTATGAAGTTTGAAAAATTAGGTCAGTCGGGTCGCGCCCGTCGTGGTCGTTTAACGCTTGAACATGGTGTGGTTGAAACCCCGATGTTTATGCCTGTCGGCACTTACGGTACGGTGAAAGGCCTGTTGCCGCGTGATATTAAAGAGATCAAGTCTCAAGTCATTTTGGGCAATACCTTCCATTTGTATTTACGTCCAGGACTCGATGTGATTCGTGAACATGGTGGCCTGCACGAATTTATGAAGTGGAATAATCCCATTTTGACCGATTCCGGCGGCTTCCAGGTGTTCAGTCTGGGCGCAATGCGTAAAATTAAAGAAGAAGGTGTCACCTTCCGCTCACCCATCGATGGTTCAAAAGTATTTTTATCGCCTGAAATTTCAATGGACATTCAGCACACGCTGAACTCTGACATTGTGATGATTTTTGATGAATGTACGCCCTACCCTGCGACGCATGAAGAAGCGCAAAAATCCTTGCAACTGTCTTTGCGCTGGGCGAAACGCTGTAAAACCCAACATCATGAGGTTCTGAAAAACCGTAATGCACTGTTTGGGATTATTCAGGGTGGCATGTATGAAGACTTACGTGAAGAATCGTTAAAGGGCCTGCTTGATATTGATTTTGATGGTTACGCGATTGGCGGTCTGTCCGTTGGCGAGCCTAAAGAGGAAATGATCAAGGTACTGGATTATCTTCCAGAACAAATGCCGGCAGATAAACCGCGCTATTTGATGGGTGTCGGCAAGCCGGAAGATATTGTGGAAGCGGTGCGCCGTGGTGTCGATATGTTTGACTGCGTGATGCCAACCCGAAATGCACGTAATGGTCATTATTTTGTCACAGATGGTCTGGTACGGATCCGTAATGCGAAATATCGTCACGATCAAAGCCCGCTTGATCCACATTGCGATTGCTATACCTGTACCAACTTCACTCGTGCTTATTTATTCCACCTCGAAAAATGTGGAGAAATGCTCGGTTCGATGCTCGGTACCATTCATAACTTGCGTTATTACCTGCGCTTGACTGAATCCATGCGTGATGCCTTGGACAACGGTACATTTGATGCGTTTGTGCAGGACTTTTATGCCCGTCGTGGCCTGGAAGTACCCCCTTGCCCGCAAGATTAATCCATCAGCATTTGCGCTGAGGAAAAAGACAATGTAAATTGCAAGAATATGTCAATTTATTATCAAGTTGATCACCAGTTTTTTTATTTTAGGAAAATGTAATGAGCCTTTTTATTTCGACTGCTCACGCTGCAGGTGAAGCTGCACAACAACCCAGCATGATGGCGAACCTTTTGATGATTGCGGTTTTTATTGCAATCTTCTATTTTTTGATCTGGCGCCCTCAATCTAAACGTGCCAAAGAACATCGTGCTTTGGTTGAAAGCCTTGGTGTTGGCAGTGAAGTCGTTTTTGCAGGCGGATTAATGGGCAAAATCACCAAGATTGAAGGTGACTTCGCAGTGGTTGAATTGAACCGTGGCGTAGAAGTTAAAGTTCAGCGTGCGAGTGTGATTTCAGTCCTTCCTGAAGGCACTTTAAATAACCTTTAATCAAAAATAGTCGTGCCCTTGCACGGCTTTTTCATTTTAAGAAGAAAATAAATGCGTTACCCAGCATGGAAATATGTACTGATTCTAGTTGTACTAGTCATCAGTACCTTATATGCCCTGCCAAGTTTGTATCCAGATGAACCTGCTGTACAGATTTCGGGTGCCAAAGCCGGTACTCAAATTGATGCAAGCATCGTACAAAAAGCAGAGCAAATTTTAACAACTGAAAATATTGCCACCCATGACAATAGCTTTAGCAACAATGCTGCCTTATTACGTGTAGATTCAAGTGAATTGCAACTTAAAGCCAAAGAAGCTTTACGTCGCGGATTAGGTGATGATTACGTGGTTGCATTGAACCTTGCCCCGACCACGCCGGAATGGCTACAAAAAATTGGTGCCAAGCCAATGAAGCTGGGTCTGGATTTACGTGGCGGTGTTCACTTCCTGCTTGAAGTGGACATGGACAAAGCGATTGCGCAGCGCATGGAAACCTCTGCGACAGACCTACGTCGTCAGTTGCGTGATAACAACCTGAAATTTAATAGCCTGAACTTAAGCAGCAACACCATTGTGGTGCAGTTTGCCAGCAACGATGATCGTGCTGCAGCGATGGACTTCTTGCGCCGTAATGGCAATGAGTTTACCCAGCAGGCTGTTGCGACTGATACCGGCTCGACTTTACGTTTGACTTATACTGATGTACGTAAGCAAGAAATCGAGTCTTATGCAGTCAACCAGAACTTGACCACGTTACGTAACCGTATTAACGAATTGGGTGTGGCAGAAGCACTGGTGCAAACCCAGGGCAGCAACCGTATTGTGGTTGAATTGCCGGGTGTACAGGATACTGCAGAAGCAAAACGTGTCTTGGGTCGTACTGCGAACCTCGAGTTTCGTCTGGTTTCTGATCTGAATGATCAATATATTGATCCATATACCGGTCAGGCGACTGGCACATTGCCACCAGGTACAGAAGTATTCGCTTATGAATCCCTGGACAGTGGTCGTCAGCTGCTTTTGAACCGCAACCGGATCTTGACTGGTGAACGTGTTCAGAATGCATCTTCTGGCTTTAGTCAGGACACCGGCGGTGCTGAAGTCAACATTACGCTAGACAGCGCAGGCGGCAAACTGATGTCGGATGCGACCCGTAATGCGGTTGGCAAACGTATGGCGGTACTGTTCATCGAAAACAAACAGCGCATTAGCTATGTGGAAGACCCTGCGACCGGCACTCAAACTGAAGTTCGCACCCCATATACTGAATCTGTCGTGATTAATGCTGCAACTATTCAGGCAGTACTCGGCTCTCAGTTCCGTATTACTGGTCTGGATTCTCCGCAGGAAGCTGCTGAACTTGCCTTGATGCTACGTGCAGGTGCTTTGGCTGCACCAATGTACTTTGTCGAAGAACGTGTGATTGGTCCAAGTCTGGGTCAGGAAAACATCGACAAAGGGGTACTTTCAACGCAAATCGGCTTCATTCTGGTGGCGATCTGGATGGTGGTATTCTTCCGTCTGTTTGGTGTGATTGCCAACTTTGCTCTGGTCTTTAACCTGGCCATGCTTCTTACCGTCATGTCATGGATTGGGGCTTCTCTGACCCTTCCTGGGATTGCCGGTATCGTGATTACCATCGGTATGGCGGTAGATGCCAACGTACTGATCTGTGAAAGAATACGGGAAGAGATGAAATGGGGTGCCTCGCCGAAACAGGCGATTGTGGCGGGTTATGATCGAGCCTATAACACCATTTTCGACTCGAACCTCACCACCTTCCTGGTTGCATTCATTCTGTTCGCGATTGGTACAGGTCCGATCAAAGGCTTTGCCGTGACCCTGATGATTGGTATCATCTGCTCGATGTTTACTGCAATTACAGTAACCCGTGCCGTGGTACAGATCATTTATGGCAAAAAACGTAACTTGAAAAAGTTGAGCATTTAAGGAGATCGATGATGACTGAAAATACTCAACTGAATCAGAAACAGTATGGTCGCCCTGAAGACGAACGCGTCATTCCGTTTATGAAGATTGCTTTGCCTGCGGCATTGTTGTCTATCTTCTTAACGGTTGCGAGTCTGTTCTTTATTGCCACTAAAGGTCTGAACCTGGGTCTGGACTTTACCGGTGGTGTGGCAGCCGAGCTGAACTATACCAATCCGGTCAAACCGGAGGATGTTTCCAAGGCACTGAGCCAGGCTGGCTTCAACGATGCCGTGGTGCAGACTTTAGGTTCAGAACGCGACCTGATGGTACGTATGCCCGTTCAGGAAGACATTGAAGCTGAAGACCTGACTAAAGCGGTCACAGCAGCGGTTCAGCTGCCAAATAATGCGGCAGAGGTACCGAAGCTTGATGTAGTCGGCGGACAGGTGGGTAATGAGCTGTATGTCCGCTCTGGTGGCGCGGTGGCACTGGCACTCTTGCTGATGCTGGTCTATGTCACCATCCGCTTTGAGCTCAAACTGGCGATCGGTGCAGTACTGTCGCTATTCCATGACATCGTGGTGACCCTCGGGATTTTTGCCATGACGCAGTGGCCATTTGACCTGACGGTACTTGCGGCACTCCTTGCGATCATTGGTTTCTCACTGAACGATAATATCGTGGTCTCTGACCGTATCCGTGAGAACTTCCGTAAGATTCGGGGTGCAGAACCGCTTGAAGTGATTAACATTGCCCTGACCGAAACCTTACGCCGTACCATTCATACCTCTATGACGCTATTGCTGGTTGTTGTTGCAATGATGCTCATGGGTGGTGATGGCCTGAAATGGTTCTCGATTGCGATGTTTGTCGGCGTTTTTGTCGGTACTTATTCTTCAATCTATATCGGGACTGGATTTGCACTTTGGCGTGGTTTAAACCGTCAGGACTTTATCGTGCAAGTCAAGCCAGAATTTGAAGACGAAAACCAGATTCCCTAATCTGAGATCTCATTTTCATCGTTCAGCCCGTCCTAGGATGGGCTGAATTATTTCTGCTGTTTGAATGTTGAAGTAGCCGGCAGAATCGCAATCACTGGATGGATTTTTTCAATATCTGTTTTTTGGAAAATGACTTTCCGATTTTCATCCAGACTTCGAAATTCATAAACATCCTGAGCTTCGCCCAACTCTTCTAAAATGAGCTGCAAGCCGTTGACCAGATACACACAGCACATCCCAAAAACTGGCAACTCTTTATCACAAACCAGCCACCAGTCCGGTTTCAGAATGGGAAAATAATAGTGCTCTGCCACCTGAATCGCATAATGCTGTGCTTGCAGATGAAAAATATCTTGATTGAACGAAACCATAGAATCTATGGGATTGAGTTTAAAGGCCTGCTGCTGTACCACCTGCATCTGAAATAAAGCGACCTGTTCTATAGCTGTAGCAAGTTCAATCTTCGGTTCGACCGTCTGATCCAGAATTAAATGAGCTAAGCCAAGTTGCTGTTCCAGTTCCCTTGCCACCTTCTCTCCGATCTGGCGTTTGCTATTCAGTAACTGCGCGATATAAGCAGCAGACAAGCCAAAATGCTCGCAGATCTCTTTGCCGGTTTTAAATTGCTGGGTGTCAATCAGCTGATCAATCACTTTTGTCAGATGATGTCGTCTTCGTTCAAATATTTCTGGCGCACTCATATCGGTCTGTTGATCTGTTTTTATCCATTTTGTTCAAATACCTTACAATAAAAAAGCCCACAATTGAATTGCAGGCTTTCTTCAGCTTAGAAATAAAGAATTAAGTGCCCTGTACCAGACGGCGGGCGCTGATAATGCCCGGCTGCTGTTCAAGACGCGCCAGCAGTTTGGAAAGTTGCGCCAGACCTTTAACTTCAATCAATAGCTTCATATTGGCAATACCGTCCGCTTCCGAAATAGTATTGACCTGACGGATATTGATCTGGTCGGAAAAAATCACTTGCGTCAGATCTTTGAGCAGACCACGTCGATCATAGGCTTCCACCACAATCTGTACGCTCTGGCCACGTGTTGGCTGCATTTCCCAGTCGGCTTCTACCGCACGTTCAGGCTCTTGGGTGATCATGCGCACATAGTCCGGACAAGCCACCTTATGAATGCTTACCCCACGATTCAGGGTGATATAGCCAGCGATCGACTCACCATGCACCGGTTGGCAACATTGCGCGACATGCAGCTCTACGTTATCCAGCCCGTCAATCAGAATACCGTGCGCTGACAGGGTATGACTGGCACGCGGATTCAGCGCTGGCTTCAGCACCAGCTCAGGTTCATCCTGATCCAGATGCATATGACGATTCACCTGATTAATCAAGGCATGCAGGCTGATATCACCATTGACCAGATTCACCAGAATGTCATCACCAGTTTTGACATTAAAATGATTGCAATAATCACTCAAATCGATCGATTTTGGATGAATCGCCAGACGTGACAATTCTTTATTCAGCACTTCACGGCCGACTTCCAGGTTTTTACTGCGGTCCTGTTGACGGAACCAGTGGCGCAACTTGTCGCGCGCACGTGCAGTCTTGATATAACCCAGAGAGTTAACCAGCCAGTCCCGATTCGGCTCACGGTCTTTTTTGGTCAGAATCTCGACCTGTTCCCCGGTTTTCAGGGTATAGGTCAGTGGCACATAGCGCTGATTGACACGCGCGGCATAGCATTTGTTACCAACTTCGGTATGCACATGATAAGCAAAGTCGAGCACAGTTGAATCACGCGGCAACTCTTTGATATCACCATCACGACTAAACACATAAATTTTTTCGAAGCCTTCGAAGTCTTGAATATGTTCGAAGTTTTCGATTTCATCTTCTGCTTCTTTATGTGCACTGGACTCATTGCGTTCCTGATAATGCTCGAGAACTGCGCGTAAAGAATGCAAACGATGATTAAAAGAATGATCGGTGGTTTTCGAGCCTTCTTTATAATTAAAGTGCGAACACACCCCCAGCTCTGCTTCTTCATGCATGCTGTAAGTACGAATCTGCACTTCAAGTGATTTGTTCTCGGCAATTACAGCCGTATGCAGGGAACGATAGCCATTGGCTTTTGGATTGGTGATATAGTCATCAAACTGATGCGGAATATGTCGCCAGATCTGATGTACAATCCCTAAACTGTGGTAACACTCCGGTACGCTCTTGACCAATACCCTTAAGGCACGAATATCATAGAGCTGGTCAAAACTCAGGCTCTTGCTTTTCATTTTTCGATAAATCGAATAAATGTGTTTTACGCGTCCGTTAATTTCAGCTTCGATGCCATATTCAGACAATTCATTGCGTAATTTATCAATCACGAATTGAATATATTGCTCTCGTTCTAAACGTTTTTCATTCAGTAAAGAAGCAATTTCTTTATAACGTTCTGGCGCAAGATAACGGAAGGCCAAGTCTTCCAGTTCCCACTTTAACTGGGCGATGCCTAAACGGTGCGCCAGTGGTGAGTAGATCGTCAGAATTTCTCGGGCAACCCGTTCCTGACGCTCACGCGAGGAATTGGTCAGCTCACGCAAGGCATAGGTACGCTCTGCCAACTTCACCAGAACCACACGCACGTCTTCGGTCACTGAAATCAGCATTTTATAAATGCCGGACAGATGTTCACGCTGATTATTATCGAAATGGTCTTCCAGACGTTTATTCTTTTCGATCAGTTCAGACAGTTTACCCATGGCCAGCGTGCCCTTGACCAGGCTATGCACTTGCTCGCCAAACTTCTCTAACACTTCAGTCAGTGGCATGACGCCTTCACGCACCGAACGATAGAGCATGGCCGCGGACAGGGTATCTTCATCGACATGCAGATGTGCCAAAATATCCGCCATCTCAATACCGGTATAAAAGGTATTGGAACGATGCTGAACCGTACTTTGCAGCTCTCTTTCTAATGTTAAGTGGGCGACTTCTTCGAGCTGCTGTAAAGGTGCCCCATCTAATATGCCACGAACCCGATCCAACCACTCAGTCAGATCGTGGTGTGCTTGTTCGGCATGTTCTACAGTCGTCTCCTGTGACAACTCATTGAGTCGTCCAGGGAGTTGCTCACGTACTGTGACCATACCCTTCTCCTACTTGTAAATACATCATTTCTTCAATCGTTCATTTAATTTTCTTTTTCGAACAATGCAATCGATTCAACATGCCCAGTATGCGTGAACATATCCATCACTCCGGCTTGAGTGAGGCGATAACCCTGTTGTACCAAGAGCCCTGCATCTCTTGCGAGTGTCGCAGGATTACATGACACATAAACGATTCTTTTTGCGCCAAACTGAGGAAGATAATGCATGACTTCTTCTGCGCCAGCACGTGGCGGGTCAATCAATAATGCATCAAAACCTTGATTTGCCCAAGTCTGGTGCGAGAAATCTTTGGTTAAATCTTGTGAATAAAAAGCAACTTGGGCAATACCATTATTTTTGGCATTTTCCGCACCGCGTTGCACCATTTCTTCACTCCCTTCCACTGCAATCACCTGACCAGATGTGCCTACACAGCGTGCCAGTGCTAGAGAAAAATTTCCTAATCCACAAAATAGATCCAGAACCCGCTCACCCTGTTGCAGCTGTAGCAAATTACATGCCAGCGCTACCATTTGCGGATTGATAGTCGAATTCACCTGAGTGAAGTCCACAGGATTAAAACCGAATTTCACATCAAAGTCATCAAGACTATAGTGCAAGCGCGCCGCGGCATCTGGAGCATCAATTCGCGAGAGTGTATCTTTGCCGGCAGGCTGCACATACAGTTGCCAGCCTTTCTGTAACGTAAATTCGCGCAATTGGTTGACATCAGCCACTGATAATTTTGCAGTTTCACGCACCAGTAAGGCAATATCCTGATCCCCCATGGCCAATTCTATATGACCAATGTCAGCCTTGCCATTGAGACTTTGCAGCAATTGTTTAAGGCTTGTAAGCGATCCAAATTCACGATCCAGAATCATGCAGCGATCAATCGAGGTTAATTTATTGCTTTGATTCTCACGAAAACCCACCACCAATGTGTCTTTAGCCGGCAGATAACGCACTCCGATCCGGGCTTTACGGCGATAATCTTCACGCTCGGAACGTAGCGGTGCAAGCCACTGCACAGGCTGGATGCCAGCAAAATGCTGTAAATGCGATTTCAGCACATTCTGTTTTAGTTCAATCTGTGCATCGGCTGCGATATGCTGCATATTACAGCCGCCACAGACCCCAAAATGTGCACAGATCGGCTTGACGCGAATTTCGGAAGCTTCGCTGAGTAATTCAAGACTGTCAGCTTCTTCCAGTTTTTTAACTTCACGGGTAATGCGAGCACGCACGGTTTCACCGGGCAAGGCATAACGGATAAAGACTTTCTTGCCGTGTTTATGCGGTGGATGATCCGGGTGTGAACCATAATGAGCGATGCCACGTCCCTCATGCGAAAGTGACTCAACCTGAAAAATGTACTCGGGTTGCTGGGTAGGACGTGTGTGTGCTCGATGCTTCATGAAAACCTAGGATGTGGGAGTTGGAAAATCAAAACGGGTAAAGTCAGTTCTTTGTGACGTTTCACGCCAAACCGATAAAAAGTCCGCATGCTGCGGTTGGGTATGCAAATATTGAATCGTACTGTGCAGCAAATGCTGATAATCCGGCAATAACAGCTGTCCTTTTAACAACAGCCAGCGGATATAGACCAGCCAGGTATTCAGCACATCGCCTTCACAATAAGAGGTCAGTTCGGTCCATTGCTGATTGCGGACATATTCAGGAACCCGATAGGCCCCGTCACCGCGTTTACCCGGATAACCCAGCAAATGTGCAACATCGTCCAGCTTCTGGAAATGACGCGCATGGAACATGGCCATCACATCCATTAAGTCGACATGACGATGATGGTAACGATTCTGGTAGTTATTATAACGCTTTTGCGTGTCAATTTCGCCCTGATCGAATAGACTCGGTGCAGAGAGTCCATGATACATGGCACGGTATAAAATCACCGGTAAATCAAACTGTGAACCATTCCAGCTGACCAGCGTCGGATGACGCTTATCAAAAATCGATAAGAATTTTCTTAAAATTTCCGCTTCAGAATGCTGTTCCCGGCTAAAAGAAAACAGCTTCATGCCCTGCTCATCGATCCATAAACCGGAAATACAGACAATTTCATGCAAGGGCGGACGCTGAAAATCAGAGCCTGAATCCTGACGGCGCAGTTTGGTCAGGGCCTGATCCAGATCTGCTTCAGGCAAGTCCAGACCAAATAAATGCGCGCCTGATTTGAGATCGGTTTGGGTTTCAATATCGAAAGTTAAAACAGGCAGGCGCATAACACAGTGCTCAAATAATTATTCAGAATCTTGCACAGAGAATAACCCTGTAGACAAGTAACGGTCACCACGGTCACAAATAATACACACAATGACGGCATCCGGATGTTCTTCCGCCAATTTGATGGAAGCCCACACCGCACCACCAGACGAAGTACCAGCACTGATGCCTTCTTTCTGCGCCAGCTTGCGCATGGTTTTTTCAGCTTCAATTTGTGGAATATCAATAATACGATCCACGCGACTGCGGTCAAAAATGGTCGGCAGATATTCTTCCGGCCAGCGACGGATTCCGGCAATGCTTGAACCATCAGATGGCTGTAAACCCACGATCTGAATCTCCGGATTCATTTCCTTCAGATATTTCGAGACACCCATAATAGTGCCGGTGGTACCCATAGAACTGACAAAGTGGGTAATCTTGCCACCGGTTTGCTGCCAGATTTCAGGCCCTGTGGTCAAATAATGTGCTTCGACATTGTCCGGATTGCCAAACTGATTCAGTACCAGACCCACGCCATCATTTTGCATTTGAGCGGCCAGATCACGTGCACCTTCCATGCCTTGTTCTTTGGTGACTTCAATCAGCTCGGCACCATAAGCACGCATCGCATCCTTACGTTCCTGACTCATATTGTTCGGCATGATCAGCTTCATTTTATAGCCACGCATCGCTGCGACCATCGCCAATGCAATCCCCGTATTTCCGCTCGTTGCTTCAATCAGGGTATCACCCGGCTTGATCTGTCCACGCTTCTCGGCCTGCATGATCATATTATAGGCCGGACGGTCTTTGACCGATCCTGCCGGATTATTGCCTTCGAGTTTCGCGAGTACTGTAGCTTGAGTGTGACTTGCCAGACGCTGTAAACGCACCAGTGGCGTTTTGCCGACATAGTGGTCTAACAAAAATTCATCTGCTTGAAAATCGGGGGTGGTATTACTCATTGTGTGCACCTATATCGAGGTGCGGCTATTGTATGAAAAAATGCTTTTCCCTGCATCCATTTAGCACTGCTTTTTCAGGAAACTCTCTAAAACGGACTCAGTATCCCGCTATAAACTTCATTTTCCTGTGATTTAGCAAGATCAAGCAGCTCAGCTGTGAATATAAAAGCGTTATTTTCAGCCCCGGATTTTCAGACGACTGAAGTCTTCATCGCCCGCTTTTCACTGTATTTCAACAATCATTTAACTGAAATCTCTTGTATTTTTAAAGGTTGATCTGAACCCTTATAAAAATAATGCTTAAATTTTAACTGTCGATTTAAAGCATGCTAATATGCCAGACATAAAGAAAATACTGCTTAAATCATGTCAACGATCAATAAAAAGCTGTTTAAACGCCTACACTTAAATCACGCCTATGGACAGTTGATTGCGCTGATTTTTGTGCCGATTACTATTTTGGCCTGTGTTGGCGCGATGCTGGTGTTGACTGAAACCTCGAATGCCGCACGTGCCCAGCAAAAGCAGATGGCGATTGCCATTATGACGCGTTTTCAAGGCACGTCTGAGTATGCACTGGATATTTTAAGCCTGTATCCCTGGCAATATGATCAGGCCCACAATGCCATGCAGAATATGCTCAATGAAAAGCATCTGGTTCGGGCAGCCATTCTGGATGACAGTGGCAAGAATCGTTTAGGTATCGGCTTTCAGGAACAGGCCGCTTGGCCCGATTTTGATAAAATCGGTAACTTTATTGGCCCGATTCTGTATAAAGACAATCATATTTATGCCATTAAAGTGAATGAAAACAGTTTCTCTAAAGGCTGGCTGGCAATTGAACTGGATAATCAGCCGCTGGCCATTGCCCGCTACCGGGTATTGATCGTATTGATTGCAACGGGTCTATTAACCTTATTATTGTTATTACTCTGTCTGAACTTTTACTCACGGCGCTGGATTGCACCGATGTATGAAATTCGCATGCAGTTGCAACGCCTGAATGCCGATACCCTCGGCCAGCATATGGTGATTAACAGCACCGGAGAGCTGCGTTTACTACAACGGGATATTGCCAATGTGGTAAAACGTCTGCATTTTAGTTTTCTGGAACTGCGCGAACATACTGAACAGACTGAAGATGATTTACGTCGTACTTTAGATACGCTCGAAGTACAGAATATTACTTACCGTCAGGCACGTGACCAGGCGATTTCAGCCAACCAGGCCAAGTCGGTGTTTCTGGCCAATATTTCCCATGAACTGCGTACCCCGCTCAACAGTATTGATGGCTTTATTCATCTGCTCTTGCGTCAGGGCAATCTCAGCAATGAGCAAAGTCTATATTTGCAGACCATTCGTAAATCTTCCGCACATTTACTGGCGCTGATTAATGATGTGCTGGATTTTTCCAAAATTGATGCCGGCAAACTGGAATTGGAAACCGCAGCTTTCGATCTGGAAGAAGCCATTTTTGATGTGATGGACATGCTCTCGCCACTGGCGGCACAAAAACATATTGATATGGCTTTCTACTACGCAGACAGCGTACCGAAACATGTGATTGGCGATGCGCTACGCTTTAAGCAGATTCTGACCAACCTGATTTCCAATGCGATCAAATTCACGCCGGATGGCGAAATCATCGTGCGGGCACGTATGGAACATGAGGGGATCGATCGATGTGTCTTGCATTTTAGTGTACAGGACAGCGGCATTGGCCTGAGTGGTACCGATCGTAAGAAGTTGTTTGAATCTTTCTCACAGGGCGATACTTCGGTCACCCGTCAGTTTGGCGGTACAGGACTGGGGCTGGCCATTTCCAAACAGCTGGTCAGCCTGATGCATGGCCAGATTGGTTTTGAAGATAATCAGGAACGTGCCCCAACCGAAAAAGGCTCGACTTTCTGGTTTACTGCACAATTCCTGGTCGATGAAGATACTGTAATTGATCATCCAGATTTCAATGAATTGACGGTGGTGTCTTATCTGGCCCATCCGGCAACCGCGAACGTCTTGCGTCATTATCTGGAAAATTATCAGGTCAAGCATATTGAATGCGCATCGATTCTGGATCTGTTTAGCCGCCTGAATCATCTACAGAACTCTGAAAACACCTGGCTCATCGTCGATCATAGTGGCGACAGCGAAGTCCTGTTACGCGAGATCCGTTCGCGTTATCAGGGTCATTTGGCCGTATATGGTTATCAGATGCAACTCGATCCAAGCATGCTGAACGACCATCGTGCCCGTGCTCTGCATCAGCCACTCAGCCGCAGTGCCTTGATTCAGCTGCTGGGCAATCAACCGGTCTTCGATCAGGAACAGCATGAAGACTTTAATGGTCAGGGCCTGCATATTCTGGCCGTCGATGATCATTTACCCAACCTGATTGTTTTGGAAGCATTACTCGCTGAACTGAATGTCACCACCAGCAAAGCCCTGAGCGGACAGGAAGCGATTGATATCATCCAGCGCCGTTATGAGCAGAAACAGCCGGCTTTTGATCTGGTCTTTATGGATATTCAGATGCCGGTGATGTCGGGAATTGATACCACACGTGCGATTCGCTCACTGGAATCGACCTTTGAAAACCATAACCGACTGCCGATTATTGCCCTGACTGCACATGCGCTGTCGGATGAAAAACATAAGCTGCTGCAAAATGGCATGGATGATTATGTCACCAAGCCGATCCAGATCGAGCAGATTGTGCAGATTCTGACCCACTGGACCACCGAACATTTTAAACGGCTTCCAGTGCTGGAACGCGCCCATGTGATTGATGCACTGGATCCGAATATTCTGGACTGGCAGCAAAGCCTGCAACTGGCAGCCAATAAGGAAGATCTGGCAGTAGACCTGTTGCGCATGCTGGTCGACAGTTTTGCCGATGAACTCACTGAAATGCAGCAGTTAATTGAGCTGGAAGATTTCCCGCAACTGGAACATGTC
Source organism: Acinetobacter sp. F-1 (assembly GCF_022869025.1). NCBI lineage: Bacteria > Pseudomonadati > Pseudomonadota > Gammaproteobacteria > Moraxellales > Moraxellaceae > Acinetobacter > Acinetobacter sp. F-1. The sequence goes on along the minus strand of NZ_JAJKFX010000014.1, from coordinate 34,778 downwards.
TTGCATCGTTTATATGGTGCAACCCGCTATGTCGGCGCACCAACTTTACAGAAAGTCACGGGCAGATTTGAACAGTTCGTTTCAACCCTGCGCAAAGAACGTCGCAAGGCCGACGAAAACTTTGTTCAAGACGTGCTGAAACATTTTGATGAACTTAAAGCCGTGGTCGAACAAGTTGAACAGGCCGCCCAGCAAATTCTGAAACAACATTTGAATTAAAACTTGAAGCTGCTCAGTCCGTGACTTAGAAAGTATGACTGAGCTGTCATGCAAGCTCATAGGCCGCATGCTATGCTCGGCTCAGGAAAAATAAGGAAGAATGCCATGTCACTCGTGCGCTTGGAAAAAAATAACGGCATTGCCACAGTTACACTGAATCGCCCGGATAAACGCAATGCCATGAGCTTTGCCCTGCTGCGTGAACTGGTTGCGACTGCGCAGAAAATCAAAAAAGATAAAAGTATCCGTTGCGTCATTTTAACCGGTGAAGCGCAGGTGTTTAGTGCCGGCATTGATCTGGCCGATTTAAATAATCCTAAAAATCGTGCCTATGCGGCCTGGGAGTTAATCCGTCCGGGTCAGAGCCTGTTCCAGAAAGCCTTTCTGGTCTGGCAGGAATTACCGGTGCCGGTGATCGCTGCGATGCAGGGCTTCTGTTTTGGCGCTGGTATGCAGCTTGCTCTGGCCGCAGATATCCGTATTGCACATCCTGATACCAAAATGTCGATTATGGAAACCCGTTGGGGACTGGTACCAGATATGGGACTCAGCCGTTCGCTGAAAGGCCTGATTGGGATTGATCTGGCCAAAGAGCTGACCTTGACTGCCCGGATTTTTGACGGTGCCTATGCCAAAGAGATTGGTCTGGTTACCCATGTGGATCAAGAACCACTGGCACGCGCACAAGCATTGGCTGAGGAAATGCTGCAACGCTCTCCGGATGCCCTGATGGCCTCTAAGTTTGTACTGGATGCCATGCAGCATCGCCCAAATAAATCTTTACGTATGGAAAAAATCTGGCAGCTCAAATTATTGCTAGGTAAAAACAGTCAGCTGGCTCGCAAAAAGGACAAGAATCCGGAAGTCCAGTTCGTGCCACGCCAATATAACTAAATCGAGTTAGAGTCCAAGCAAGGAATAAGAAAAAGCATGCAGTTAAATCGCGATACTAAGATTGCCTTTTTGGGTATGGGCCTGATGGGACGCCGGATGGCGACCCGTCTACTACAGGCAGGTTTTCAGGTCGCGGTATGGAACCGTACCTCGGCGGCTTGCCATCCCTTAATCGACTTGGGTGCAACTGCGCTGTCTTTGAATCAGATTGCGGATTATCCAGTGATTTTGACTTGCTTGGCAGATGATCAGGCGGTGCAATCGGTCTTTGAGCAGATCGTGCCGTATTTGGTTGCCGATCAAATCATTGTGGATTTTTCCAGCCTTTCGGTGCAGCAAACCCACGCGCTTGCAGCACAAGCACAGACCAGACAGGTGAACTGGATTGACTCCCCAGTTTCAGGCGGTACCGCAGGTGCTGAACAAGGCAGTCTGGTGATTTTTGCCGGTGGTGATGCCACAATGATTGAACATCTTGACCCAATTTATGCAGCACTTTCACAGCGCGTTACCCGTATGGGCGACACCGGTACTGGTCAGGCGACCAAAATTTGTAATCAGCTCATTGTCGCAGCCAATAGTACCCTGATCGCGGAAGCAGTGGCATTGGCGGGCCTTGCAGGTGTAGATACACGCCTACTGGCACCTGCCTTGGCGGGTGGTTTTGCCGATTCCAAACCTTTCCAGATTCTGGCGCCACGTATGGCCACACAAACTTTCGAACCGGTGCAATGGAAAGTGCAGACCTTATCTAAAGATCTGAACAATGCCGTGCAACTGGCCCAAAGCTTTGACCTGGATGTTCCGGTCGCGACTCAGGCCTTATCACAGCTGCAAATCCATCAGGCCCAGGGCTTTGCCGAGGCCGATCTGGCCACTGTGATTCAACAGCTCAAGCACGCATAATTTTTACTTTTGTAATACCCTGAATATATAAGGAAAATACATGATTAAACTCGCCGTTAACCTGTCGATGATTTTTACCGAAGTGCCACTCATCGAACGCTTCGCACTGGCTCGAGCACAGGGCTTTAATCATGTCGAAATCCAGTTTCCTTATGAATTAACGATTGGCCAGATTCAAAATCAGCTCAGCATCCATCAACTGAACTTATGCCTGATTAATGTGCCTGCCGGTGATTTAATGCAGGGCGGCCATGGCCTGGCCGGTATCCCGGGGCGGGAAATCGAGTTCCGTCATGCTGTTGAACAAGCCATCCAGTATGCCACGGCCTTAAATGTACCTCGGGTCAATATTCTGGCAGGCAAACAGCCTCTGGATTGTGACCTGTTGCCCTGCCTGAATACGCTGGCAAGTAATCTGAAAATGGCCTGTTCAATGCTGCTCGAGCATCAAATTGAACCGGTCTTTGAAATGGTCAATGGCACCGATATGCCACGTTTTTTGATTCAAAATGTTGCACAAGCTCAGGAAATGCTGGAAGCAGTCAATCATCCGGCCTTAAAAATGCAGTATGACTGCTATCACATGGCGATGATGGGCGAAGATGTACTGGAAAATTTAAAAGAAAATATTCACCTGATTGGTCATATCCAGTTTGCGGATTGTCCGGGACGACATCAACCCAATACGGCGTCCATTCAATATCATGATATATTTCAGTGGTTAAAACATAGTCAATATCAAGCTTATGTCGCTGCCGAATATAAGCCGATGCAGCATTCCAATGACTCCTTTGTCTGGAAAGCCGAATTCTTTCCGGAGCATGACTGAGTGGACTGCGGCTTCATTTGAAATTCAGCACTAAAACCGCTATATTAGACCATGCATAATTGTTAGGAAATTACACACCCCATGAATTTAGAACCATCGCCCAGCGCTTCTAATTCTCACGATCTTACTATGAATTCAAATTCTCAAGCTGTACAGGACTGCTTAAAAGTCGTACATGCTGCACTTGAAGATGTAAAAGCAAAAGAAATTGTTGAGCTTGATGTCAGCGGTATCAGTAATGTGGCTGATGCTATGGTCATTGCAAGCGGCACATCGACACGTCATATCAAATCACTGGCCAATAACGTTGCTGAAGAAGCACGTAAAGCTGGCTTCCGTCCGCTTGGTATTGAAGGCGAACGTGATGCTGAATGGATCCTCATCGACCTCGGTTATGTAGTGGTTCATTGTATGCTTCCAACAGCGCGTAAATTCTATGATCTAGAAAGCTTATGGCGCAATCCTGCAGATACAAACTCTGTAGCGTAAAATCAAATATTCAAAAAAGCGACCTGTGTAGGTCGCTTTTTTATTGCCTGTTCATCGGACTTTATAAGCATTAATACAACTCAAGCTACAGCTATTTTTCTTTAATTTTCATCTTGTCTTATGCACCGATTTGATGGGTATTTTAGGATAAATTCATCATAAACATAGACGTTCGATGACCGCTCAATCATCTTTTTTCCAAAATATAAAATAAAAAATCCCCCTTTATTAAAGGGGGACTTAGGGGGATTTAAATGATTAGTGACCCGTACCATTAATCGCTTTGGTCATATCTTCCACCACTTTCTTGGCATCACCGAAGATCATCATGGTCTTGTCGTTATAGAACAAGTCATTGTCCAGACCTGCATAACCGGTCGCCATTGAACGTTTGATTACCATAATAGTACGTGCTTTATGCGCTTCCAGAATCGGCATGCCATAAATCGGCGATGTTGGATCATCTTTGGCTGCCGGGTTGACAACGTCGTTTGCACCAATCACCAGCACCACATCCGTTGCCGGGAAGTCAGAGTTGATCTCATCCATCTCTAAAATATCTTCATACGGCACATCAGCTTCAGCCAGCAATACGTTCATATGACCTGGCATACGACCTGCCACCGGATGAATTGCAAAACGTACGGTTACGCCCTGCTCTTTTAAGATGTTCGCAAGTTCTTTGACCGCATTCTGTGCACGACCTTGCGCCATTCCATAACCCGGTACAATCACCACGCTGTCCGCATTTGACATGAGGAAGCCCGCATCATCTGCTGAACCAGAACGGTGGTTACGTTGTACCTGCTCACCCGCACCTGCTGTCGGCGCAGCTGTACCGCCCATTGCGCCACCAAACAGAACGTTGATGATTGAACGGTTCATGGCTTTACACATGATATAAGACAGAATCGCACCTGAAGAACCGACCAGTGAACCTGCCACAATCAGCATGTTGTTTTCAAGCGTGAAACCAATCCCGGCTGCAGCCCAACCAGAGAATGAGTTGAGTAGCGAGACCACCACCGGCATATCACCACCGCCGACAGGTGCAATCCATACCCAGCCAAAGACCAGTGCAAGTGCTGTCATTGCCCAGAATGCGGTCATATTCCCTGTTGAGAAGAACATGAAACCAAACACCAACATGGCAATAAAGATGATGGCCTGAACAGGTTTTACCCATGCGCCAGAAATGGTTTTTGCCCATTTCTTCGCAGCCAGTTTTCCATAAGCAAAGACTGATGCTGTAAAGGTAATTGCACCGACAAAACAACCCACGAACAGTTCAAATAAATGAACACGGCTCATTTCATGGAAATTGACGCCATTGGCCGCCAAAAGGTCTGGACCGAGTTCAATCAGTTTGTTGTTATGAATAATTGCAGCAATCGCAATCAAGACCGCAGCCAGACCCACCAATGAGTGCATCAGCGCCACAGTTTCTGGCATTTGGGTCATAGGGACAGTACGCGCACGGGCAATACCCACCACCGCACCTGCTACCATTGCGCCCACAATCATCCACACCACAGGATTATCTGCAACAAAGAAGGTGGTCAATACTGCAATCGCCATGGCGATCATACCGTAACGGTTACCTTGGATTGCAGTTTTAGGACCTGATAAACCACGTAGCGTCAGGATAAAAAGAACGGCACCAATCAGGTAGAACCAATCCGCATATTCTCGAATCATTTCCATGGATTAACCCTCTTTTTTCTTTTGCTTAGGTTTAAACATTTCCAGCATACGTGCAGTCACGGCAAAGCCACCGAAAATGTTAATGCTCGCCAGGAACACCGCAATCGCGCCAAGTACGCTCACCACGTTAATGGTCTGGAAATCCACGCTGCCTTCAACACCGATCACCGGCAGACCAACAGTCTGGATCATTGCACCGACAATAATGATCGATGACAAGGCATTGGTGACCGCCATCAACGGCGTATGCAATGCTGGTGTTACACCCCACACCACGTAGTAACCTACGAAAATGGCAAGGACAAAAATCGTAATTGTTTCAACCATGAGTCTTCTCCTTAACCACGTTTTAGCAGCACTTGGCCGGCATGAGTGACAAGTAGGGCTTTTTGAATTTCTTCTTCTGGATTCAGGACAAAATTCTTGTCGGCATCAAACAGCGTTTCGACAAAATTAAACACGTTACGTGCATATAAAGCCGATGCTTCAGTCGAGACTGTCGAAGGAATATTGGGAATACCGAGAATTTTGACACCATTGCCGGTATGCACGGTTTCACCGCATTTCGAACCTTCAACGTTACCGCCAGATTCCACTGCCATATCTAAAATGACTGAACCCGGTTTCATTTTCGCAACTGTTTCAGCACGGATTAAACGCGGTGCATCACGGCCGGGTAAAAGCGCTGTGGTAATCACAATGTCAGCATTTGATACGGCTTTATCCACAATGGCAGCCTGATCGCGGATGTATTCCTCACCCGGCATCCAGCCATAACCATTCTTGGCCGCATCCGCCGCTTTTTGCTGCTCTTCGGCAGACATCGGCACGTCCAGCCATTTACCGCCCAATGATTCCACTTGGTCTTTTGCTGTTGGACGCAAGTCTGTGGCTTCCACAATAGCGCCTAAGCGTTTTGCAGTGGCAATGGCTTGCAGACCCGCGACCCCGACGCCCATGATCACCACACGGGCCGGTTTGACCGTCCCCGCAGCCGTCATTAGCATCGGGAACATGCGCTGGTATTCAGCCGCAGCCAGAAGGACTGACTTGTATCCTGCAAGGTTGGCTTGAGAAGACAAGACATCCATATTCTGCGCACGAGACAAGGTCCGTGGCAAAAGTTCCAATGCAAATGCAGACACGTTCTGTGCCGCAAATTGGTCAAGCTCAGTATTACGGTAAGGATCAAACATCGCTACGATGGCGGTGTTCGGATTGAGTTTTTGAATTTCCTCACCTTTCGGTGCACGAACTTTTAAAATCAATTGACTGCCGGTGTAGGCATCATCCGTAATTTTGGCACCAACTTGTTCATAGGCACTATCGATATAGGCAGCTTTAAGCCCTGCACTACGTTCGATAATCACGCTATGTCCTGCGCTGATCAATTTCTTTACTGTCTCTGGCGTCGCAGCGACGCGATTTTCACCGACAACAGTTTCGGCTGGAATTCCGATCTGCATGAGCGTTCCTCAAGCTAATTTTTCTTAAGTAAACATCGCTTAAACGATGCTTCCCCTCAGGATGTGTTCTTGTTGAATTTTTGGATTCTAATCAAACTGTTTGAAATTACTACCTACTATTTATTTAATAAATGCCTATATATTGAACTGATGATTCATAAAAATGTTGCTGTACTGGTGCGTGGCTTACATACGCCAAATATTTATATTTGATTATTTTATAAACGATATTCATTTACCTGAATGAAAACCTGAAAATGCGCTCGGCTGATAAGCCGCCTACTTGAGATTTCTTTTGTTACATTGATCTTTCTGACCAAAATTCCTGTTTTGGTTCTTTAGGCTACCCGTTTCTGAATAGGTCTCTCTGCTAAGGACAGCGGCACTTTAGCTTTCCAAGTTTTCTAAATTTGACTTTATTGACAAATAAAGAACTTATTCCCGATAAGCTATCTGATCTGTAAAGTAATACCTTTTATTCAATTTAGTTATGATTTAACACCCATCGAGCTAGGGTTGAATTGATGGATGTGACACAACGAGATCTGTGGGTCTAAGGATCAATTATCTCTAAAATGATCAGACCAAGAGGAACAAAAATCTTGCTGACCATTTATTATATTAATGTCATAAACCGAATAAGTGACTAAAATAAAGTTTATGCACCATATCTGCGCATAAAATGAGAGCCATTATTTAATTTTTTTCATTTTCAGGGGATTTTCCGTTCTTTCTTTGTCCTATGCGTTGTAATAAAGCCAGCTATTGATCAAAAATCTGGCAACCTGATCATTCCTGACTGGTTTTCTAATTCAAGTCTTGTGTAGTCCTTGCGATCTAAGATCTTTTCATTGAGTCATTGTAATATTTTTCTACTTTTAAAGCCTAAAGTTCTCACTTATAGTGCCTTTCATTCCTGCATCAATGCGCTGCTTGTTTTAAATTCTCCTCGGCTTAGATAAGGTTGCTGCTATGAACACGCCCCTCGATATCAGTCAAAACAAGCCCTTATTATGGCTGATGGCGATTGCCTGTGGTTTATGTGCCGGCGCCAACTATTATTGCCAGCCACTGATTTCATCGATTCAGCAATATTATCAGGTGCCGGAATCACAAGTGGCACTCACCGTTACCTTTGCTCAAATCTCTTATGCATTAGGCCTGCTGTTTATTGTACCTTTGGGCGATATGCTGAATAAAACCAAGCTGATTCCCTTTCTCATGCTGGGTGCAGCTGCAGGTTTATTTATTTGTGCCAGTGCGATAAACCTGCCGATGCTGTGGGTTGGCACCATCATTGCCGGACTGTTTTCCGTGGCTGCACAGATTCTGATTCCCTTGGCCACCATGGCAGTCAAACCGGAAAAAACTGGAGAAGTAGTGGGTTTCCTGATGAGCGGCTTGCTGGTCGGTATTCTGCTCTCGACCAGTATTGCGGGATTATTGTCCGACCTGTTTCACTGGAAAATGATCTATATCGTCAGTGGCATCAGCATGCTGGCTTTAAGTTTTTATCTGCGAGGAAAATTACCGAGTCTGCCACGCCTAAGAATCAGCTATGCAGCGATTTTCAAATCTATGGCGAGCTTATTAAAACATGAACCACGATTGGTCTTGCGCTCTCTTACCGGTGCTTGTGCTTTTGCCGCCATGAGCATGCTGTTCTCGACCATTGCCCTGCTGCTGACCCAAGAACCTTTCCAGCTGTCTGATGTCATGGTCGGTCTAGTGACACTGGTCGGCGTCTTTGGCGCATTGTCGACTCAATTCATTGGTAAATGGGCCGATCGGGGCCATATCAAAACCTTGAGCTGGATTGGCTGTTCGATCCTGATTGGGAGCTGGCTGTTCCTATATTTTGGTGCGGTATCGCTGCTGAGCTATATTCTGGGCTATGGACTGATTAATCTGGGGTTGGCGATTACGCATAGCTGTAATCAGAATGTGATTTTCCGCCTGCGCCCCGATGCCAAATCACGGGTCAATTCACTGTATATGACCCTGTATTTTATTGGCGGTGCCTGTGGTTCAGCCTTAGGGGTTTATGCCTGGCATCATGGGGGCTGGAGCATGACCTGTATGGCAGGACTCGGGCTGGCCCTAGGCGCTACCCTATTCGCCTTACTGGATCAATGGCATCACGCCCGGACAGCAGCCTAGATGCTTAACTATACTTAGCTGACTTGAGCCGCTGGATAGAAAGGTTTATTTAAATCTAGAGCAACTGAATTTTCCAATAAAATACAGATAAAGACCGGCAGCAAAGCGGCCAGAATCCGACAGCTTTCCTCGAGTAACTTGTGGTTCAGGGAACTATGATAAGTAATTCCGCCCTGCATGAGCTGATGGTGTAATGTATATAAACGACGAAACACCCCGACTAAAATTTCGACAGAATTCCGCTCATTTAAAGCATGCTGTATGATTTTTTTCTGTGTTTCCAGTTCAGCATTACAGCATTCCAGACTAATTTTCTGGTGACGATAATCCCAAAAACTTTGTTCCATATAGGGGTTCGCTAAGAGTGAGTGGATTGGCTGACTGTACTTTTCCCAGACAATATGATTAATCTTCTGGTCCAGATCATTTTGGCAAAGTATTTCTAGAAATTGACGCAGCTTATCCTTTCCCTGAACCCGATCATCCTCTTCTGCATAAATAGCCTGAAAACCAATCCATAGACTGATGAATTTAAAATCCAGATCTTGATCCAAGTCTAGCGCTTTTTTAAACCAGCCTAAGCCACGATGAATTTTTAAGTTAAAATGTGCTGAATTTTGTGCTTTATGGCTTTTATAAATCTCCTCCAATAACAGCATAATTATTCTCCTTATTTCTATCATTTTTTATATTGGTGTTTCTACTATCAAAATATACCATTCTGGAATGACTTGGAATTCTAATTTTATTTCTTGTTTTATGTCCTGGACTTACTGGCTTGACTCAAGTTCGCCGGGTCGTTCTGCTGATTTTATGCTAGTATTACGCCCTCTTTTTTTGCGATGTTGGCCTAGCGAGCTTGGGCAAAAAAAATAATCTTTGGGTGATTTATTCATCCCTTCTTCTTCCATTTCGTTAAGGCATAATTTTGAATGACTGATCTGACCACCATTGAAAATAAACTTCAACCACGAATCAGTGTTGCCCCGATGATGGATTGGACCACCAAAGACTATCGCTTCTTTGCCCGTCTGTTTAACCCAAATGTGATTATGTACACTGAAATGGTCACCACAGGTGCCATCATTTATGGGGATGCCAAACGGCATTTGGACTTTAACACCGAAGAACAGCCGATCGTGCTACAACTTGGTGGCTCGAATCCTAAAGATCTCGCGATCTGTACCAAGATGGCACAGGATTGGGGTTATAACGAAGTCAATTTAAATGTGGGTTGCCCGAGTGACCGGGTACAGAATAATAAAATTGGGGCCTGCCTCATGGCTGAACCCGATTTAGTCGCGGAATGTATTGCTGAAATGCAGCATGCGGTGGATATTCCAGTGACTGTAAAACACCGGATCGGGATTGATGATATGCAGTCTTATGAAGAAATGCTGCATTTTGTCGATACCGTAGCCAAAACCGGCTGCAATAATTTTATCGTACACGCGCGCATTGCCTTATTAAAAGGTCTATCGCCTAAAGAAAACCGCGATGTGCCGCCCCTGCGTTATGAAGATGTTTATCGCCTGAAGCAGGATCGTCCTGATCTGCTGATTGAAATCAATGGCGGGATCAAGACCTATGCCGAAACGCTGGAACATCTCAAACATGTCGATGGCGTGATGATTGGTCGTGAAGCCTATCATAATCCGTACTTATTGGCTGAACTGGGCCAATTGTGGAATCTGGATGCACCGGATCGTTTCGAGATCATGCAACAAATGCTGCCTTATATTGCCCAGCGCATGGCAGAAGGTGCACCATTGTCAATTATTAGCCGTCATATTTTAGGACTGTTCCAGAACTTGCCGGGTGCACGTAAATGGCGTCAGGCACTAAGCGGTGGCAATGCCAAAACCTTGAAAGATGTGGAAACTGCGCTGTTTAATATTCAAGAAGCAATGCAACGTACTGAAGACTATGTGCGTGAACATCAGCAAGTTGAATTCTAAATACGAATTTAAAAGTCTAATCGATATAAAAAAGCACCGATCATCGGTGCTTTTTTATAGAGATGAGCGAAGACGTTATTGAGTATATGCGGTGATATTACCGACCGGAACCGGTTCTTCCTGATAAGAAACACCTTGAAATTCTGGCTCGGCAATGGGTGTGACCAGAGAACCGTGCTCATGTTCTTTTGACTCATCTACAGGTTCCAGGTCATCTAAGGCTGAAGCCAGCTGCTGTAACTCCCGATCCAGTTGCTGCCGGTATTGCTCTATTTCAATTTCATCAATAAAAGCAAAGGCATCCTCTTCGATCGACCACCTATAGCCTCCATCGACCTTAAAAATTTTGACATTGACCGGATATGCCTCCCCCTGATAATTCAGATGAGAAATCGCTTTAAATTGATTGCCCTGCCGCTGGACAATTTTGACCTTCTGCACAGTAAAACGATAGCGTTGATAATCCTGATTGGAATTAAATTCCTGTTGCATCTGCGCTTGAATATTTCTGGCCAATTCATCCATCGAGACAAAGTAACTGCATCCAGCCAGACAGGCGATCATCCATAACACAATGATTGTTCTCATAGCGCCTCCTTCTTTTTCTTTCCTGTTCCTGCTTATAGCTGATATATGCAGTATTGTTATGCTTGCTTATTCTGTGACCTATTTTATGCTTTTTTGAAAAAACAAGAAATAAGCAGTGCATGAATCATGACTAAATTATTTAAGATTTCTACAGCTTTTTGAATAAATGATAAAAATTTACTCATAAAAAAGCCCTGAATCTAACAGGGCTTTTTTTGTGAAGATTCTTTTAAAAATCGTCATCACTGGATGGATCACGATGCAAGGCATCATGAATCGCTTCAATCAGCTGCTGGGCAATTTCCTGCTTGGAGGCTTTTTCCAGATCACGCTTATCCATCTGATACTGTTCGGCAAAAAATACGGTCATGGCATTTTCATCCGACGCAAAACCGATATCGTCACGTGAGACATCATTGCAGGCAATCATATCCAGTTTTTTCGCGACCAGTTTGCCCGCGGCATATTCTTCAATATTGCGGGTTTCCGCCGCAAAACCGACCATAAACGGACGTTTCTCTTGCTGGGCGATGGTCGCAACAATATCCGGATTTTTCACAAGCGCCACATTCAGCTCATCGCCAGATTTTTTAATTTTGTGTTCTGCAACTTCCGCCACGCGGTAATCCGCCACCGCAGCAGTTGCAATAAAAATATCACAGCCATCTTCCAGCATCTGCATGCTTTCATTGAGCATTTTTACGGCAGAACTGACATTTTTGCGTTTGACACCATTTGGTGTATCCAGAGTCACTGGCCCTGCAATCAGGGTCACATCTGCCCCAGCGGCATAACAGGCAGCTGCCAGAGCAAAGCCCATTTTACCGGTACTGTGATTGGAAATATAACGTACCGGATCAATCGCTTCACGGGTTGGACCGGCGGTGATGGTGACACGTTTACCCGCAAGCTGACCAAATTTTTCTGCGATCGCACGCTGTGCTTGATGGAAATATTCTGTGACTTGTCGTGCCAGATCTTCCGGCTCAGGCATACGGCCTAAACCCACATCGCCACAGGCTTGAGATCCGGCATCCGGCATGATCACATGCACACCATCTTCAATTAAAGTGGCCAAGTTGCGTTGTGTTGGCTTAGCTGCCCACATTTGCTGGTTCATGGCAGGCGCTACCCAGACCGGTGCCTTGGTCGCCAGATATAAAGTACTGAGCAAATCATCTGCCAGACCTGCTGCAAACTTTGCCAAGGTGTCACAACTTGCAGGTGCAACCAGTAACAGATCCGCCCAACGTGCCAGCTCGATATGCCCCATACCTGCTTCCGCTTCAGGATCCAGTAATGCCGTATGGACCGGATTGCCTGATAAGGCTTGAAACGTTAAAGGTGTAATAAAAGCCTGTGCCCCTTGGGTCATCACCACCCGCACATTAAATCCAGCATCTTTCAGACGACGAACCAGAATCGCACTTTTATAGGCAGCAATGCCGCCAGTCACAGCTAAAATGATATTTTTATGAGGAATTACACTTACGTCGAAGCTCACAAACAGGCTACCTTTCTGTTGCAGTGGGGCTCACAATAGCATTAAATAACCGCATTCCCAAGAGATCGGCTTGCGGGAAAACTGATAATTCATAATAAATAAGTCTAATAACTATGCAATTTTCTATTAAAAACTGGCCGGAACAAGAACGGCCGCGAGAACGCTTAATTCAATATGGCGCAGAAAGTCTGTCCGATGCCGAGCTACTGGCCATCTTTCTTCGTTCGGGCTCCCAGCAACATTCCGCAGTCGAACTTGCCCGACTCTTGATTCAGCATTTCGGTCATCTCACTGCCTTACTGGATGCACCTTTACAGGAAGTCAGCCAGTTTCATGGCATGGGCATCAGTAAATATACCCAACTCATGGCCGTCAAGGAACTCGGACGGCGTTATATTTCCGAACATCTGAAACAGGATGCACTGGAGCTCAATAATTCCAAACGGTTACGGGATTATTTACGTTTTGAACTGCTCGGTGAAACTCAGGAAGTGTTTGCAGTGCTGTGTCTGGATGCCAGTTTAAGAAAAATCAGCTTTAAAAAACTGTTTTATGGCTCAGTGAATGCATGTGATATTTCGATTAATCAATTACTGCGCTATGCAATTACCCAGCAGGCAACCTCAATTGTAATTGCGCATAATCACCCACTCGGCCGGGCCTATCCATCTTCAGCAGATCTGCATCTGACTCGCCAGATTCAGCAAGCCTGTCAACTGGTCGATATTTATTTAATCGACCACTGTATCATTGCCCTAGAGGGCAGTTTTTCTTTTGCCGAGCAGCAACTCATTCAACCCGAAATACACAGGTGATTAGCACTTGACAAAGCAGGCACAACTCCACAAGATCATGAAAAAAATTGTGATGATTCCAATAAATGATCGTACGTGACCAGCCGACTGTTTTTAAACTGCTGTTTTCCTGGCGGGGGACGATTTTACCTAAAGTTTTACCACCTTTAGGCGTGGTGATGCTGATGTCAGCTATCATTGGTGGCTTATCACATATTGGCTATTTTCATTTTCCAGAATTACCCCTGGTCGGATTTACCCTGATTGGAGTCGTGCTGTCGATCTTTCTCGGATTTAAGAACTCGGCCTGTTATGACCGCTGGTGGGAAGCGCGCAAACTTTGGGGTATTTTGATTGCCAATTCACGTCATTTTGACCGGGATTGCAGGATGCTGTCCCAAGGTCGCCGTGAGCGTGTGATTCAGCATGTGATTGTCTTTGCCAATGTTCTCCGTGACCGGCTACGCCATCAAACAGCCAATCCGACCGAACTGGTTGAAACCAGCGGCATGAGCCAGCAAGCGGTGACCCAGCTCTATCAACAGGCCAACGCGCCGCAATATACCTTAAGCCTGATTCAATGGGAGTTAATGCAGGCACTCAAAGAAGGTGAAATCTCAGACATCATCTATATGCAGATGAATAATCATGTGGCAGAACTAAGTATTGTCCAGACTGGTTGTGACCGGATTGCGACAACGCCTTTGCCTTTTGCCTATTCGGTCTTGCTGAATCGTACCGTCTATTTTTTCTGTTTTATTTTGCCTTTTAGCCTGGGTTCAACATTGGGTTTATTTACGCCTTTGCTGGTCGGAATTTTGGCTTATACCTTTTTAGGACTAGATGCCTTAAGCTCAGAAATTGAAGAACCTTTTGGCACGCAAAGTAATGATTTGCCACTGGACTCAATGGTGCGTACAATTGAAATTGAACTCTTAGGCACGCTGGGCAAACCAACCCCACCACCGATTCAGGCCAAAGATCATAACCTACTGTAATTTATTCTTCTCTTGCCCTTTTCTATCAGCAAAAGGCACTTCTGCTTTGCAAGAACAAAGTTCGAGTAAAGCACTCAATCAACAAAACTCTCCCAAATCCCGACTTGTCCCGGTTTTAGGCTCGGCACATTCCCGAGTCTGATCCATGGCATATGGTCGCCATGAAAGTCACTGCCAATCGAAACTTTCAGACGATGCTCCGCAATCATCCGATCGACCATCTGGCGAGTGGAACTTGGATCTACCGCTGGCGGCAGTTCAACGGCGTCGCCACCAAACTTGGCAAAGATCTCGATCAGATAACGAATGTTGGTCGCAGATAGGTCATATTTGGTCGGATGTGCCAGCACTGCAAAACCGCCACTTTCATGAATCACCTGAACCGTGTCTTCAAGACTCAAGCCATCAAATTTGACATAGGCTTTCTTGCCTTCCTTGATGTACTTATCAAAAGCCTGTTGCGGGCGAGTCACAATACCTTTTTCTACTAAGGTTTTGGCAATATGCGTCCGTGTTACCCGATCAGGGATATTATCGACTTTGACCAGTACATCGGCATAAATATCCTGACCAATTAAAGGAATCAGTAAGTCACAGATCTGTTTCGAGCGTTCCGCCCGGATTTTCTGCTGCTGATTGAGGGCTTTTTGTAAAGGCTCAGGATTTTGCATATTCAGTGCAACAATATGCACGCCATAATTTTTCTTGGTGGCTGGACGTGACCACTGGCTGGAGATTTCCACCCCAGAAATGATCTTAATCTCATGATTTTTAGCGGCTTCTTGTGCCAGTTCCAGGCCATCCATAGTGTCGTGATCTGTCAATGCCAAAGTATGCACCGATTTCTCTACGGCAGCCTCGACCAATTGCTGTGGAGTTAAAGTTCCATCAGAAATATTGCTATGTGTATGTAAATCTACGCCGTGCATCTCTATACTATGACATTTATTTAATCAGATTTAGATACTCTAACATGAAAGCACTTTTAGACTTTGTGCCACTCATTATTTTCTTTTATTTATATAAAACTGTAGATCCAAAAGACACTGACCATCAACTTTTGCAATTGATCGGTTCTGCGGGGGGTGTCGACAATAATAATATTCTTGTGGCAACCACTGGTCTGATTATTGCTATGCTGGTGGTCTATGGTGCGTTATTTGTCATGCAAAAATTCCGCCTGGATAAGCAGCAATGGATTGTGCTGTTTATGACCGTGATTTTTGGTGGGATCACTCTGATGCTGAGCGATGATTTTTATATCCGTTTAAAGGCGGTATTGCTGAATCTGGTCTTTGCCGGCGTATTCCTGCTGTCGCCTTGGTTTAGTAAAGATAAAAAGCCACTGATTCAGCGTCTGTTTGGCCCGGTTTTCAACTTAAGTGAAAAAGGCTGGATCAAACTGAACTATGCCTGGGTCGCCATGTTTGCACTGATGTCATTTTTACATACCTTCTTTGCCTACTTGTGGCTGGATGGAAAATATTGGGGCGAATTCACGGCATTCGGTGACATGATCGTGATGTTTTCCTTTATCATTATCCAGTTTATTGTATTGCGTAAATACTTTAAGACTGCTGAATAAATCCAACTACAAACAATTGAGAATCATCATGCCATTATTTGTCGTTAGCTGTACCGATCAGGAAGGTACAGTGGAGAAACGTCTTGCCATTCGTCCACAACATCTTGCCCGCTTGCAAAAGCTGAATGATGAAGGCCGTCTGATTGTTGCAGGCGCGATGCCGAAAGATCCGAGTAATCCACAAGCCGGCTTTTATGGTAGTACCATCATTGTCGATTTTGACAGCCGTGAAGACCTGGATACCTGGCTAGAGGATGAACCCTTCCTGAAAGAAGGTGTATATGCACAGATTGATGTGAAACCGTTTAACAAAGCATTCCCTCAAGGATAAGGTTTATGCGTGTTGTTCTTGCCAGTGTTATTGGCCTCTGTTGTACCTTTCATTCTGTATGGGCAGTAGAAGTTGCCACAGTTCAGACAACACCAAACAGTGTCGCCGCTGCTGCTGTACAAGCTGCGGTCGCAACCCCCACTGCTACGCCAAAACCTGCAATTATCCCTGTGGTTGCAACAGCATCTCAAGCCCTTCCGGCAACTGGAAATAAGCCACTGACTGCTGAAGAACTTGCCAGAAATAAAGCTCAGCAAGACGCCAAAGTAAAAGCTTTGGTGAAGGATCAGGCGACGCGTCTGCAACAGCTGGAAAAAGCCAATCTGGAAGCGTTAGCACAAAATCAGGAACTACAACTCAGAAATGACAATCTTGGCGTGCAAGTACAGGTTTTACAAAGCGAACGCAGTGCGCAGATGTTCCTGTATGGTGCTGCCACTTTGGCCGTGGGCGTTTTGCTGGGCTTTCTGATTGCCAGTTACGTTTATACCAAGCGTCGCCGTCAATGGTAATCTATTCCCCTTTCGGACTTATTTAAGGTTGTAGTCGTTTTGTCGCATGCAATTCAAACCGCCGATCTCGATTGGCACTTGGTGGATGGCATTGAAGTGCCTGTCTCTAAACAGTTTGGTGATGTTTATTTTTCTAAAGACAATGGTTTGCTGGAAACCCGCCATGTTTTTTTAAATGGCAATGACCTGCCGACCCGCCTGACTGACTTAAAACCGTTTGAATATTTTTGTGTGGGCGAAACCGGCTTTGGCACAGGCCTGAATATTCTGGCGTTATGGCAGCTCTGGCAACAGACCCGTCCGGACAATCACAGTCATTTGCATGCGATTTCAGTGGAGAAATTTCCGCTCTCTAAACCCGATCTGATTCGCGCTTTAAATGTCTGGCCTGAACTCAAGCCATTGGCAGATCAACTGATTTCCCAATATCCGATGCCAATTGCAGGCTGCCACCGTTTAAGCTTCCGGGAAGAACGTTTCTCAATCGACTTGTGGCTTGGAGATGCCCATGATGTATTTCCCATCATGGAAAAAACCGCACCTGTGAATGCATGGTTTCTGGATGGTTTTGCGCCGTCTTGTAATCCAGACATGTGGGAAGAAAATGTTTTAAATAATATTGTGCGTTTATCCGAGATCGGCACCACTTTCGCTTCTTTTAGTGTCGCAGGTGTCCTGAAACGTGGCCTAAAGAATCATGGGATTTCTATTTCACGTCCAAGAGGTTTTGGGCATAAACGTGAAATGCTCAAAGCCATCTGGAAGCTATCTGAACCAGCCAATTCGGGTGCAGATCAGGATATTACTCAAAAAAAAACAGCATTAAATCCTGAACTTGAATTTAACATACGCCAGATTGCGGTTATTGGTGCCGGAATCGCAGGTTTAAGTGCTGCTTGGGCCTTTGCGCAGCGTGGCCGCCAAGTCACGATTTACGATCAATCAGCGCCACTTGCTGGTGGTTCTGGTAACCCGCTTGCGCTCCTGAACCCAAAACTCTGCCCGATTGAGCAGAGTGCAGAACATTTAATGACCTTGGCTTGGCAACATGCGCTGACTCATTATGCAAAATTCAAAGCCTTTCGACCGATTCAGGTCAGTCAATTGGCACTCAAACATCCCGAGACTCTTTTAAGTCTGGCAAATGAATATCCAGCACATATTCTTTCAGTGCAAACGGCGGATGAGCAGAAACTGCATACTGAATATTCAAGTTTAAAACTTTTAGCAGCAGGAACTATTTCTCCACATCAATTGCGTGATGAAATTTTACAGCATCCGAATATTAAATATATCCAAGCAAAAATCACCAAAATTGAGCAGCTATCTCAACCCGAACTTTTTGAAAATGAAAATTGTTTGGGTCAGTTTGATCATGCGCTGGTTTGTAGCGCGCGCGAGACAGCACAATTCTTTGAGCATTATCCGGCACTCAAGCCAATTCGTGGACAAGTGAGCTGGCTAAACAATAGCGATCAGCCTTTAAGCAAAGATACTGCTTATAACTACGGCGGTTATTGTATGCAACTGGATGATACACATTTAATTCTCGGTGCATCTTTCCATCCCGGCCGGGAGGATACAGAGGTGCTCCCAGAAGATCATGCACATAATCATGAGCTGCTCCAGAGCGTCTTTCCAGATTATGCCGCGTCATTAGCACCGATGGACACCTGGCATGGCCGTGCAGCGCTACGTGCCCAAAGTCAGGATTACTTTCCTTTACTCGGTAAAATGCAGCCTGAACAGGAAATTTATAGTTTTGCCGGTCTAGGCTCCAAAGGCTTTTTATTTGCACCCCTTTGTAGTGAAATTTTGGCCGCCCAGATTCTGGGTGAAGCCTGTCCTGTTCCGGCAAGTCTGGTTAAAAAACTCAGCGTGAGCCGCTTTCAAAAGAAAGTAAAAGCCAAGAAGCCTTATTTTAAGCCACAAATTTAATTACCCTTTTGCATGAATTCCTCTAAGTCTCCCTTTTTTAAAGGGGGACTTTTCTCTACTTTTATGAATAAATCGAATGCCTGTAGCTCCTCCCTTTAGAAAAGGGAGGTTGGGAGGAATTAAATTTCAGCCCATAAAAAAGCGCCTTGCGGCGCTTTTTTTTTAACAGAATGCTTATGCACCCTGTTCAAGCGGTAAGCCTGCATCACGGGCGGCACGAGTACCCCCCATCAGAATGACATATTCACGTGAACTGTCAAAACCCTCTAGTTTTTCAGCAGCACGTGGAGCTTTACTACCCCCACCACACAAGATGTAAATGGGTTGATCCGCTGACACCTGAGTTAGGCTCTCTGCTGAAAGATCGTTAATGGGCTGATTCACCGCCCCTTTCACGTGTGCTTCAGCAAAAGCACTTGTATCGCGTACATCCCAGATAATTGCATTTTCTGGGAACTCAAATGTTGTAATTTCTTGTTTACGGATCATTGCGCACTCCTTTGATGTAAACAACACTTGGCAAATGAAGAAAACATCCCTAGCATCTCAGATATTCTTTCCATTTGTAAAGGTCTAAACCATGCCTTCTTTCGATATTGTTTCTGAATTAGAAATTTTTGAAGTAAATCATGCAGTTCAAAACACGCAAAAAGAAATTGCGACCCGCTTTGACTTCCGCGGTCAGGACGTTTCTATTGAACTGAATGAAAAAAACAAGGAAATCAAGATTTCGACTGAAAGTGATTTCCAGTGTGAACAAGTGTATAGCATGCTCGAAAGTCATTTCTTTAAACGCAAAGTTGATATTCAGGCACTCGATCCACAGAAAATGACGGCTTCTGGTAAAAACGTGATTCAGGTAATCAAACTCAAAGATGGTCTTGACTCTGATACCGCAAAAAAAATCAATAAAGCCATTAAAGAAAGCGGCATTAAAGCGCAATCTTCTATTCAGGGTGACAAGATTCGTGTAACGGACAAGAAGCGCGACACTTTGCAACAAGTGATGACCTTCTTAAAAGAACAGCAATTTGGTTTGCCTTTACAGTTCAATAACTTTAAAGATTAAGACCGCACAGTGTCTTAAAGAAGGAATTATGACGCATCGCAATCGACTGACCAAACTGGTAAAAGCTACTTCCAGACTACCTCAAGCTATTCGTAGTACTTTATTGAGTAAAACCTTTGGCCGGATTATTCCCATGGTAGGTTCTGCCAAGATTCGCTATGTAGAACTCAGTGGAGCAAAAGTG
The DNA here is from genome assembly GCF_022869025.1 of Acinetobacter sp. F-1. NCBI lineage: Bacteria > Pseudomonadati > Pseudomonadota > Gammaproteobacteria > Moraxellales > Moraxellaceae > Acinetobacter > Acinetobacter sp. F-1. Next base: position 14,650 of record NZ_JAJKFX010000014.1, on the reverse strand, counting down.
GTGGTCACAATCGCCAACCATAAAGCCATGCAAAACCATATTGGTCAGGTACATGCCTGTGCCATGGCCTTAGTGGCAGAAACTGCGACCGGCTTTGTGACGGCAATGAATGTGCCGGATACCGCGATTGTATTAATCAAAAGTTTGAAGATTGATTTTAAACGTCCGACCAAAGGCGCCATGACTGCAGTCGCTACCTTGACGCCGGAGCAACAAGCACTCATGCAAAGCTCCGATAAAGGCGAAACATTGGTTCAGGTCACGGTCACGGATGAATCCGGAGAAACGCCGATTCAATGTGAAATGCTCTGGGCCTGGATTGCCAAAGATCAGCTCAAGCAATCATAATTCTTTCTAAGCAAGAAAAATCCCAGAGATCATCTCTGGGATTTTTTTATATCTCATTCAATCATTGGGCTACTTGAGACTCTAAAAACTTCTGTTTGGCTTCCTCTGGAATCAGACGCTTATTGCCTTTTACATCGACTGCGACAAAGGTAAATACCCCTTCTGTGACACGAATCGGCGCACGTGAATCATCATGACTGTCCCAGACTTCAATTTCCATCTGAATAGAGGTCTTGCCAACTTTTAAAATCTGGGTATAACAGCTAATGACATCCCCGACTTTCACTGGAACCAGAAAGGTCATCTGGTTAATCGAAATCGTGGCACAACGTCCCTTTGAAAATCGTTCTGCGTGAATCGCGCCTGCCAAGTCCATTTGTGAAACGATCCAGCCACCAAACACATCACCGCTCCAGTTGGTATCTGCAGGCATTGCGATCGTTTGTAGGGAAAGAATCCCCTCTGGTTTTACTTGAGAATCTGACACATTCACTCCAGGCATTTGAATTAGGGTTGGGTATTTAACTGCTGATCAAGCCATTTTTGTAGTTCGCTTGATCGTAATGCACCGCTTATTCTAGCAATTTCGTTGCTTTTATTCATCAACACCAGCGTCGGAATACTACGAACATTAAATGCTGAACTTAAGCGCGGATTCGCTTCGGTATCAATTTTTGCAAAAACCACGTTTGGATATTGCTGCGCGACAGTCGCAAAATGCGGTGCCATCATTTTACAGGGGCCACACCATTCTGCCCACAGATCAATCAAGATTGGTAAATCACTATGGGTGACAAACTGGCTGAAATTCTGCTCATTTAATTCAATTGGCGCCAATGGAATCAGGGCCTGATGACATTGACCACAGGCAGGGTTGGCGGTGAGTTTATCTTCAGGAACACGATTTTTGGCCTGACATTCTGGGCATACAATAATCATCTAGCGTACTCCAATATGTTGATGTAGGAATTCTAATTGGGTTGAAACGGCTTTTTCAAACCATTCACCATGATAAATATCAAAATGCCGGATATTCCACTCCTGATATTGTACAAACGGTGCAAGATTGGTTACGGTTTCGCGACTGGATTCAATCGGAATTAAACTATCCAGTTTTGCTGCAATAAACAGCACCGGAATGGTGATTTTTCTAACTTGCTGAATCGGGCGATAACGCATTAAATTAAAAAAGACCCGCGCAGGAATTTGACCACTCCAATAATAATCCGGATTCACAATCGACAGATAACCCTCGTAGCTGTCCTGTGTCGGCATAAAACACAGCTCGTAAGGATCGACCACCGGCAAGGTTTTGGGCTGCATACCGACCTTGCTTCCCATATAGTCCTGACTAGAAACCTTAAGTGCCTTAGGGAGTTGCTGCAAAGGATAAAACCTGGCACTTTCAGCCCCATCGACAAAAGGCACCTGTACCATTGCGGCCTGAATATTTTTCAGTTCTGCTGCCAGAGTGAGTACATGCCCTCCGCTTAAGGCAGTTCCCCAGAGCACGATCCGTTGACTATCAATCGACTTACGTGCCTGAATATGCTTGATCATGGTTCGCCAGTCATCCAGCTGGGCAGAAATCGAGACCAGCTCACGCGGTCGCCCGGTACTGCCGCCCCAATAGCGATAATCGAATAACACCACCGCATAGCCGGCACTGGCAAAATGCTGGGCATAGTGCACCAGTTTAAATTGACGTAAGGCCGCCAGACCATGGGCCATCAAGATCACGGCCGGTTTTTCTATATTTTTAGGCCGATAAAAATCTGCAGCAATCACGTCCTGACCGCTTTTGACATACAGTGGCTCAACTGTATAAGCCTGCATACGCGCTCCATTGCGTTATCTTATGGTGATCATCATTTATAAAAATTTCACAACAGCTTCAGCATGTTTTCCGCTTAATGCTATCATAAAGCATATCGATATAAATGAAATGATGGAGTGGCGTCATGAGCGAAAATGTAGGCTTTGCTGGTCAAATTGGTCCGGAACACGTGACTCAGGTGGTCGAGAAAGGTTTTAAATCGATTATCAATAACCGCCCGGATATGGAAGGTGGTTCTGAGCAGCCGACCAGTGCACAAATTGAAGAAGCTGCACGCAGTGCCGGTCTGGATTATGTCTTTCAGCCTGTCGTCGCTGGTCAGATTACTGAGCTCGATGTACGTACTTTTGCCAATCATTATAATGAATTACCAAAACCTATTCTGATGTTCTGCCGTACTGGAAATCGCTCAAATAATTTATATCAACTGGCAAAACAGATGGACCTGCTGGATGACTAAGTCTTTTTGGAAAATTGTAGTACTGGCAAGCTGTTTAAGTGTCAGCTCACTTGGTTTTGCCGCAAATGATCTCAGCCGTGCAATGACCTCTTCGCTGAGTGTGTCAGGTGAAATGACATTAAGCAAGTTTCAGCAATTGATTCAGCAAGGTTTCAAATCTGTGATTGTCAATCGGCCGGATCAGGAAACTGGCAATAATGTCACGGTGAGTCAATTACGCTCCATTGCGGAGAAATCTCAAGTGAGTGTAATTTATCAGCCTGTGGTGAGTGGCCAGCTTTCTCAGGCCAATATTGAGGAATTTGCTCGATATTATAATGAGCTACCTAAACCTATTTTGATGGTTTGCCGGAGCGGTACACGTTCAGCGACCTTGTTTAACCAGGCTAAATCTCAAGGATTGATTCATGAATAAAATCTTGGTTGTGTTATGTCTGAGCTTGACCTTTATCGGCTGTAGTTCAATGAACTTGAAGCCAACTGTAGGCGTAAGTGTGGGAACATCAATTTAAGTTTTTAAACTGCAGTCCCCATAAAAAAACAGCGCCGAAGCGCTGTTTTTTATTCAACTTAGTTAGAACAAGTCGTATATGGGCTTACACGATTAGGCGCGTAGCTACCATCAGCAGCATAATCGGTGCTCAAACTTGGTAATGTCAGTGTTGTATAACCCCTGGTAGGTGTTTGTGCGAGTGTAGTTTTCGCTCCCACTTCTACAGCTACCCAATGCGCATTTGCTTTTGGATATTCAATGACAAAGTCAAATCGACCAGTACTATCGGTGCGGTAGGTCGTGGTATATGGATGTGTAGTACTATTATTGTTCGCTCCACCTAAGAAACGCACTACACGTAATGCCTGACCATTAGCCATCCAAGTTGTTGTTGTTGGATCCACCGTACATGTCGTTGCTGAGTTTGTATCTTGAACTTCTGCAGGTATTGCACCAACTAATGGATAATAATAATCACTTGGTTTAATCCAGCCTTTTAGATTCGTAAATGGATAAATCGCATCTAGCTCTTTAACTGGTGTTGTGATTGGATTCCCTCCTGAAGTAAAAGTAGGATCCCCATTTAAATCCAATACAGGTTTATTAACTATCTTCCATGGATCTTTCTGAATTTCAAATTTCCATTCACCTAAGACGTAAGATGTTGGACGAATGTCTAAAACCACATCCTGATTTGCCACTGGCTTCCCATCAACATCTACCAGCTGAACAGAACCCTCTTTTTGATAATAAATTCCGTTACCCGTTGATGTAAGCTCTGTTGGATTAAAGTTAACCGCAATAGAACCAATCGTTACTGGCACTTCGGAATTTACTACATCAATCACATGCGGTACACGTCGCTCTGTATTCTGCGTATCTTTAACTACAGCTTCCACACGTAAATCAGCAGCAACGAAGTCATAGCTTGGATTACGTAAACTTTCATCAATTACAATTGAAAATTTTGCCCAACCACTCTCATCACTTTCAATAGTAGATGCGCCATGAATATAGGCACCATTTTGATTATATTGAGGAATTGTTAATGTAACTGCTTTACCAGCTTGACTTGAACCATCCAAGTCGACTACCAATACTGATACTTCGACAGAATCACCACGAACATTTAACTTATTTTTAGATACTTTGATTTTTAAGTCCAATTCTGGTGCTAAAACTGTTGGTGAGTGCACTTGAATACTGCCAGGTAGACTTACTGAAGCACCTGTTGCCGTGGTATGGGTTGCCGTTAATTCAATTGGTAGAACTGGTAATACTAATGCACCTTGTAGTGATTTCATCGATACTTCAAATACAGCTTCACCAAATTGATTAGTAATGAGCTGTGAAGCCCCTTTAATACTAGTCACATCTCGCGGATCAGCAATAGCTAAGCTAACTTTTTCATTCGCAACACCGCCTTGATTCTTATCAAGAAGTTTAACCGTCACAAATGCACTATCACCTGCTGAACTTAATGACACACGACTACTGTCAATAGTTAAGTGATAAGGATTAATGATATCTTGAACAACAAAATTTAATTTAGTCGGAATTTCATTCCCACGTGGATCACGAATTGTACCCGTGACTGCAATAGAATTTAATACCGCTGTTGTAATACCTTTTGGCACAATCAAATCAAGAGCGACTGCTCCATTTCCTTGTATTACCACTCCATCAGCACTCAACTTAACTCCAGCATCAATAGCTTCCTGATTCAGGCTTAAGCGCATTGGTGTTCCACCCGCTGTATTAATACCCATTTCGTCTTTAACAGAAGCATAAATTTTAACTGTTTGACCAGCTGTAATTGTTCTCACATCTGATGTTAAACGTGGATTTAAGGCATTTGTAGGCGCAGTAATGCTAATTACACTTGTTTGCTGTAAACGATCACCATTATTTAAGTTGGTACCAACTACAGCAAAGACAATACCATTTTTGATCAGACTAGGATCATATGCTCCTTCAGAAACAGTAACAGTAAACTCTGCTTCACCCTTACTATTGGTTTGTTTTGGTATATTACTTAATGTCACACGGCTAGAAGTAAGGCTGGACAAAGCAAGTGCAATTGGCGTATTTGGAATAGCATTACCATCTTTATCAACTGCTTTAATCTTAACTCGCGTTTCACCACCTAGTACAGAAATTGTATCTAATGGTTTATCGTCTACTGTAGTAAAAATAAGATTTGCTAAATTTTGCAACACAACAGTAGGTTTCTCTAATTCAATTTTACGAACTAACGTATATTCAGAACCATCAGCACGTCGTGCTGTTGCAGTAAATTCAAGATCATTAGCTGCTAGATTTTCAATCTCCATTTCACTTTGCGGATTAATCGTCACCTCAAATATTGCAAGACCATTGCTGTCTGTCATGACTTGAGATGGTGAAACAAAACTTACACCATTACTTAAAGCTGCTTGATTTAGCCCTAGTGAAACTACTTGGTTTGCAAACGCCTTACCTTCGATATCTTTTGCATTAATCGTTACTTGGATCGTCTTAGATGTATTAACTCCCAATGCAATAACATAGTCAGATGCGTTCAAAGTAAAGTAATCTAGAATCTGCCCAGCATTTGGTGATTTAAAGTTCAATGTCTGAACAGCAATTTTACCGTTATTTGTTGTCGCTGTTACACGAACGCCTGAACTTAAAATATTAATCTGTTCCTGAGTATTTGCAACTTTATATTCAAACTCAAAATAAGCATAACCATTGGCATCAGTAAGTTTAGTTGCTTCACCAGTTAAGGTTAACTGTGCAGTTTTTAACTGTTCTAACGTTAAATTTGGTGTGTCAATCGTGACCTTCGCGCCTTGCAAAGCACCTTTATCCGAAGATAAAGCTTTTACTGGAACAATAATTCTTTGATCTTTTGAATAATCAAATGCTTGCAGAATTGGATCAATTAAAACTTCTGCTGGTGTAGATTCAACATTAGGTGCTCTTAAATCAATACGACGAAAAGCTTCATAATTTGAACCATCAGCACGTTTGGCTGTTAAAGTAACCTGTAAATCACCTGACTCAAGGTCGCTAATCAAGTTTTGAACTTCGACCTTATTACGTGGCAATGCCTTAAAGGTGAAGGTCACATAACCATCAGCATCAGTTTTTTGTGAAAAGGTTTGCGCACCAATGTTCGCACCTGTTGGATCAAGTAAATAAATACCATTCTTATGCGCTTGTTCATTATAGCTAATTGTTACATCTTGATTGGCAAGTGATGTACCACCCACATTTATTGCACGTACCTTAACTGTAATATCAGTTTGTACGTTTTCTTCGATCGCAGCATAACCATCTGTATCAATAGAGATATAATCTAAAGCTTCTGAAGTCAAAGACTCTCTAAAGTTCAATTTTGCTGTCTGCGTTTTTCCGTTTGCAGTTGCTGTTACAGTCACACCATTTAAGATATCACGCTGTACTGTGGTATTTGCATATTGATATTCAAATACAAACGTTGCATAACCATCATCACCTGTAAACTGTTCAGCGGCACCATTTAAGCTAAAGTTCAACTGTGCTAACTTATTTTGAACATCCGTGGTGATCGCAACTTTTTCATTTTTAAGCGTGCCACCATCGACATCTAGTGCTTTTACGCGTACTTGAATCTTATGATCTTGAGTATAGTCAAATGAGTTTAATACTGGATCAATGACTAAAGTCTCAACTTTAGATTCAAATTGCTCTTCAGCTTGTACCAATTCAACTTTACGTTGAGCTTGACGAACAGACCCATCGGCGACAGCTGATAACACTTTCACTGTTACGCCATTTGCCAATAATGCTTCTAATTCCTGTTGGTTCTTCGGATGCACACTGAATTCAAATTTGGCATAACCTTCTGCATCCGTTGCAACAGATGAAGCGGTAAGAAGATTAATTCCATTTTCATTGGTCAATTCAATTTGAACATTTTGATTTGCCAATACTGCGCCATCAGTACCTTTTGCAAGTACCGACAATGCAACTTTTGTTTCTGTATCGATATCAATCACCGCTTTACCGATCATATCGATGACCAAGTAATCAAGCGTATTGGTTTGAGTTTCCGCAAAGTTAATAACTGTGCGCTGCTCTTTACCATTGGCTGTCGCCAATAAGTTTACGCCTTTAAGTGCAAGCGGTTTTTGTTCTGTCGATTGGGCATCATAGTTATAGCTAAATTCGAAAACAGCATAACCTTGATCATCGGTATATTGTTCAGTAGCACCATTTAAACTTAAATTCAGTTTTGCTAATTCTGCACTTGATATGTTTTCAGGACGCAAGGTAATTTTTTCATTACGTAATGCACTTCCATCTTCACCCATAGCCTTTACACGCACAGCAATCGTATGGTTTTTACTGTAATCATAGACACTAATTGGATCGATGATGAGATAATCAACCTCACTTGGTGCTTCTGCTTCTGATTTATAAAGTTCAACTTTTCTTGAAACTTTATATGCAGATCCATCTGCTCTCTGAGCAGAAAGACGTACATTGAGTCCACTTGCAAGTAACGCTTCTAATTCCGATGCATTTTCTGGCGCAATTTTGACTTTAAAAGATGCCTGTCCCTGAGCATTGGTCAATACTTCAGTCGATGAATTAAATGAAATACCACGATTGGTCTCTGATTCATCTAGTTCAATTTTGACTGATTGGTCCTTTAATGCAGTGCCATTGGTTGCTAGTGCTGTAACATTTACAACAACTTCTATCGGATTATCCGTCGAAATAACTGCACGACCACCTGTAGACACAACTAAATAATCAAGTTTGATCTCTTGTTCATTTACCGGTTCTTTAAAGTTAATAATGGTATTGTTGCTCTTACTATTTGCAGTTGCTGTAACTTCAAAACCGTTCAGAAGTTTCTTCTGCGCAGGAGACTGTGCATTATATTTATAGTCAAACGTAAATGTTGCGTAACCATAATCATCAGTCAGTTTAGTTGCATCCCCGACTAGACTTATATTTAAGTCCGCTAATTCTTGCGCACTAAAGACCGTTGTTAAGCTGACTTTTTCATTACGCAAAGATTGACCTGCTTGACCAATCGCCTTGACTCGCACTTGAATTGTTTGATCTTGCGTATAGTCATATGCAGCTTGCAACGGATCAATTAATAGTGAAGAGACTTGTGAAGCTTGCTCTTGCTCAACAAGCTTAATTGTTCTTAAGGTTGTATATTCAGAACCATCCTTTGCAGTTGCTTTAACCGCAACTGTCACACCACTTGCAAGCAATGCATTTAGTTCATCTTTATTCTTTGGTTTGGCACTTAAAACGAACTCAGCATTACCTGATGCATCTGTAACTAGGCTGTTAGCGCTTGTATACGTTATACCATTTGAAACTGCAGTATTATCAATACCAATACTAATACGTTGGTTGGCTAAAACCTTACCATCTGTACCCATTGCCTTGACACGGATCTTGATCGGTGTATCTGTAGCGGTAGAAATTAACGCTTGTCCATCTGTATCAACAGTAAAGAAGCTCAAGTCAACCGTATCACTTGGTGCCTTAAAGTTAATTTGAATATTGCTTACTTTGCCATTTGATAAAGCATTGAAAGTAAGACCTTTTTTAGCAAGCTCTTCTTGTTCAGGCGTTGCATCGTATTGGTAACTTAGTTTAAATGTTGCATAACCAGATGCATCCGTGATTTGCTCTGCTTGGGTTGTAAAACTTAAGCCTAACTTCTGCATCTGCTGATTCGTTAAAGCAGATTTTAATTGGATTTTTTCTTTCGCTAATGGACTTCCATTTACGTCCAACGCTTTTACACGAACCGTGATTTCTTGATTTTGTGTATAGTCAAAACGAGTCAAGATTGGATCAACCATGAGATAATCGACTTGACTTGGACCGGTTTCAATAATTGAGTTTGCAGCTAGCTCAACTTTACGTGTAATCACATGTCGAGAACCATCATTACGATAGGAAATAACTGCGACTGTCACCCCCTTTTCAATGAGCGTATTTAACTCTGTCAGATTTCGAGCTGCTACTTTCAGCTTAAATTCAACATTACCTTGCGCATTTGAAACAAGCTTCGTTGCTGTTGCATATGACACGCCATTAGAAATTGCGGTTTCATCAATACCAATTGACAATTCTTGGTTAGCTAATGCTTTACCATCAATACCAATAGCTTGAGCACGTACAACAATTTCTGTTTCTTGGCTAAGACCAATTTGTGCCACACCATCTGTATCTAAAGTAAAGTAATCTAGATCAACTTTGTCACTCACACTCTTGGTATTAAAGTTAACTTTAATGGTTTGATTTTTTTGATTAGATAAAGCTGTTGAAGTAAATGTAATACCTTGCTTCGCTAAAGCTTGTTGTTCTGCTGTTTTATTATATTTGTAGTCATAAATAAAGTTAGCATAACCGTCTGCGTCTGTTAAAACTTCTGCGGCAGTACGTAAGCTTAAACTTAATTTATTTAATTGATCATCTGAAAGTAACGACTTAATCACCACTTTTTCATTTTTAAGTGGTCCACCTTTTTCACCAATCGCTTTTACTTTAATGGTAATTTCTTGATTTTTGGTAGGATCGAAGTTTTCATTGATTGGATCAATTAAAAGATATTTGACGGCTTCAGTAGCAACTACTTCATCTTCAACTACAATTTTAATACTGCTCGTAATATTATTATCTGTTGTAAATGTTGCTGTAATACCTGAAGCCTTCAAAGCTTCAACAGCTGTAGCAGTCTGAGAAGCAGGTGTTTTAATTCTGAAAGTTACATAACCATCTTTACCAACGGTTTGACTTTCATTTAAGTCAAAGTTAACACCATCACTACTACCTTCAAACTTAACAGCATTCGCTACAGCTTCGCTATTTAAAGAAAGTTTGATTTTACCTTTTTCAGCTGCTTTACCATTATTGGCAATCGCTTTGACTTTAATTTCGACGCCATCAGACATCGCATTGATTTTATAAGAGGATGCAATTTCTAAGCGTTGAATCGCCTCTTGATCTGCTGCATTTTCATCAGAAGTAACCACATCTACAGTGACATTTGCAAATACTTTTGAATTATCAATATAAGTAGCTTTAAGCTCAATTCCTTCTTGCGACAGTGCAATCGGAGTATCTGAATTACTCTCTAAAATAAACTCAGCAAATCCTTGAGAATTTGTAATAGCATCTGATTTATCAAGAGTGACGAGGCGACTTGATTGATTGGTTTCTAAACGAACGTTCTGACCGGCTAAATCTTTATTATCAGTATTTTTAGCATAAACTCGAATTATAGCTTTACCATTTTTAGCTGAAATTGCACGATCGGGTTTAATGATTTCAAGCTTATTTACTACAGTTGAAATATCTTTAAATGTCAAAGATGTTACTGCATGTCTCTCAGCACGATATTCATCAATAAGTTTAAAATTTAAAGTTTTAGAACTATTTACCAGTTTTTTAATTTGTTCAGATGTTAAGTTTTGATTTGCTACAATTTTAAAAGTGGCTTTTCCTTCATTATCAGTTTGAATCGAAGAACCATTAGCAATTACAAACATTCCTTGCATTTCAGCTGGCAAAGCCAGTTCTACTGCTTGACCTGCTTTTGAGCCACCTTTTTTATCTGTGACTTGTACAGAAAATTCAGCAGAACCTCTAGGTAAATCTAAAGTTAGGCCTTGTGGTACTTCTAAATTATAATCACTGACAATAACACTTGATTTTTTAATATTAAGCGTATAAACCTGTTTCACCTGAGTACCGTCAACAACCGCTGTTAACTGTACTTTACCTGACTCAATATTCATCGTTGGAATTTTAAGTTCAAAAATAGCAAAACCATTATCAGCAGTGGACACTAATGAATTTGTGCTTGTCACTCCAATATTTTCTTTATCCTCAATCGATAAACGTACATTCTTCCCAGAAACCCCCCCTTTGTCTGCATTTAATACTTGAACTGCAATTTGAATAACAGAGTTATCAACAATTTGGATCGCACTTTGACCATTTTGATCTTGTAAGGCAATATTTAAGCTTTCAGGAATTTGAGCGCTATTATCTGTAGACTCATTTCCTTCACCACTAGATCCACCTGTTCCTGGTTGACTATTATTCCCTTTATCATAATACCCGTCACTACCGCCCCCTCCGCAAGCAACTAAAGAAATTGAGGTCGCTAAAACTGTTGTGTTTACCCCTAATTTTTTTAAATTTATAAACAAACTCATAATTTTTCCCACTAAATATAATAGTTAAGCAGCCATAAAAAAATAGCTTTTGGCTTTTATACAAAATTTACTTAAATTAGCAAAAATAAGCAATCTAGTTACATAAATTACATCATAAACATTGTAAATCTTAAAGATAAATAACTACTTTTGAGAATTGGTAATCATTCTATGTACGACCTCATCATTATTGGCGCAGGCACTGCAGGGATCAGTGCTTATAACGAAGCCATCAAATACACCCAAAATATTTTAATTATTAATGACGGCCCATGGGATACAACCTGTGCACGTGTCGGCTGTATGCCAAGCAAACTTCTGATTTCATCTGCAAATCGCATGCATGACATTCAATCCGCGAAAGACCTCGCTTTACAACATGAAGCTGTAATAGATACTTCAGGTGTGATGCAACGTCTACATAGCTTAAGAGAACGTTTCATTCGTGCAACCCTAAAAGGCGTTGATCGATGGGAGGCTTCACATAAAATTTCTGGTCATGCAACGTTTATTAATGCCCATACAGTTGAAGTCAATGGACAAGCTTATCAGGCTAAAAGCTTCATTATTGTGGTTGGTTCACGACCTAATATCGATAAAACATTCAAGGAAGAATTAGGAGATAAATATCTAACTTCTGATGAGATATTTGAACTTTCTCAATTACCCAAGTCTTTAGCAGTGATCGGAAGTGGTGTGATTGCCATTGAACTGGCACAAGCCATGCAACGACTGGGCGTAGACACTACCCTGTTCGCTCGTAGCCAAAAAGTAGGTGCCTTAACCAGTCCAGTCTTACAAAAGCTGGCACAGGAGCAATTGAGTAAAGAACTCAATATCAAGTTCAAAATCTTGCCAGATCAAGTTAAAAAACAAGCTGATCATATCCAGATTAATTTTACTGAAAATGATCAAGCTCAAACTATTCAAGTTGAATATATTTTGGGCGCTACAGGCCGTCAGACTAATCTGGATCGATTGAGTTTAAATCAGTTAGAGCCTAGTTTTGCTGATATCAAAAAATTGCCTATCAATAAAAAAACCAAACAACTCGCAGATATGCCGATATTTATAGTGGGTGATGCCGCACCTGATGCCCCCATTCAGCACGAAGCTGCTCATGCTGGTAAAGAAGTGGTTCATAACTGTTTAAATTATCCCGAAATTAAACCGATTCCCGCACTCACCCCACTGGCAATCGTATTCTCTCACCCGGAAATGGCGATTATCGGGCAAAGTTTTAAACAGTTAGAAAAGCAAAATATTGAGTTTATTCGAGGATTTGCCTCCTATGAAAATCAAGGACGTGCACTGGTTCTTGCTGAAAATAAAGGTGGTATTGAAGTTTATATTGATAAAAAATCAGGCAAATTATTAGGCGCAGAACTCTTCTGTTCACAAGCTGAACATCTTGGCCATCTTCTGGCCTGGACCATTGATGCAGATCAGGATATTCATCAAATCCTGGCAAAACCTTTTTATCACCCAACACTGGAAGAAGGTCTCAGATCTGCTCTTAAACATGCTCGTCGTCAATTTGATGCATTGTAAGTGTTTGCTGACGCTCATTGAGTACATTAATCAAACGGTAACTGTGCGCAACTAAGCGATCTAACCAACGCTGAGCAGCCAATAACTCAAAAGTTTTGGCTGCATTCAGCTGATACGTTGAAGCATAAATATTAGTTTTTTCACGTAATTCGCTACGATGCTGTTTACTCCACTGTTTTAGATGTCCCATTTCAATATACAGTTGGCTCAAATCTTCAGATGAGCGAGTATCTAGCATGCTATTTCCAGCATTTTCCAGAATCTGGATAAAATCCAAGGCAAGTTGATGAATCGCGGGTTGGGTACGAATACTCACAACATGCTTTAGATTTTCCAAATCACTACGCAACACTTTCAGATAAACCATCATCCTTAATAAGCTAAACAGCCGACTTTGATCAGTGCTATTTTCAGGCACAACAATTTTTTCTAAATAATCCTGTAATTTGTAAATTAATTCGTCTTGCTGTTTTAATTCATTGGCCGAAACCAATTCTGCTGACTTGATGGCTTTTAGAATCCAGGAATATTGGGTCAATATGGTTTTAAAGATCACTTGTTCTGCCGTATTAATTGCGACCGCAGGCACTGCCAAACTGGCTTCATCTAAGGCCTGTAATAATGAATCTTCATGTGCCGGAATATATTTCACCAACAGCTGTTCAAAGGGGTGAATCAATGGCATAAAAAATAAGGCACCAAATACACTGAAGGCTGTATGAAAAGCTGCCACAATGACCACATGATCCCAACCAGATAAAAAATACTGTGGTTGATACAGCCATAAAAACAAGGGAACCAAAATACAAAATGCAAAAATTGCACTCACGACATTAAAACAGACATGCACAGCAGCAGTTCGTTTTGCATTCGCATTTGCACCGATGGCTGCCAGTACTGCAGTTGCAACGGTTCCAATATTCTGGCCAATGACGAGCACAAGCGCTTGATCGAGCTGAATCGCCTGACTTGCTAATGCAGCAAGTGTCGCTGTAATGGCGGCACTAGAGGACTGCAAAATCACAGTCATGACCAAACCGAAAAGTACCAATAACAGCTTTGCAGCAAAACTTTCGGTCGAGAAAATTGAAAGATCGAGATGTTCTGCGACACCTGACATTGCTACTTGAAGCAAATCAATTCCAAAGAAAATCAGGCCGAATCCCGCAAGCACCAAGCCGGTAAGCGCTGTACGTCCATGTGCTAATATTTTAAGTAAAGCGCCTATGGCAATGAGAGGCAAAGCCACTTGTCCAATAGAAAACTTTAAACCTAAAAAAGCCACAATCCAGCCAGTACTGGTTGTACCGATATTGGCGCCAATAATTACACCAATGGCTTGCGAAAAAGAGAGTACGCCTGCACTGACAAAGCCAATGGTTGCTAGAGTCGTGGCTGTGGAGGATTGCACAATCAAGGTCAAGGCAATACCTGAAGTCATTGCTTTAAAAGGAGAACCAGTAAACCGACCTAACCATTGTCTTAATGTTTCACCTGCAATATCTTTAAGGCTCTCGGTCATTAAAGTCATACCAAGCAAAAATAAACCGATTCCACCACAGAGCTGTGTAAATACCTCAAACACGCAGATTCCTAGGCTTTAAATTTTAATGATTAAAACATAATCAGGCTGATTTAAAAACAGCAAATAACCTTGAGTAAATTCAGAATATTATTTTTACTATATTTAATTTTACTATAAATCCCGCACATAAAAAAACACCCCCTGCTGA
>NZ_JAJKFX010000013.1:0-86251 GCF_022869025.1 Acinetobacter sp. F-1 | reverse complement strand
CGTAATGATCTTAAAACAAAAAAGGCTTGAACCCTTACGGTTCAAGCCTTTAGCTGAAGATCTTGGAAGATCTTCGGATTTACTTTTGAATTTTGGTGGAGGTGGCGTCAATTGAACTAAAATCCTAACCTATTCATTCTAAATATATTTTATTGAATAAAAAAATTCATTGACCCAATTTTGACCCAAATTAGATTTAGTGCATTGAATCACTTTAAAATCTTGTTCAAATCCGAATTCAGGATTTGAAGTGGCGTACGGCATTATAGCAGAAAATTATACCTAAAAATAAATGCAATGTTATATCATTACATTTAGCTCATTATGATATTAATAATCACATCAAGCTCAGTATAGTTCAATTTTTTAATTTGTACTTTTGCTTAGGACTCTTTGGGTTATTAGGGAGCGTTCGTTCAATTAACCCGGCCTCCAATGCTGGATTTAAATATTTTTTTTTGGAATGTTGCTCGGTGTGACAAGTCTAATAAAGCCATCAGCTCAGTTAGGTTATATTCCTTCTGCTCCATATGCTGGATGAGATATTTAACTTGATCGCTAACTTGAGCGGTATCTTGATCGCTGGCATCAGAACTAAGTATTGCATCTAGAATCATCTGCAAAATAAACTCAATAAAAGGTGCAGAATCTGAACGATCTGTGCTCGCTTACAATGCATCGTAATAAGCTTTTTGGTTTTGATAAATCAAGCTTTCTACAAGGATATTGAGAAAAATTGGATTCCACTGGCTTAAGATTAAAGTTTGCCACAAACGCTCTATTCGCCCATTACCATCAGTAAATAGGTGTCTCATAATAAAATACTGAACTGTGAATTAATGAGTGCTCATTGCCTTCAGCTAACCACTGCAATAGCTCTTAAACGGTTGACTTGATTTGCAGGCGGAGCTATATGCACGACTCGATTCCCTGACATTACACCCACACCGCGATGGCTGTTCAGACATACCCTAAATATTAAGTAATTATTTAGTATCCTAAAAAGCGGATAAAGATCTGGAGGATTCGGATAGCTCTGTAGGATGAATTTCGCTTCAATGAGGGAAATAACCCTAATGGACTAGAGGATACAACAATGACCTCACGCAGCATTACTGAATGGCAAGACTTCGTTAAGAACTGTATTGATTTTCGTCCACACGATGGTGTGTACCGAATTGCTCGAGACATGTTCACTGAAGCTGAACTGTTTGAGCTTGAGATGGAACAAATCTTTGAAAAAGTCTGGATTTATGCCTGTCATGAAAGTGAAATTCCAAATAATAATGATTTTGTGACCGTTCAAATTGGTCGCCAACCACTAATTATCAGCCGTGACAGTAATGGTGAACTTCATGCCATGGTCAATGCATGTGAACACCGCGGTGCTACCCTGACACGTGTAAGCAAAGGCAATCAAGCTACATTTACCTGTCCTTTCCATGCATGGACCTATAAATCAGATGGCCGCTTGATTAAAGTCAAGGCTCCAGGTGAATATTGCAAACACTTCGATAAAACCACACGTGGTCTCAAACAAGGTCGCATTTCTAGTTATCGCGGTTTCGTATTTGTCAGCTTAGACAGTCAGGCGACAGATTCTTTAGAGGATTTCTTAGGTGATGCCAAGGTCTTTCTTGATTTAATGGTTGAGCAGTCACCAACGGGTGAGCTTGAAGTATTGCAAGGTAAATCAGCTTATACCTTTGCAGGCAACTGGAAATTACAGAATGAAAATGGTTTAGATGGCTATCACGTTAGTACAGTGCACTATAATTATGTATCGACTGTTCAACATCGTCAGCAAGTCAATCTCGAAAAAGGGGCTGACTTAGATACGTTAGATTACAGCAAATTAGGTGCTGGTGATTCTGCAACTGATGATGGTTGGTTCAGCTTTAAAAATGGTCATAGTGTATTGTTCAGTGATATGCCTAATCCAACAGTTCGTCCAGGTTATAGCACTGTAATGCCATACCTTTTAGAAAAATACGGAGAAAAACGTGCCGAATGGGCAATGCATCGTTTAAGAAATCTGAATTTGTACCCTAGCCTATTCTTTATGGATCAAATCAGCTCTCAGTTACGTATTATTCGTCCTGTGGCATGGAATAAAACAGAAGTTATTAGTCAATGTATTGGGGTTAAGGGTGAGTCTGCCGAAGCACGTCGTAACCGTATTCGCCAGTTTGAAGACTTTTTTAACGTGTCAGGTTTAGGCACCCCAGATGACCTTGTAGAATTCCGTGAACAACAAAAAGGTTTCCAAGCTCGACTCGAACGCTGGAGTGATATTTCTAGAGGTCATCATACTTGGGAATATGGTATTACCCAAAATGCTCAAGATTTAAACATTAAGCCAGTCATTACTGGACGTGAATTTACCCATGAAGGCCTGTATGTCAATCAACATGGTCAATGGCAACGTTTAATGCTAAATGGCCTAAATAAAAAAGCATTAAAAATGCAAGATGTGACTTTTGAGCAACACACTATCAAGGACGAGGTGTAATCATGACTGCTGAACTTAACTTTGCTGTTTCTCAGTTTTTAATCAAAAAAGCTGAACTTTGTGATACCTATGATTGGGATGCTTATCTTGATCTATATGATGAAGATAGTGAATACCATATTCCACAGTGGATTGATGATCATAACTATATCCAAGATCCGAATCAGGGCTTGTCGTATATTTATTATGAAGACCGTACAGGGCTGGAAGACCGAATTTTTCGCATCCGTACCGGTAAGGCGGCCTCTGCCACCCCCCTACCACGCACCTTACACATGATTAAGAATGTTCGGGTTAAAGAACTAGATGATGGCTTAATTGAAGCAAAAGTAGCATGGCACACCCTGTATAACCGTCAAGGCTTGGAAGGCAGTTTTTATGGTCATGCCACTTATACCTTACGCAAAGATCAAGATAGCTTCCGTATCCGCCGTCAACATACAGTTTTGCTAAATGACAAAATTGACTCTGTCTTAGACTTTTATCATGTTTAAGGATCAATACTATGACTTATTCAGTCGCGCTCAATTTCGCTGATGGTAAAACCTTCTTCATCTCTGTACATGATGACGAATTGCTGCTCAATGCAGCAATTCGTCAAGGGATTACACTACCTTTGGATTGTCGTGAAGGGGTATGTGGAACCTGTCAGGGCCAATGTGAAAGCGGTTCTTACGAACAGGAATATGTCGATGAAGAGGCACTCAGTGAACGCGATTTGGCAGAACGTAAGATATTGGCTTGCCAAACCCGGGTAAAATCTAATGCTTCTTTTTACTTCGATCATAATTCAAATCTTTGTAATGCTGGCGAATCTTTAAAAATTGCCACTACAGTGACTGCAGTAGAACTTGTTTCTGAAACCACGGCCATTTTGCATATTGATGCCAGCAGTTATAAGCAACCTTTGAACTTTTTACCGGGTCAATATGCACGTCTGCAAATTCCGAATTCTGAGGAATGGCGTTCTTATTCTTTTGCAAACCAGCCTAATGCAACCAACCAGTTGCAATTCTTAATTCGCCTGCTGCCAAACGGTGTAATGAGCAATTACTTGCGTGAATGTTGTGAAGTAGGACAGACCATTTATATGGAAGCTCCTTTAGGCAGTTTCTATTTGCGTGAAGTCGAGCGCCCCTTGGTCTTTATTGCTGGTGGGACGGGATTATCTGCCTTTTTAGGGATGCTGGATAATATCGCTGAACAACCTAATGCCCCAGCAGTACATCTTTATTATGGCGTGAACCAAGAAGCCGATTTGTGTGAACAACAACGTTTACATAAGTATACCGAACGTATGCCTAATTTTAAGTATCAGCCAATAATTAGTAAGGCGTCAGAAAGTTGGACTGGTAAAACCGGTTATATTCAGGACCATTTAAATAAAGACCAGCTTGCAGAGCAAGCATTTGACATATACCTATGTGGGCCACCCCCAATGATTGAAGCGGTAAAAGACTGGCTGGAAGATCAAGCCCTACAGGACTACCGCATTTATAGTGAAAAATTTTTGCAAAGCAATACAACGAATCGTTTTTAAGAACATGGGAATACCCAAAATAAAAGTATTGAGCTTTATAGCTTGGATGTAAATCAAACACCTACTTAAGGAAAATAGCATGGAACGCAAACAAATTAGTGATCTGGTTAAGCAAATGAATGTAGACACCGCCACTGGACCTGTCGACACACGAGTACAGGAAATCATTGTCCGTTTAGTCACAGATCTTTTTCAGGCCATTGATGAGCTCGATATTCAGCCGTCTGAAGTGTGGAAAGGCTTAGAATATTTAACTGATGCTGGACAAGCTAATGAACTGGGCCTACTCGCAGCTGGCTTGGGATTGGAGCATTTTTTAGACTTGCGAGCTGATGAAATCGACTTAGAAGCAGGTATCACTGGAGGTACGCCACGTACCATTGAAGGCCCTCTGTATGTAGCAGGTGCACCTGAGTCTGTGGGTTTTGCCCGTATGGATGATGGCTCTGAGTCTAATCAAATTGATACTCTCATTATTGAAGGGACAGTAACCGATACAGAAGGTAATCTAATTGAAAATGCCAAAGTCGAAATATGGCATGCAAACAGTTTAGGAAATTATTCCTTCTTCGATAAAGCTCAATCAGACTTCAACTTACGCCGCACAATTTTTGCCGATGATAAAGGAAAATATGTAGCGTTAACCACGATGCCGGTCGGTTATGGCTGTCCTCCAGAAGGTACTACACAGGCTTTGCTAAACAAGTTAGGCCGTCATGGTAATCGCCCTTCCCACGTGCACTATTTTGTATCTGCGCCTGGATTCCGTAAGCTCACCACCCAGTTCAATATTGAAGGTGATCAATATTTATGGGATGACTTTGCTTTCGCAACGCGCGATGGTTTAGTCGCAACAGCAGTAGAAGTTACCGATCCAAGCGAAATTAAACGTTATGGCGTAGATAGACCTTTTAAACATATTACATTTAATATATCTCTGGTCAAAAACAGTGTTTCAGCGCCTTCAGCAGAAGTTGAACGTCGTCGCTTATGTGCATAGTGCTCTTTTTCTCTCCACTTGAACTGAGTCTTAATCTGGGTTCAAGTGGAGGGTTTTAAATTAAGCTAAACTTAATTATATCATCCCCATTTTCTAAACTTCTCAATTGAAATAGATATTTTTTTATCCTTAATTATTTTACTTTTCTCTAAAAAACTGATGTATCTATCTTCAATCCTATTTTATTAAAAAAATAATATATTCCTAAAAGCCTCTAGTCTTTTAGCACAATCTTCTCTTTGGAAAATCTTTCCTTCACACATCATACCCCCAATCTTTTTTAGTTATTTAGCTAAATATCCCAATTATCTGATTTGGAAAAAATGGATGGTGTTTAGGAATTTCTGGATAGTTTAAAAGAAGCAAAAAGCGTTCAATCAATACTCTGAAAAAGTTTTTTAAGTGAATGAAATACAGCAAGGAATAATCAATTTCTCTAAGGAAGGTATGAGATGATAGGTCAGCAAGGAATAAAAGTAGGATCAAAAAAATCATTTATATTATTTAGTATTTTAAGTGGAATAAGCTTATCTGGCCAAGCGGAAACAACTGAGCAAGAATGGAAATTTACACTTAAAAATGTTTATATTGAACGAGATTTTGACTCTTCTTCAATAAAAGATATCGGAAGCTGGTCACAATCAGCATCATTGTTTTATACGTCGCAAATGAAGGATACTCCGCTTAGTCTTGCAGGAAGTCCTATCACTATAGGTGTCAATGCTTCAACCCAATATGCAGTACGTCTCAGCTCAGACAAACATGTACCTGATGCTATTTTACCGTTTGATCCTATCACTCAATCACAAGCTGCTGACTATTTTAAATATGGGGCTACCTTAAAATTAGGCTATCAAGATACGCTATTGAGCTTAGGAGAGCTTTGGCTAGATCTTCCTTTGACTACAGTTGACGGTAGCCGTCAGCTACTGAACTCTTATTGGGGTGGAAATTTACGTTCTCAAATAAATGATCAACTGCAGCTTGAGCTTGGACATATCACTAAGTTATCTCCAAGAAATGAAAAAGATTTTCGCAAGTTTTCTTATACTGCTGCAGGAGTCAAACACTATTCAGATGCTCTAAATTATATTGATCTGCGCTATCAAGTTTCACCCAATTTAAAAACAGAATATTATTTTGGTAATCTCGAAAATCTTTATAATAAACATTACTTAGGTGTTGAGCATAACTGGAAAGCCGATCATTTTTCTTTAAATTCAAGGCTAAAATATTTTAATGCGCAACAGGACAATAACCAACTCAATATAGATGCGCAAAACATTGGTTTACTTGAAACCGTAAAGATAAAGAACCACGGTATCGGTATAGGTTATCAACAAATTATGGGTGAATCTGCCTATCCTTTACTTGATGGTTTTTTACCTGAGCCTTATTTTATCAATTGGAATGCAACAGGATTTTTTAAAGAAAATGAAAAGTCTTATCACTTCATCTATAGCTACGATTTTAAAGATTATATTCCAGGACTGAATACAACACTTAAATATGTATATGGTAATAACTTTAACGCCGCTGATGGTCGCGAAAATAGAGAAAGTGAAGCTAATTTTATTGGAAGCTATGCATTTCAACAACCCTATCTTAAAGGTTTAGCTTTGCAATATCTTTTAATTGATTATCACGTTAAATATGGCACTGATTTCACAGAGAATCGTTTTTTTGTAAATTACAGTAAAAAATTCTAAAAATTTTAAGGGAATAAAGATGAAAACAATTGATCTTAATACGGTGATAGACCGTGAAAAACTATCACCATTACAATGGCTAGTATTTACGCTAGGCTTTTTAGTATTTTTTTGCGATGGTTTAGACACTGGTATTATTGGTTTTATTGCACCTGCATTATTAGATGATTGGGGGATAAGCAAACCTCAACTTGCACCAGTTTTGAGTGCTGCTCTGGTCGGTATGTCGATTGGCGCTATTCTGTCTGGCCCTCTTGCTGATAAATTTGGGCGGAAAAAAGTTATTACTTTTACCACATTACTTTTTGGTGTATTTACAGTTTTATGCGGACTTGCTACTTCAACACAAGAGTTGATGATTTACCGGTTCATTACTGGTATTGGCTTAGGTGCAGCTATGCCAAATATTAGTACAATTGTTTCAGAATATATGCCTGTAAAACGTAAAGCATTTTTAACTGGATTGGCAGGTTGTGGATTCATGCTTGGAATTTCTTGTGGCGGCCTTCTATCCGCTTATTTATTAGAGAGTTTAGGCTGGGCTAAAGTCATTATTATTGGCGGTGTTATTCCACTTATTCTGGTCATTATACTACTCGTCAAATTGCCAGAATCACCACAATATTTAATCAAAAATAATCAACTCTCAAAAGCTCAGCATATTTTAGAGCTTATACAAGGAAAACCCTTTTCCGATATAATCACAATTAGATTGGCTCATACTGAAATACAGTCTACTCAAAGTCCTGTTAAGCAAGTTTTAAGCAAATATTTAGTAAGCTCAAGTATGTTATGGCTTTGCTGTTTTATGAGCTTATTAGTCTTTTATCTTTTAACCAGTTGGATGCCAGTCATTTTAAAAACAGCAGGTTTTACTACTCAGCAATTCAGCTTAATTGCCGCTATCTTTCCTTTTGGTGGAGTAATTGGCGCTATAATCATGGGTTGGTATATGGATAAAACCAATCCTAATACAGTTATTCGATACTCTTATCTGGTTGCTTTTGGCTTATTTATTGTAGCAGGCTTCTTAAGTTCAGACATATTTTTCTTTGGAATTACCATATTCTTAATTGGTGCTTTGCTTACTGGTGCTCAATCTTCCTTACTACCTTTAGCAGCCATTTCCTATCCTTCAACCTGTCGAGCTGTAGGCGTCTCATGGATGCATGGCATTGGTCGAATTGGAGCAATTTTAGGTGCTTTCTTTGGATCCTTAATTTTCACATTTGATCTGAGTTTAAGCGGCTTATTCTACATCCTTGCAATTCCTACATTTATTTCATTTATTGCCTTGAGTTTAAAAGTGTTAAGTGAGAAATCAAAATACCCAGAACAAACTGAAATTAAAGAAATAGCTTAAACTAATCTAATAGCATTAAAAGCCAGGTTTAAATCTGGCTTTTAATCTTTACATTTTTAATATTTTAATAAAACTCTTTAAATTTGTTTTTAGTATCACTCGGCTTTTCGCCAAACTCCTCATGATAATCTTGAGAGAATCGGCTCAAATGATTAAACCCCCATTTAAAAGCTAACTGTGAAATAGAGATTCTTTTACCAGGCTCAGGCGTACATAAGGATTTATAAATTTGTTGTAATCGATACTTTTTTAGATAAGCTAAAGGGCTCGTTCCATAATAGGCTTGAAACTCTTCATATAATTTTGATTTTGAGACTCCTGCTAATTTTTGCAAAGTATCAACACTGATTTCCTCACATGCATGGGTAATTATAAATTTATGTACTTTTTGAATATAAGTAGGCTGCCGTTGATTCGATAACTGTCTAAGCTGCTCTGAATAATTATTTTCTTGAGAAAGTAATAAGGTTTTAATGATGAAATTTTCATAGTCTTCAGCAAGCAAAGATAATCCATGAAAACTAATATATTGAGATTTTGAGTTTAAGAAATTCTGGATGTATTTCCACCACGAATTAGTAAGCTGCTGTGAATCAAAATGCATTTTCGGATTGAATATAACAGAATCATCCACAGGTTGCTTAAGAAGATCTGCCAATACAAGATGTAAACTTCTTTCAGGAATGACTACTTGAAGCTTTTTACAGTTTTTATCAATTGCAAGATCTTGCAACTGGGCATTTGAGATAATAAGTCCAGTGTTTTCATCTGAATAATATTGCTCTCCCCTCATATTTAAAATTTGTTTGCCACATAGAGGTAGGCTAATACTATAAGCTTTAAGATGGGAAGTATTTATTGCTACGTTAGCGCCATAAGAAATGGTACCGATCGTCATCTGCTTACTAGGTAGGCGCATTCCATCATAATGAAAATCTAAAGTATTCCGATAACTGGTATCCAAGCGATGTTCGCCACAAATGTTTGACATAAGATTTTGAGCAAAATCGGCTTTTTTTGAATAATGTTTCAATTCAATATCTTCTTGGCTTAGTGATTGCATTCCTTGTTCACCTAGCTAAAATTTATAATATTGTTAAATATATCAGTTAGGACAGCTATCTGGATAGACAAATTCTATATTTAAATTCAATCTCAAACCTTTCCTAGTATTAGAATTTATTTATTGGTAAAATAAAAAATTAATATAACCATTATAATCAATGACATAAAAATTAGCGTAGCATCATAAAACTTAAAAACAAAAAAAATACCTTTAAAATATTTACTTATACCAATAGGGTATATTAAATAAATAATAATTCTTACATTAAAAATATTTTTTAAATTAAATATTTCTTGCTATATATAAAATACATAATAAGATTTATTAGTTAGAAGTACCTACCTATATTTAATCAGTCTACAAGGATATCGTGATGATTAATCTAGATAAATTTGAAAAAAATTTACCCAAAAAGTTTTCTACTAATTTAAAGCATCCAGAAGATGTGTTGCAATGGATGATAAAGGTAAATGGCCCGCATCGCCTCTACATTCCAGACCCTCAAAAAATTGATTTTTTACATGAGGGTATTAACGTTGGTGCGATTACTTTCGGTACTGTTCAATATTCTACTCTAGCAAACATTTCTATTGATAATTTACAACATTGTTATATTTTTAATGTACCTATTGAAGGCATTCAAGAAATTAAAATTAAATCATCAACTATATATTCTAGTGATGAGGTAGCTGCTATATTTTCACCTCATCAACCATTTTCTATGATTTTACAACCTAACTGCCAAAAACAAATGATTCGAATTTCAAAAGATAAGGTAGAGAACTATCTTTCCCAATTATTAGGCTATAAGATAGTTAAACCATTAATCTTTGATATTCAAGCACCTATGCAAGGTTCGATTAAAAAATGGTTTAATTTAGCCATGAATTTTCAAGAATTTTTGTTGGAGGCTGAATATCTTCTAGATTTTCAAAATATCTGGAGCAACTTTGAAAAAAATTTAATTTCTATTTTATTAAACTCTCAACCTCATAATTACAGTTTAGAGCTTGAGCATCGATTAAAAGGAAAACCCTCATATTTAAATTATATTGAAGATGTTTTTAAAGAAAATCTTTCTCAACCAATTACACTTAATGAGCTTGAAAAAATTCTAGGCATCTCACGTGAAAAATTATACCAAGATTTTAATACTTACTATGGTCAATCTCCTGTAGCTTACTTACGTAATTTGCGTTTCGAAGAAACTTATAAACGTTTAAAAAATATAAAACCTTGGGAAAATGTTTCAAGTATTGCAATGGATTGTGGTTTTCAGCAATTAGGCCGTTTCTCACAAGAATATAAAAACCGTTTTGGAGAGTTACCTTCTGAAACATTAAAAAATAGTATTCAATAAAACCACCTATTTTATTTATATAGTTTTAAGCTAATTAAAAGAGCACTTCATTTATAAAGTGCTCTTATCTTTGAATCAGATAATCTATTTATACTTTTTCTTCATCATCTTTTAGAATATCTTTTTGCATTTTTTTCGCTGTTCTATCTGGATTAAGGAATATTACAGCAGCTAATCCTACAATTAATAAATAGATACCAATATAAGAAAAACTTAAGTTCATTCCCATAACTAGTTTATTGAGCATTATAGCATCTGGAAGTATTCCCTTTACTGGCTGGATGTATCCTGCAGACTCCATAAACATTCCTACCATAGTTGGCGAAATCATCCCCCCTAAAGAGGCTAGAGCCGTAACAGTCGCCATAACAGCTGCCCGTTGTTTAGAACAAATACTATAGGCCAAAGTAATAGGTGCTAATGGGAATGTCATCGCCAAACCTGCAGCAATGGTCAAAACACCAACTGCAGCAATCCCTGTCGTATAAGGTAATAGTAAAAAGAAAATACCTGACATTAAAATTAAGATACCAAATACACAGCCTAAGGATTTATGTACTGAGCACCCTTTTTTCATTAAAATTTTAGATAGATAGCCTGCTACCAATAAAGTTAAAGCGCCAAATATCCATGGAAAAGTTGAAATCATACCGATCATCTGAGGAGACGTGTCTATAACCGCAGATAGGTAGCGAGGCGACCATGTGGTTAAAAAGCCCATAGCCCAAAAACATCCAGCACCTGCTAAAAAAGCAGAAATGAACATGGGTGAAATAAAAACTTTAAATAAAGGTACTACTTTTAATTGGTCTGAAAACTCAGCAATACTTTTATTATTAATATAACTTGTACTAGGATGCACAAGTGGTTTAGGTTGAGTAAGCTGCTGTTTCGCTTTGATATGACTATATGGCCCTTCTTTCGCAATTAAAAACCATAATAAACTCCAGCCAAGACCAAAAAATCCTAAAAAACCAAATGCCCATCTCCACCCATAAGAGGGATGAGCGATGATTGCAGCCAATATAGGTGCAGCAATAATTGGTCCCAAGGTTGATCCTATTGCAACTAAACTACTTGGCAAACCACGCTCCTTGGGTGCATACCATCCATGGATATGCTGCAAAGTGATAGGGGTTGCTGGCCCTTCTGCAGCCCCTAAAATAATGCGTGTAACCAGAAGGAGAGTTACCCCCCCCCCCATCAACATAGGAAATTGCAAAACTGCCCATGCAATTCCCATAACCAATAGAATCCATCGTGTTTGTATTTTAGCTGCCAAAAAACCTACCGCAATCGATGAAATAGCAAATAAAAAGAAAAAAGAACTACCAATAAAACCGAATTGACTACTCGACATTCCTAGTTCACGCATTGCGGGTTCAGCTACCAGGCCTAAAACAGCTTTATCAGCAAAGTTGATCATTTGGAATATGATGAGCATTCCAGTAATTAACCACGCTCGACTTGTAATTCTCCCAGTTTCTAATGGCTCTATAAGTGAAGTAGGAAGGCTTTTGATTTGGCTTTTCATGTATTTACCTCCCGTAAAAACTCATGTGCTCTGCGCTCATCAAGATGAGTTTTTACAATATCAATTACATTAAAAGTATCATTATCTTCTGCTGCCAATACCAAACCATCGAAATCATTTTGAGCAGTATTGACCATCTTCTGAACATCTGCTGAGTCTGGTGTATTTGGTACAATATGATGCAGGATAAGTGCTTTCACATTTGCTTCTTGGGCAACTACGCCTACTTTCTCATAAGATGTGTGAGATTCTTCAAGATGGACTGCAATACCGTTGCGTGTCGGTCCCTCAGGGAACGTAGCTAAAATTGCGTCTAGATCAATAACCTCATGCATTAATACATCTGCGTCTTTGGCTAGTAAAATACAGTTTTTAGAATATGTCGTATCACCTGAAATTACGACAGAACCATATTTAGAATCGAACCGGAAACCAAAAGCAGGAAAACATAGACGGTGGTCTACCAAAATTGTGCTCACTTTAACCAGCTCATCTTCATAAATGACGAAAGGTTCCATTTCCGGATGTCGATTATGGACAGGGTCTGCTTTGGCATTTTCAGGAATCTGAATATCAAATGCCTTAATCCATTCGGTTGGACTTGAACGACCTTCATCTGCCATTCGAATTGCAATATCTGATGCAAATACATTGTGTATTAAAGCATCAACCATCGCAGCTGTTCCTACCATAGGATGATCCCCGCCACAACAGCCTTTAATTTTGGGATGAGTATGAGTCGGCATAGCTGGATTTTGTAAAGGCTTTCCAGGACCATAAATTTGGATAGGCTGGCTAAAAGACTCACCTGGGACTTGCCAACCTGTGAATAAATAAGAGCCTAAATCATAGATATGGTCAGAGTGATGATGAGTAATAAAAATACCTCGTAACTCACCCCAAGTAGCATGACTTCTATAATTACGAATACTCCCCATACCACAATCGACGATATAGGTTGCATTATCTATACAAATAGCTGTTGAGATTCCTGCTCTAGAACTAGATACGATTGGGCCACCACCTGTACCTAAAGCAATAATTTTCATTCCCTGTTGATTATTAATTTTCATTGAATAGTCCTTTTAAATTCATGCTAATAACACTCTATAAATATAATTTATTTTATTCTTCGACTAATATTCACTTTTTATAAATTTATTATGCTTAATTTAATTTTTTTCATTTGCTTAAATCTAAGTGAACACACAATAATTTTTGGTAAAATAATTAAATAAAAAGCCTTCATAATTATGAAGGCTTTTTATTTAATTATTTAGAATAAATATTTTAACGATTAGAACTCACAGTTAGGAAGGCTGGATGGATTAAAGAAACGAATATTACGAGCTGCTGAGACCTGGACTACCTTCTCTGGATCTGTCAAATTGTGCAGTTCTGAAAACAAACTGGCTAAATCATTACCTGGACTTACCCAAAAAACACCTTTAGCGGGGCCTTCTGAAGTAACTTTATATCCATGTGTTGTTCCACGTGGCCAATAAAGATAATCCCCTGCTTTGGCAGTTGTCCATTCACCGTCTAAATATAGCGAATACTCGCCCTCAAGAATAAAAGCATGTTCATCCTGTACAGGATGCATATGAGGAGGAACAAAAGTTCCAGGAGGATCATTTGAAATCCAAGCAAAACTTGACTGTTGATCTCCTCCTAATATAGGTTCATATACATGTCCAAGCACATTCCATTTAATATTTTTAAGCTCTTTATTTAATCGTGTTTCATTAAACACTAAAGAAGATAAATGTTTCTGATCTAGCATTTGCATTGTAAGTCTCCCTTTTTTGTTATTTCAACAACTTTTCAAAATATGAACTATGCATTTATTAAGGAGTTTCTATTCAAATAAGACATATAAAATACATAGATTATCATCTAAGAATGCATAGCATTTATTACTCAAGAGTTATATATTCTAGATTTTAACTGATCAAAAAATTATGAAAAATTTAATTAAAATCATTAAACTAACTGATGGAGAAGACCCGGATCCTCGTTTTACACTTGCCAATGAGAGAACATTTTTAGCATGGAATAGAACAGCACTCGCTATATTAGTGGGTGCCATAGCATTTATTACATTGAATAATGGAATAATTGAAGAAGTAATTGCCAATCATATTTTTATCTCTTTAATTTTACTTTCTATTCTTCTTAGTATTAGCGCTATTTTTCGTTGGTTTAGAGTTGAATATGCACTGAGAACCAAACAGTCTCTCCCCTATCCTTTTATGGCCCCGATATTATCAATTTTTAGTTTAATTCTAATTATATTTATTTTTATTCATATTAAATAGGAATTATTATGCAAGATAGTGGACTTCAACCTGAAAGAACTTTTTTATCTATAGAAAGGAGTTTATTTTCTTATATCATAGTAAACTTTACTTTTTTTAAATATTTGATCAATAAGCCTTATTATTTTTTTTATATTTCTATTTTCATTACCACAGCAATTTGTCTCTATTATTTTGTTTTACTCATTAACTTTAATAAAATAAAAACCTTAAGAACTGATAATAAAAATTTAATTACTTATCGTCTCATATTATTATCTTCGGCTATTTTCACCATAATCTTAGCTATAGCAGCTATTTTTATTATTTATTAATAAAAAAACTACTCTTTGAAAGTAGTTTTTTTAATTTTTTAAATTTTTATATATTTGTAGATGTATAAAGTCTTTCAATTGATTTTACAATTTCACCATTTCTAAGAAAGTGAAAAAGCAAACTAAAATGATCACTGTCTTTAAGAACTCTAAAATTTGCTAAATTCCCTTTAAACTCCCACAGTTCTTTCATTTTTTGGGATTGTTGAATGAAGGCTTCGGTTTCATAACTTCCAACAAAAAACTCAGCAGGAACTAAATCGTCAGATACTCTTAATATCGGTGAATTCTCCCTTGCCTGAGAACTATCTAATTTAATATTTATATTTAAGCTAGTAGATATCAAAGGAACTAAATCGTATATACCACTGATAGGAATTATACCCTTAACATTTAACCAGTCTTTTATTAAACATCTGGTATTTAATACGAGCTCTGTTGTTAAGTGCGCACCTGCCGAATGCCCACAAATATACATAGGTAATTTTTTTGAATCAAAATTTAAAAGTGTATTTAATGTAAATAAAGAATAACTTAATGATTTTTTTATTTTTTCAATACTTACTTCTGGGCAAAGAGGATAATTCATAATTGCAACATGATATCCAAGTTCTGCTAAATGGTCAGCAATAAAGTAAAACTGGTTTTTATCTCTTGATTGCCAATACCCCGCATGTAGGTAAACAAAAATTGCTTTTGCATCCCCTACTGCATAGCACAGGTCAAAGCATTCTCGCTCATGAAAACCATAATATATATTTTTTTTCCATTTTTTGCTGATCAATGCTAAATGATTTAGCTCTTTGAACTTAGCCATCACTTCATTATAATTATTGTTTTTCTGCCCGACAACATAATCATTTTCAAAATTGATAGTATTCATTTCTATTATCTCTATTTATTAACCACTCATCTATTACATAGTTTTATATATATTCTCACTATTCAAAAATTATTTTTTTTTATCCTCTTTAGATAGATTGAATTGCCACCACTCTCCTAGACAAATTTCGTCTATTCTTTTTGCATAGGAGAGAACCTTATGAGTGGACAACGCTATACCCCAGAATTTAAAGATGAAGCTGTTAAATTGATTACCGAACGTGGATATTCTGTCACTGATGTTGCAGAACGTTTAGGTGTATCACAACACAGCATTTATAAATCGCTAAAGGCCGTACAGCCTTTACGCAACAATCCTGATGAACATGAATTGCTCGAAGCAAAGAAAGAAATCCTTCTCCTTAAAAGTCAGCTTAAACAGACAGAAGAGGAACGGGATATTCTAAAAAAGGCCGCAAGGTACTTTGCAAGCCTGCCCGAGTAAAGTATCAGTTTATCCTGGAATACAGCCATCAATTTAAGATTAAAACGATGTGTCGGGTTCTTAAGATTGCTCGTGCTGGCTACTATGCCTGGTTGCATGAACCCGAATCAGGCAGGACGATTGAAGATAAGCGGTTATTACAGCTCATCCGTTCTTCTTATGATGCCAGTTATGGCATCTACGGTTATCGTCGCATTACGCTAGATCTAAAAAAAGCTAGGTGAAGCTGTGGACCTAATCGTGTGCTGAAGATCATGAAGAACAATGGTATTGCCGCTGTTCGAGGATATAAGAAGCATAGAGGTTATGGCTGTGGTCGTCCTCAAATTGTGCCACCAAATCACTTAAATCGAGAGTTTGTTGTAAACACACCTGATACCTCTTGGGTGACTGATATTACCTACATCCGTACTTGGCAAGGCTGGTTATATCTGGCTGTGGTTCTTGATTTATATTCGAGAAAAGTCATCGGTTGGTCAATGAAGCCTACGCTTGCTAAGGATATCGTTTTGGATGCACTTCTTATGGCAGTATGGCGACGCAGACCCAATGAGCCTGTGATCATACATTCAGACTAAGGCTCACAATACAGCAGCGGAGACTGGCATAAATTCTGTCAGAAGCATAACTTGATTCCCAGTATGAGCCGCGGAGGCCTTGCGCAGTATACTGCTCATGGGACAATGCTGTTGCTGAATCCTTTTTTAGCAGCTTAAAGAAGGAAAGAATTAAAAAGAAGATCTATAAAACACGAGAAATGGCTCGTGCAGATGTGTTTGATTACATCGAGATGTTTTACAATCGAATCAGGCGTCATTCGCATCTCGATGAGATGAGTCCAGAAGTCTTTGAGGCAGCTTCAAAATGAGGCTGTCTCGTGTCTAGGATACTGGGAGCAGTCCATCTCATTTCTTTGATATTTTTTTTGATGTATTATTCTTTTAGACTCATTCAGGGATAAGTTAATGTTTGAAATTATTGATGATTTAAAAAATAAATTAGATCGGCATCGTCCCCTATCACCTGCAATAGTAAAAAATTTAAAAGAAGATCTTATTGTACGATGGACTTATCACTCCAATGCTATTGAAGGTAATACACTTACTCTCTTAGAAACTAAAGTTGTATTAGAAGGTATAACTGTCGGTGGAAAAGCGTTAAGAGAGCACTTCGAAGCAATTAACCATCGTAATGCAATCTACTACGTTGAAGACATTATCAGAAAAGAAGAACCTTTTTCTGAATGGCAAATCCGCAATATACATCAACTCATTTTAAAAAATATTGATGATGAGAATGCAGGACGTTATCGTCAGCAAAATGTCCTAATCTCTGGTGCTACATCTACCCCGCCTGATTACACATTATTAAATGACAAGATGGCTCAGCTAGTTGATTGGTACAATTCAGAGGCACATAAGCTTCACCCCATTGAATGTGCAGCTAAAGTACATGCTGATTTTGTTGGCATTCATCCATTCATTGATGGCAATGGGCGTACATCACGTCTATTGATGAATCTTGAATTATTAAAAGCTGGCTATCCGCCTTGTGTTATCACTGTAGAAAATCGCTTGGCTTACTATGAGGCTTTGGATCAGTGGATGGCATATGGGAAGACCGAAGCTTTTATTCAATTGGTTTCGGATGCAGTAATCGAAGGATTTAAACCCTATCAAGTAATTTTGAATTTAAATTAAGGATTTGGCCAAATAAATATTTCAAATATATTTGCAAGACAAAGACCTATCCATAATTAATCTTCACATTTTCTAAATTACATCCTGGACTGTTTGTCTAACCATACCTGGAACCCAGACCAACTTTTAAAATCATCCACTGCACGCACGAGACAATTTGGATTGCGTTCTAATAGCATTTTACTCAAGGCACTGCCCGGCCCAATTTCTAATACTACATCAGGCTGGTTTTCTTGTATTACTGTTAAACAGGCATCCCAGTCAATAGCATGATTCATTTGGTGAATCAGCGCATTAACTGCATCTGTGGTCTTAAAAAACTTATGTCCACCCGAACCGCTGATCATGGCCGTGCATAAATGAGCAAAGTCTTGTTGCTGTAAAACCTGCTGATACGGCTGTACTGCAGCATCCATCCATACGGTATGCGATGCAATGGTAACATTCAACCGTTTAACAAAACGTGTTCCTCGCAATTCGAGTTGCTGAGCCAGCTGCTGTAAATTCGTATCAGCCCCCCCCACGACAAAACTACTATCACTCAGTTTAATAGAAAGTGCGGTTGACGTTTCTGTCAACAACTCTTGAAGCGTATTGAAATTAATTCCCTGGACAGCCATTAAGCCACTTGCGTCCTGGGCAGCTGAAGACATCAACGAGGCACGCTGCTGGGCTAAATACAAGCCTTGTTCCAAACTTATCTGCGTTGCACAAATGAGTGCACTTAACTCTCCGAGTGAATAACCTGAGAAGCTCATAAGGTCCTCAATCTCAGGTTTTAACTTTTGCCAACGACACCATTGCAAAGCAAAAATAAAAGGCTGCGCGAACTCATTCGGATACAGATCAACTTCGGTCAAATCTGAACAAAATAGCTTCGGCAAATACAGTTTTAATTCATCTACTACTTGCAGTTCTTTCGCCATGCTTCGGAGCTCATGCACATGCGCTAAGTTCTGAAGTCCTTGACCACTAAATATGATTGCGAAATTCATTTTCTACCTTTAGCAAGAACAAAGTTACTCCCAATAAATCTGCACTACCACCTGGACTTAAACGATGTTGAACAAAATAATTCTCTATTTTAGACACATCTTTTACCCAGTGCTGTTGTAGTACACCACCCCTTGCTAAAAACTGTTTTGCTATATCCTGCACAAGATATAAGGCCGATAAACCGCCGCGCCAAACAATATTGGTATCTTGTACATAGGCCATAAGGCTGAATAGGCTTTGAATTGAAGCCTGTTGGATATTGGCCGTTTGGGTATAAATGTCGATATACGTTGGTAAGGCAATATCCATCACCGTTTTAAAACCTGAAGCCACTTCTTCAATCGCGCCTGTGATGCCATATTGGCGACGCATACGTTGTCCATGACTATTCGGGTCACGTTGCAAATGATGTAACAGTTCATCCTGCCAAGTGCTTTGAATTTTTTGACTGATTGAGCCTGTATTCAACGAACTATCAGTTGCTAGACATTGCCCGACTGCTGCACTGGCAAAACCTAAATTAAAAATCGCCCCTTTATGGGTATTGATCTGCTGAGTGGCAGTCATCATCTTCTGTTCAGCTAAAATGCCACACTGTCGAATCTCTTCAAAATTGACATCACGATAGCCATTCAAACATTGTGCCTGAAAATAGCCTTGTAAAGCATCGACACTGGATTGGAATAAGCTAAAGTCCATATCACTATGACTGCCCTGCGAACTTGGACAAACCAAACCGGGCTTATGTTCTAAACTGGCTTCATCCAATAACGCCATACATGCCAAATGGTCTAATGTTTCAGCAGTAGTGATAATGCTTGGGCATAAAACTTCATGTGGTTGTAGCATCTGCATATTCCAGCTTCCCTTCGAATAATTGTTCTAATCTCAGCATCTCGACACGCTGAATTCCTTTTACGATCACTTGCTGTTTCATTTCAGGAAAAACCGCAATTAGTTCATTAAATGACACATGCCAGTCTGGATGGATTTGAATCTCGCCGTCTAAATGAACTGAACTCTGTGCCTGGACTTGCTGTATTAACTGTAAAATTTCCGGCACATCATTTTGATGCTGTGGATATAACAGCATATCTAAATCTGAAACCGGTCTGACATAGGCCTCCCGCGTGAGAGCTTGGTAGGCATAAGAGCCATAGACATATACTTCACAGCCTCGTTGTTCTAGCTTGTCTGCAAAATCACTTAGGATCTCACGCTGGAAGATCTGTAAGTCAGCTTTTAACAAGGCCCGTAGGGAAAGCGGTCGAGTGATCTGTTCAATATTGTATTCTGCGACCCAACAGGCTACACGATATTTATAACCTTCCACCAAACAGTTGATCGCCAACTTCACCTGTCCCGCATCCAGCCCTTCCTGCCGGCAAACAGTCATTGGAACATGTTGGCTCAGCAATTGAGACACTTTCAGTTTCACTGTTTCAGGTAAAGAAACATCCAAAAATTGTAAAGTGGCTGAATCACGCAGATAAGCGAAGTCATGACGATCCATATCTGCTTTCCTTAACTATGAACGACTTTCTCGATTATGTGATTACACAACACGCGTCCTTGACGCTGTTGCCCAACTATACGACGCTGATCCACAAGATAAGATTCAATATGTTGTTGTTGATTTAACAGCACTTGGCTAACCCAATCGGTCTCCAAATCTGGCCAAATGGCATTGATTGCACCCATCTTGTAAAAGTTTTCCGCACCGGGAGCAAAAATAGCTGAACTTTGTGAAAGTTCTTTTAACTTATCGGCGGGAATTTTTGTCACCCTTGCCATTGCGTTAAGATCCATCACTTTGACTTGGGAATCACTCAGTGCATAGACTTCGTTCGCCATTAAGCCATAGGAAAGGAATCCACCACTTACGGCTTGGCCAAAAATAATCGCGAGGTTGGCGTGCCCACTTCTGCGCAGTAAATCTACACAGGATGCCAAATGGGCAAAGGTTCTGTTTAAGCAGAGTAACTCATCTGCACGAGAAAGGTCTTGGCCTTGCGTATCCACAACAAACACCACAGGTGTCTGTTGCTTCTGCTGTA
This sequence comes from Acinetobacter sp. F-1, assembly GCF_022869025.1. Classification (NCBI taxonomy): domain Bacteria; kingdom Pseudomonadati; phylum Pseudomonadota; class Gammaproteobacteria; order Moraxellales; family Moraxellaceae; genus Acinetobacter; species Acinetobacter sp. F-1. The sequence goes on along the minus strand of NZ_JAJKFX010000013.1, from coordinate 65,455 downwards.
CCAGCTGTAAGATTTCACCTGCCAGTTCCATGGCAATCTGTTGATTAATGGGTGCTGCATTGACTGTGCCGAGAATCCGCACCGGACCTGCATCCGTCTGCGCACTACCTTTAATTACATAACCTTCGATCTGGTAATCTAACTGATGCGGAAATAATTGTTGTAAGAGTACTTCTGTATTCATGAGCTCATCCTTGCTTTAACAACACAACTTCATGGGCAGACAACATCGGAATTTTTTCTGGCTGTGAAATTCCCATCTCGTGCCAGATTTGTAAACCATCATTTTTACCAAACCAGCGTTGGTACTGGTGCTCAAGCTGTTGCTGTTGCTTCAATAATTGTTCTAAGTCTAAAGGAGCTACCTTAGCGTCGAGTTGCGTTAAAATCGCATCACGAATATCTGCAATATCATCCTCAACCAAAGCCTGTACATGATTTAGTAAATAACGATGTTTACCGCCTGTAACACGCCAAACCAATGCACGATCTTTCGAGTCAAACTCTTCTACGCCTTTGACCGTTTCAATCACTTCTGGGCCAGATAGTGCCAAACGCCCTTCTTCGGTCATGATAATAGTACTGCTCAAACAAGCGCTAATCCCCATACCACCGAAAGCGCCACAGGTGCCGCCAATCACGGTAATAATCGGAATACCTGCATTTCTTACCTGCAACATCGCACGCATAATTTCGGAAATAGCGATAAGACCTGCATTAGCTTCATGCAGACGTACACCACCTGAATCGACAAAAAATACGACTGCTTGAGTTTGATCTTGAATCGCTTTATGTAAGAGGCCTACAATTTTCGCCCCGTGGATTTCACCCACAGCACCGCCCATAAACTGGCCTTCTTGAGCCATAATATGCACTGGTGTTCCATTCAAACGCGCTGTACCAATAATCACGCCATCATCAAAACTTCCCGGAATATCCAAAGCAGAGAGATGTGGGCTAACTTCAATTTCAGCAGGCTTTAATATTTCATTAAAACTGTGTTCATCGACGACCGCTTGAATACGTGCACGAGCAGTTTTTTCATAAAAACTGTTTTTGAGCATTACTTGATCCATGTTCTATACTCCCTTAAACATAGATATTGCTTGGCTTAAGCGCAGGTTTACCACCGCTGGAGTCGCCCCCATATCATTTAACTGAAATTTAAGCCCTGCCACCGCATGACGTTGTGCAAACTCATTCAATACTGACTGCCAAACATGTTGAAAACCGACCGCTGATGTAGTGACTTCAATCTGACAAATATCCGCCTGATCATGCCGTGAAACTAAGACTTCTAAATTTCCAGATCCTACTACACCACAAATGACAGCTGCTTGTTGAGCACTTAACGGTGCTGATTGCAATTCAAATTTTAACTTTTCCATGTCGATCACCAGTTTCTAAAGCGACTCGGGGGACTATATAAACCACCCGACCATTTAACTAAATCTTTTACCGATTTTGCCGCCAACAAATCACGACTGACCTGTGTTGGATCGATATCCAAATCTTCTGGATGTTGAATAATGCCGCGCTGGCGTAACTCTTTCACTTTGGCCTCATCACGCTGTATACCTACGGGTGTATAACCTGCCACACCACGAATCGCTTGTTCACGTTCTTCAGGTGTGCGACATAACAGTAAGTTGGCAATGCCTTCTTCTGTCACAATATGGGTTACGTCTTCGCCATAAATCATGATTGGCGGGAGTTCGCTCTCCATTTTTTCCTGCAACTGCCACGCATCTAACTCTTCTACAAATACAGGATGCATATGTTCACGGTAGGTTTCGACCATCTGCACTACCAATTTACGGCCTTTGATCATTTTGCCATCCACCGCTTCACGGCCAGCTTTGGTATATGCATAACTGGCATGACGACGCCCATGGGGATCAGAACCCATATTTGGTGCACCGCCAAAACCAGAAATTCGGTCCACTGTTGCGGTTGAACTGTTGCCTTGTAAATCGATTTGTAAAGTTGAACCAATAAATAAGTCGCAGGCATATAGACCTGCAGTCTGGCTAAAGGCTCGATTGGAACGCATGCTGCCATCACTGCCTGTAAAGAAAACATCTGAACGTTCTTTAATATAGTCTTCCATCCCCACTTCAGAACCGAAGCTATGAATCGAATCAACAAATCCACTTTCAATGGCTGGAATCAAAGTCGGATGTGGATTTAATGCCCAATTGGTACAGATCTGTCCTTTTAATCCTAAGGATGCTGCATAGGTAGGTAGTAGTAATTCAATCGCAGCAGTGTCAAAACCAATGCCATGATTTAATCGCTGAATTTTATAAGGTGCATATATTCCCTTAATGACCATCATTGCCATTAAGATTTGTACTTCGGTAATTTGTGCAGGGTCGCGTGTGAACAACGGTTCTATATAGTTGTACTTAGGACTTTCGATATAAAAATCGACCCAGTCAGCGGGTACATCGACACGCGGTAACTTATCTACAATTTCGTTCACCTGTACAATCACAATACCGCTTTTAAATGCAGTTGCTTCAATAATTGCAGGTGTATCTTCAGTATTGGCACCTGTATAAAGGTTACCTTCACGATCGGCCGCATGTGCCGTAATCAAACAGACATTTGGTGTCAGATCAATAAAGTAACGTCCATACAGCTCTAGATAAGTATGGATTGAACCAATACTAATTTTTTGCTGCTGTACCAATTGTGCTAGACGCAGACTTTGAGGACCTGCGAAGGAAAAATCGACTTTAGAGGCAATGCCCTTTTCAAACACATCAATATGACTGGGTAAAGCCAATACCGACTGCACGATATGTAAGTCATGAATGACCTCTGGATTACATTGACTTAAACTCTTTGACAGGAAATCAGCCTGCTTTTGATTATTACCTTCTAAGCAAACGCGATCACTACTGGAAATCACGGTTTCCAAAAGTTCAATCACCCGAGCATGCTCAACTTGTTTTACAAACCCTTTTTCTTTGGCAAGATTCAGTTTTTCTTGTCTACGGGTGCGCTGCTTATCCCATAAGCGCGTCTTAACCATTTGGTTCATGGAGTCACCTTTATGCTGTGCTTAGCCGAAGATGGCATTGATTGTAAGAAAAAAAACTGACGGACCAAGTAAACAACCAAGACCGGTATAAAAAGTTGCGACCAATGCACCATATGGCACCAAACGCACATCGGTTCCTGCCAAGCCTGCTGCTGTACCACTGGTCGATCCTGCCATTCCACCAAAAACCATGGCAGAACGTGGACTTTTCAGATACATGAATTTCGCAAACAGAGGGGTTCCCACCATGAAAAATACTGCTTTAATCAGACCAATTGCAATTGATAAGGCAATCACTTCTGAGCTCGCACCAATGGCTGAACCTGTCACTGGTCCAACGATATAAGTCATTGCACCTGCACCAATTGTAGTCATTGAAACGGGGTCTTTATAGCCCATCAACCATGCTACCAGTGCACCAATCAAAAATGGAATTACACAGCCCAGTCCAAGCGCGATCAAACCCACTTTTCCTGCTTTTTTCACTTCTTTGACATCAACTTCAAACGCCGTTGAGGCAATGGCCAAGTCACGAATCATGGCGCCACCGAGTAAAGCAAAACCTGAGAAAATGGCGATATCTGAAATGCCCTTTTCACCTTGAGTATAAATTCCTGCAAAATAGGCCAAGACCAACCCCATGGTGATGGCGATGGCTGAGCTTTGTAATTTGCCTTTGGTGAGATATTTCGACAAAAGATGCGATACATACATCATCAAACCAGTCACTGCGAGCGCCGCGACGAGGGCATTTTTGGTAAAAACCGTAATTATTTCTTCCATTGCGTTTCTTCCTTGCAACCGTACAGCTGATTGTTATTTCGTGTTATGACAACACTCTTGTCCTTAAGTGGCTTTTTCAGTCGGCTCTACCGCCCATTCATAGCTTTCATAATCGCCACTGGATTTATTCAACCAACGAATCACCAAGACGGTGCCAATCAAAGACGCAACCGAAACAATCAGGCCCAACATCCCGCCTGACATAGCAGCAACTACGTTTTGGCCTGCCGACATTGCAACTACAATCGGGATATACATACCTGACCAGTACAGCACACCAAATTGAGTCACTTGAGGTAAGTGTCCACGTTTAGCTAATAGTTCTTTCGATAGAATTAATAAAATCATGGCGATTGCCACACCACCTACATTTGCTTGGACACCGAGTGCAATCCCGAGGGCATTGCCTAGATAAACACCAAGTAAATGGCAAACTGCCAGTATGGCTGTTCCGTAAATAATCATTGCTGAATCCTCCCTGGATCATGCAGCACTTCTAATAATCTGACTTATAATTTGGTATAGTTATAGCTTATCTGTATCCAGTGTACAATGCTTTGTACTCAAATAAACATATATTGTATACAATTTTTTGGTGATGTATGACTTCAATTGCGGAACTTCCTCTTTCTATTCAAATTAGTAAAAAGTTAGAGGATGATATTATTTATGGTTTTTTCCTGCCTGGGACTAAGCTGGATGAACAAGAGCTGTGTGAACGCTACGGTGCCTCACGCACCCCGATCCGTGAGGCATTAAAGCTATTGGCCGCTGAAGGTTTGGTTGAAATTCGCCCACGTCGTGGCGCAATTATTCCAGCCATTAACTCACTCACCCTTTGTGAAATGTTCGAAGTGATGGCTGAATTAGAAGCCATGTGTGGACGACTGGCTGCACGACGTATTCAACCTGAAGAAAAGCAAGAATTAAAGCACTTACATCAGTTATGTCAGGACTATTTAAATCAGAACGACTCAGAAAATTATTATGAGGCCAACCGTTTATTTCACTTTGCCATTTATAAAGCTAGTCATAATGCCTTTTTAATTGAACAAGCCTGCACTTTACACAAACGTTTGCACCCGTACCGTCGCCTACAACTCCGCGTCAACCATCGAATGAATCATTCCTTTACAGAGCATAGTGAAATCTTAGAGGCCATTTTTGCAGGCAATGAACAAGAAGCCGAGGCTTTACTGAAAGCACATGTCGTGATTCAAGGTGAGAAATTTACCGACTTTATTTCAACCTTAGAGCATTTAAAATTATAGATATCTATGGCGGCATCAGATTTGGATTTTCTAGTAATAATATTTATGCCGCCTCTCTTCTGATGATGGCGTCAATTGAACTAAAATCCTAACCTATTCATTCTAAAGCTCTTTTATTGAATAAAAAAATTCATTGACCCAATTTTGACTCAAATTAGATTTAGTACATTGAATCACTTTAAAATATTGTTCAAATCCTAATTCAGGATTTGAAGGGTGTACCGATTCTACTATTATTATAATCTAATAAAAATATCATGTTATAACATATCATTTATTTGATATTTTTTTTTGATGTATTATTCTTTTAGACATATTTAGGGACAAGGTAATGTTTGAAATTATTGATAATTTAAAAAATAAATTAGATCAGCATCCCCTCCTATCCCCAGTAATAGTAAAAAATTTACAAGAAGACCTTATTTTACGATGGACTTATCACTCGAATGCTATTGAAGGGAATACACTTACTCTTTTAGAAACGAAAGTCGTGTTAGAAGGCATAACTGTCGGTGGGAAAACATTAAGAGAACATTTCGAGGCAATTAACCATAGAAATGCTATTTATTACGTTGAAGATATTATTAGAAAAGAAGAGCCATTTTCTGAATGGCGAATTCGCAATATCCATCAGCTTATCTTAAAGAATATTGACGATGATAATGCTGGCCGATATCGCCAGCAAAACATATTGATTTCAGGTTCTACAACTACACCACCGGACTATACATTGCTCAATGACAAAATGACTCAGCTAGTCGACTGGTACAACTCAGAGGCACATAAGCTTCATCCGATTGAACGTGCAGCTAAAGTACATGCTGATTTTGTAGGTATCCATCCATTCACTGATGGCAATGGCCGTACATCACGTCTTTTGATGAATCTAGAATTGTTAAAAGCTGGTTACCCACCTTGTGTCATCACTGTAGAAAATCGATTGGCTTACTATGAAGCTCTAGATCAATGGATGGCATATGGAAAAACTGAAGCTTTTATTCAATTGGTTTCGGATGCAGTAATTGAAGGATTTAAACCATATCAGGTGGTTTTAGGGCTTTAAAATAAGAGCTAGGCTTTATGGTATTTTATAAAAATATGGGTAAGGATAATCCTCACCCATTTATAAATAACAACTCTATTAAATAATTTAGGGATTAGACTTTGATACTATTTTTCTTCATATAGATCAAAATTTAAAGTGATGCTAAACCATCATAGCCTTTAAACCCTTCAACCTTATTAACTAATTTGCACCCCTTAAATGCCCCCTGATTTTCTCTAATATACATCTGTGTTTGAGCGAAACTTTCATTTCTTTCACTTACATCACCATATATACCATACGTACATTTCTGATTACCTAGACCTCGATCACTAATAATAATGGTTAATTCGTTAAAATTTGGTGCTGTGAAAACATTAGCAACCATATTTTTTTCTCTAGAAACGGTTTCAAGCATTACCACCCATGCATCATTACTATCACCTGCTGGATCTATAAGCTCAGGCGGTGATTCAATATCAAAATATCTACCATCGAAGGGTGATTCTTTAAATGCTTTCGAAACTCGTTCTCTAAACCATGAGTCCTTTGAATATAATGTGCTAAAGGAGTAAGAACAATCATATGGCAAATTAAAAAAACCATTAATAAATTCAGTACGGTCTAAACATTGTTTAGATACTATTCTTTTTACATTAACCTTCTTATCTATCTGTGGAGTAACTTTAGGAGGTATACCTGAATAACTATGGGCACTTAAACTAAGCAAAAGGCAAATGCTTACACTTGATAGTAATGATCTTAAATACATTTCTACTTCTCTTCTATTAAAATTTTAATATATGAATTATTTAAATTATAAAATATTAAATTGGTTAAAGCATATACGATTAAAGTATTATTTTTATAGAAAAAGCATCAAGATAACAACCACTTATTATTAAGTTTTTCTTACCAAATAAAATATCATATTAATTTTATTTAACCACTAACATTCAAAAGCCGAATTAAAACAATCAATAACAAAAATTTTTAATTCTAAAATATTTCAACTCATATCAAATTTATCTCTAAATAGATTTCATTACAATAATTAATAGTATAAAATTCAAACACTAAAACAAATACATAAATATATACTTTTATATATTATTTTTTATGAAAATTTATCATGAATATATAAGGACTAACCTTATAAGTAGACACCTATTATTTTAGGTCAGGAATAAATTTAAATACATTGTCAATTAATACAATTATTTTTCAATTTCCATTAGCTTAAAATCAACTCAATATCAAAAAATTTAGGGTAATTTATGTATTCTCATTATTGTAATGGTTGCGGAAGACATTTCGAATCAGTCAGTATGAATGACACCTATTGTTCAGCAAATTGTTCTTCTAGTAACATAGAGTATAAAAAACAGCAAGCAAGATACCAAGATGGTTTCAGGTCTAATAGTGATTCTAATTCTGGAGGATATACTTATGGTGGAGGTCAACCTGCAATCCCAATTGAGTTGATCATATTTGGAGCTGCTGGCTACGTTGCATGGGATTCAGTTAAACGATGGTCAGAGTTTGAGCCTATCACTAGTCACATATTGCTTGTATTTCACTATATTTTTTATAAACCATTACATTTCAGTACCAACATTCACTCATATTTAACGAGGGTAGATCGAATACATGATCTGGGAGTTTGGTTCTTTTTCTTAAAATGGTTTGCAATTATTTTCTACGTTATTTTTATTTTCTGTTTGTATATCACGATTATTGATGCTCTTAATAAAAAAGGTCTGACATGGCTTTGGGTTTTGTTCCTCATTTCCCCTATTATTACACATGGTATTTGGTATTTTTTCATTAAATAGAATAGTGTGAGTAGCTACAATGTAAGATGCAGCTATTCAAATAAGCAAAAGTGGGGATTACCGGGGTAGTGAATAATAGATGCTAAGAATACCCCTATTTTTTAATAGTAGGTAACACATGATATTGCATTTAGGTTGTAAGCAATCCTACTCAAAATTAATTTGAGATGGTGGCAGCTTAACTGACGATCTATTATGAATTCCTATAGATAGTAATTGTTTTTCAATATTCAACTTTTACCCATAATTTACCCAATTATCATAAATTTATGAAGCCCATAACGTAAGTTATGGGCTTCATATTTTGTATCGCCTGCGTACAAGAGAAACGCATCTGAAAAGGATTTCTGACTTGTATATTTTACTTGTCTAAAAAATTAGACTGTTTCTCCCACTCCGAAACTAAGCGAGTTCAACCGACATATACCAGATCTTAGCAAAAGCAAAACATCACTAAACACTACTTGCTAAAAACAAGCTTAATCAATTGCTTAACAGCCTACAAGTGTTAGGCACTCATTCATTTAAATTAGCCTATCAGTGCCTAGGTAGTAAAAATAATAATTAAAAATCAATTATATATGAACTCATATTTTTGACTTTTAAAAATTATAAAATTTCGTGCTGTTTAAACAGTGCCGTAAAGAAGTCTTTTACAACAGATACCGCATTATCTTCGGGTGTATTTTTATCGTTATAGAACTCCGCACCACCGAAGCGATATACTTCATACCCTCTTAAACGCATCTCACGGTCTACTCTAACCATTTCGGCATAGCGTCTGGTATCCGCTCTACCATCTTCTCGTGCGTAATGGTGTTTTCCATCAATTTCAATAATGACCCGCTTTAGATTTGGAAGAATCATTAAGAAGTCGATACGTTGTCGGATTCGTGTTTTCCCATTTGGTAGATCTTTGGCACTTACTGGATCATATGCAACATATACTTGTGGTAATAATGCGGGAAGTTTGTCACCCAAGAATCCAAAGTTTCTAAAATATGATTCAAAAAACATAATTTCAGCTTCTGAATCTAGAGACTCAATTAATCGTTTTTTTAAACCTTTATTAATTTCTAAATTATTGTCTTCCCACCAGTCTTCTAGCTGCTGCCATGTAAGATGATCATATATTTTTTGATCATAGTTCAATGAATTTGTATCAGAAATTAAAGAAATATCACCATCTAGAACATCTGTAATACCAAAATCTGGTTTCACATTTTTCGAAGCAAAGATAATTTGTTTCGGGACTTTTATGGATTCTTTTTTCTTTTCAGTAATTATATATTTCGTTCTAAAAATTTTTGAATCTTGATCAACAACTATTTCATATCCGTCATTTCCAATAATTTCATTAAGTCTATTAACTAACTCTTTATTAGCTTGTTCTGATCGATGTGAAGGATCTAATAAAAATTCTAGAAACCAAAGAAAATGTGTGGTTGAGCAATCATAAGCTCCTATATATTTAAAAACATCACTATTGGTGAATTTTTGATTTCCAGATGTTGAATTTGTTAATACCTTTACTCTTGAGTAATCCAGCTTTTTGCCAAGATCATTATCATAACCATCTAAATTAAAATATTTCTGAATAGATAAAATGAAATCTTTCTCTCCAAAAAAATCATACAAAGCAAAAGTTTCTGCTATTTTTGTTCTATTTTCTGAAGTTAAAGGTGATTTGAATTGGTCAAGATAAAGCCCCATTGTTTGTCTATTTTTTATAGAATCAATTCTTGGGAGAATATATTCGATAAATAGTCTAAGTTCTAACGAAGTTAAACAATTTAAAGCATCTTCGGTTTTTTGATGCATATATTCTTTATTGCTATTAAAGCATGCTAATGCTTCATAGTTACTCAAGCCATGTGTTTTTAAAAACTTACTTAATTCTTTTGGAGGATCAATCTTTGAATAAATATTTCCAACTGCCCCAGCTAAGCTATGAATAATATCTTTATTGTTCATGAATAATTACTTCTTAAAATCGCTTAATTTTGCTTTAAAGGCTACTGCTTTTAGCTCTTCAGGGTGATTTTCCCCAAATGGATCATGAATTTCTATCACTTCATGTTCTGAACCATTTTCATCAAGAACTACTCGATAAATATAAGCTTCTTTTCCTTTTGATTTTAATACTTCATATTCATTTAAACTAAAGTAAAAGTCAGAGTTAGCTTTTAAGGTCGTAGTCTTTACTTCAATATATCGTGACTCACCTTCATAGTGACTTTCCATATCATAGCCCGCAGATACATTATCTAATGCAGTACGAGTAATCGCTTTTGTAACAAGTTTAGGATTGTTTGCTAAAACAAAAATTCGTGCATACTCCCATTGATAAGCAATCTCCTCTCCTTTTTTTCCTATTTCTTCTTGCCGATCTAATACTTCAATTAATTTATCTACAGACATTCCACGTTCTATTATTGTTTTGCCATTATTAATGTTTGTTGGCAAGATCTCCGAGTTGGCTGATGTAGAATCACTTATCAGATCAACTACTTTTTTAGCAATATCAATTTCTATCAGACTTAATAGAACAACAGGATTATTGGAACTTGGAGCCAGCCAGTCTTCATGGTCCAATGCTGCATGATATCCTTTTGTTGAATGCCCTTTCTTATTTTCAGTATAAACTTTACCAGGTTTATTAAACTTTCTAGCTTCGGGTAGCACATCAAAAATATGTTGTCCATTTGATAAAATGCTTTTTACATAAATGCTTGGAAGATCAGCATTTAACTGGATCATTAATCCTTTTCTATGAGGGAATTCATAGACTAATCCACCTGCTAAAGCATAACCATCTTTACTAATTTGTCTTTGATGACGACTATCATGTACATTTTTACCGCCTTTGGACTCAATAAATTTAACCAAACGCTCAGTTGCATCAGAAACAGGTAAATTGTTTCTATACTTGGTATTAATTGATCCCATTAGACATTCTCAACTGCATTCGCCACCAAAGCATCTGCTAAATAAAGCTTGGTTTTCTGTAATTTACTTTGTAAAACTTGAAGCTGTTCAATGATAGAAAAAAGTTGATTAACTTTTTTTACAATCAACCTTTGTTCATTCAATGGAGGTAACGGTATAGGAAACCTATTCATTGATGCCAATGATAAATTTTTGATAGTCGTACTAGTTACAGATTTTTCAGCATAGTCGAAGAAGTATGGACTATTAAAAACCAATTTTATGAAAAGCAGTGATGTTGGCTCAATCATATTAAAATAACAGGCACTTTTTCCTAAAATTACTGGTTCATTATTATAAAAAGCAACATTACCAATAGTCCCATTAATTGAGACAAACATAGTTCTTAAGCATAGATCCTTTTTATTTTTTTCAAAGGATTCTTTAGATACTGTTTTCGTATGATCTTTTATTTCAATCACACCATCATTTAAATTATTTCCATTGATGAAATACAGTTCAGTATTATCTTCATATTCCGGTGTTCCGTGTAAGCCATCCCCTAAAATAGACACAATATTATTTAAGCGAGACCACTCCCACCCACTCGGCAATTCAAACGGCTTTTCATCCTCAGTTATCTCAGGCAAAGGCTTCGACTTCTTAATCTTGCCTTCTTTAATCAGCTTGGCTTTTTCATAGGCAATTTTTTTAAGCAACTCACTTGCAGGTTCATCACTTGGGTCTTGTTTGACCAATTTACCCATCACAGCAAGCTGTAAAACAGTTTGTTTTAACTGCTCGATGCTGTATTCAGTGTTAAATAACAGATCAAAGTTTGCAACAATGCGTTGCCAGTTGCCTTGAAAATCATCGGCATCGCTCGATTCAGTTAAGGCTTTTAGTAAAGTATCGACCAATGTGGAATGTGCATCACTGCTTAAAGTTTGTTGTTGCTCAAGCTGATCGCATAGTTGCATCAGTTCATCAACTTTTACAACGATACGTTGTTGTTCTTCGAGTGGTGGTAATGGAATTTTTGTTTGTTGAACGGTAGATGTATTTAATTCAATCTGATTCGTAGTTCCTGAAGCGGAATCCTCCAAATCTTTTTGAATATAAGGACTTCTAATTACTAAATATATAAATTTAGCAATATCATTTAATAGTCTAACAACTGTTACATGACTATCAGCTACAACTTTTTCAAAATTCTCATTTATTTCAAATAAGCAAGCTCTACCTATTGTTCCTGTTCCCGTTGAGTTCCATAAAATATCATCTTGTTGAAGAAAACGAATTTCTTCATATTTATCCAGACTTTCAGGTTCAATAAATCTAGCTGGTGATAAATCTAATCCTTGCCAACGGACACATTTTTGTGAAACCACAATTCGATTAGACTTTTCAGTGTACTTTGGACTTTTACCACGTTGAATATAACTACTCAAATCTTGTAAATACCCCCAAACCCAATTGCTAGGAATAGTAAATGGAGTCTCATCCAATATTGGTAATGGCTTAGCCTTTTTAATCTTTCCCTCTTTAACCAGTTTTTCTTTTTCCGTTGAAATCTTTTTTAATAGTTCACTTGCAGGTTCACCATTAGGGTTTTGGGCAACTAATTTACCTCGAATCGCTAAATCTAAAATCAATTCACGAAGTTTTTGCACACCATAAATGGTATCTTTCGCACCCGAACTACGCCCACGCCCTGACTTCTTTTCAGTTTCCGCAGTCAGCCAAATATCTAAATGCTCAGTAATGAGCTGTTTTACATCGGTCATCTCATTCACCCTAAATTATTGGCTTAACGCTTCATCTAAAATCATTTTTAGCTGATTACGGATTTTGCTGATCTCAGCCTGTAAATCCGCATACTGCGCCAACAATTCCTCAGGGTCTTTAACTTCCTCCTCCACTTGATGCGGATTCTTAATATCTAAATTGTAGTTACGATCTAAAATCTCTTGCTTAGAGACTTTCCACGCCTGTTCATTTTCCACACGACTGGCAAAACCGTCAGCTTCGTTGCCCCACCACGCTTTTAAAGCATCAAACTCTTTGAGCTGAATCGGCTTGGTCTTGTTATAGGCTTTTACGCCTTGTGGCAATTGATGCTCATAGAACCAAATATCTTCGGTCTTTTTGCCTTTGGTGAAGAATAAAATATTGGTACTGATGGATGTATACGGTGCAAAAACAGACTTCGGTAAACGTACAATGGTATGCAGATTACAATCCGTCATCAACTTTTCTTTAATGGCAGTTTTAATCCCTTCACCAAACATAAAGCCATCAGGTAAAACCACGGCTGCACGACCATTGGCTTTTAAAAGCTGAATCAACAGCACCATAAACAGGTCAGCCGTTTCACGGGTTTGAAACTTAGATGGAAAATTCTTCTCAATGCCTTGTTCTTCCGTACCACCAAAAGGTGGGTTGGTCAGAATCACATCTACACGCTTGTCAGGTCCCCATGAAATCAGCGGATAAGACAGTGTATTATCTCGGCGAATCTGCACTGGCACATCAATGCCATGCAAAATCATATTAGTCGTACATAGCAAATGTGGTAAAGGTTTTTTCTCAATACCAAAAATACTGTCATGCAGTACTTTTTCATCATCGGCATTTTTTACATATTGCTCACGCTTATGCTCAATCGCAGACGTTAAAAATCCGCCCGTACCACATGCAGGATCAAGTACTGATTCTTCTAATTTTGGATCAATAATTTGCGCCATAAACGTTGTGACAGCACGAGGTGTATAAAACTCACCTGAGTTTTTGGCATTTTGCAAATCACGCAACAATTGCTCGTAAATGTCACCAAAGGCATGACGTTCAGTCGATTTATTAAAGTCAAAACCTTTTTGGATTTGGTTAATCACTTTACGAATCAGACCGCCTGACTTCATATAGTTATAGGCATCTGAAAATACAGATTGAACTACGCGCGCACGAGGATCATCATTTTCTTGAGCAAGATTTTGTAATCTTGGGAAAAGCTGATTATCAATAAAATCTTTAAGCGCATCACCTGTAATACCTTCATCATTGGCTGCCCAATTACGCCAGCGGAATTCTTCAGGTATTGGGGATTTAAAGGTCTTACCTTCAAAAAGTGCGAGTGTTTCTGCTTCTTTTTCACGGTCATCCACAACTTTCAGGAAAAGCATCCAAACCAACTGACCTAGGCGTTGTACATCACCATCTACACCTACATCTTCACGCATGGTATCTTGAATAGACTTAATTGTTCCCGAAATGCTCATAATTAAACTTCAAATCATTAATATTAAATTTGCGCAAGAGTTTAACAGACCGCAACCTTATGACACATCATCATAAAGTTGATCGCCCAGTTCTTTCAGTGCTTTTGTATATTCTTCAACCGAACCAAACGATTGAATAATCTCCATGAGCGACCCCATCTGATTAAAAGGCGGAACTTTTAAAATCTGCACATCTTCAATCGGCTGAATTCCTTGGTCGGCAAATTTGTCTAGCAATGCATCTAATACCTGACGCGCCTGCTCGTTGTACTTGGTAAAGTAATTGCGTTTACGGACGTTATTGGCCCGTTCTTTTTTAGTCAGTGCTGGCTGATCAAAAGCAATGTGACAAATCAGATCAAAAGCATCGAAGTCCTTGCCAACTTCATCTTCTAGTGCTTCAAAAATCACCCCTTGTTTTTGAAACTCTTCAATAATCAGTGATTTCTTTTCTGCCCCTTTCCATTTTCTCAGGAAGGTATCTAAGGATTCATAGTCCTTCAAAATGTGCTCACGGGTATAATCCTTCAGGGATTCTGTGACGAGCTTGCCATCGTTATCATAGAATTGAACACGCTCACCAATCACGCTAACATGCACATTGTTGACCACAAATTTCTTAGGTGTTTCACCTTCGGGATCTTCTCCTTCACCACCAGTAGGTGGATCAAAAGGTTTAGGCTCTACGTCATCACCACCTATGGAATCCTCACCTTCTTCTGGTGGCACAATAGGATCATCACCTTTCGGCTCATAGATCACCACAGGTTCACCATCAAATGTAGGATCGCTAAACAGCTCAGTGGCTTTTTTAAAGTCCATAATCGTGAACCAAGACTTTCCAAACTCTTCATTTACCCGTGTACCACGACCAATGATCTGCTTGAACTCTGTCATGGACTGAATATGCTGATCGAGAACAATCAATTTACAAGTTTGCGCATCAACCCCTGTGGTCATGAGCTTGGAAGTAGTTGCAATGACAGGATAACGTTCTTCAGGGTTAATGAAGTTATCTAGTTCAGCTTTACCTTCTTGATCATCCCCTGTAATACGCATGACATACTTGCGATTTTCTTTAATTTTATCAGGGTTCAGGTTCATAAGAGCCTGACGCATACGCTCTGCATGATCGATATTGTCACAGAACACAATGGTTTTGGCATACGGATCAGTGCTGTTCAAATAGTCAGTAATTTTCTGTGCAACAAGCTCTGTACGTTTTTCCAAAACCAATGTTTTATCCATATCTTTTAAATTGTAGATACGGTCTTCGATTTCGTTGCCATGCTTATCTTTTTGACCCTTGGTTGGTCGCCAACCTTTGAGGTCTTTATCAATATCAATACGGATCACTTTATAAGGCGCGAGGAAACCGTCTTGAATTCCCTGTTTCAAGGTATAGGTATATACAGGTTCACCAAAATAAGTGATGTTGGATGTGTCTTTGGTCTCTTTAGGTGTCGCAGTTAAACCAATGTGGGTCGCTGAATTAAAATATTCAAGAATGTCACGCCATGCGGAATCTTCTTTAGCACTGCCACGATGACATTCATCAATTACGATCAGGTCAAAGAATTCAGGACTAAACTGCTTATAGATGTTCTTCTCTTCTTCTGAACCTGTTACAGCCTGGTATAAAGACAGATAGATTTCATAGCTTTTATCAACCGTGCGATTGGTGATTTTCGTCATCTTATCGCCAAACGGTTTAAAGTCATTATTCTTGGTTTGATCAACTAAAATATTACGGTCAGCCAAAAAGAGAATGCGTTTTTTAGCACCAGATTTCCATAGACGCCAAATGATCTGAAAAGCTGTATAGGTCTTACCTGTGCCTGTTGCCATAACCAATAAGACACGATCTTGCCCACGGGCAATTACTTCCAGAGTCTTATTAATTGCATTGGTTTGATAATAACGAGGTGCACGATCTGTACCATCATCGTAGTAAGGAAATTCGACAATTGCTTTTGCTTCAGGTGTTATTAAACCATGATGCTGTTGATATAGATTCCATAAGAAATCTGGCGGTGGGAATTGATCTAAACCTAGTTCTGTTTCCACCTTATTGGAATTAAACAATTCTGTCTGGTCATGTAAAAGAAAGCCATCTCCATTCGTTGAAAATACAAATGGAGTTTGTAAACAGTCAGCATAACCAAGCGCCTGCTGCATACCAGCACCTAAAGTATGTTTATTGTCTTTGGCTTCAATCACCGCAATTGGAATGTTCTTTTTATAGTAAAGAATATAGTCTGCACGTTTGGTCTCACCGCGGGTATGTAATTTGCCACGAACCATGATTTGACCTTTGGTAAAAGTCACTTCTTCACGGATCTGTTGCGCTGTCCACCCTGCATTTATTAAAGCGGGATAGATAAAACGAGTGCAGATCTCACGTTCTGACAAATCTTTTTTAGACATATATCCTCAAAGCGAATAACTTAATTTTTATCATATATTTAAAGATAACCATTATTTCTAAAATATAAAAGCAAATACTGCATGCTTTTAAACTTAGGTTGAATAGCTTGAAACAAAAAAATAAGGGAGCAAAGGCTCCCTTTCTATTCTCGACTCGCCAACTTACTTTCAATCCATTGATGGATCTCATAAGCTGACCAGCCGATACGATTTTGAGTAATTTTAACTTTCCTTGGGAATGTAGGATCGTAATAAGGTGAATTCTCATCCATCATTTCATAGATAGTTGAACGTCCTACTCCTGTAAACAGCACAACTTGTTTGATATTGATAAGCTGATTCATTTGAAATGTTTGACCAATAAATGTATTCATGACTGATTCTCCTTAGATTGTTTAAGCGAGCTGTCTACCGCTCAAACAATCAGGACGTTCTGTAAAAAACTAATTTGAATACTTCAGCACCTTGGCCTAATTCACCGCTCTTACACTTTGCTGCAACCCCTGTTGAATATCTTGTACAAACCCTTCAGGCGAAGTTTGTTGCTCCACTGCCCGGTTCTGTTCTTGTTCAGGATAGTATTCATCCAGCACATCCAACCCTTCCTCTATATCTGTTTCAAATCGCGCATTGGCAAAACCCTTCCTTGCCGTAAAGTCCAAAGCCTCCTGATAAAACCCAGCTTGTTTACTCTGCTCATCAATTTGCCTGGCTTGAGCAATCGCATCATTCAAGTTAATCCCTTCCCTTAAAGTTAGATCCACGTAATACACCGGCTGACGATAGCTTTGTGTGGTGCTTTTTCCTCTTAAAGTCAGTTGCAAAGGCAAGCAAGACAATAAGCCTCCTGAAGCGGCATGGTAATAACTCAGCCGTGCAGCCAAAGTCCGAATACTGTTAAAGCCTGTAGTTCTAAAGATGAAGGTACCAAACTCATCCGAGTCATCCAGGTTCACATGTAAACGTCCATAAGGTTTGCAGTTGCCACCTTGAGCAAGAGGACATAAATCTGGCGATGGACAGGGATGTTGCTCTACGCCTTGATTGGTTAATCGCTGGCAGGTTTCCCCATTACCGACACAGACAGGGCGACCGGTCTGACGGTCAAACAGGCTGTACTCTGCACGTAGGTTTAAGTCAGGATCATTGAAGATCATTCTGACAGGGATTGAGCGTAGTTTTTGATTCGGCGTATTGGCTCGAAGCTGTTCATCCAGTGGATGTTTCACCCATCCTTCTTTGCTTTGGATTTGGGACGTAATGGTGAATTGATCATCTTTTTCCGGTAGGCGTTTGCCATTCTTTTCTACTACCCGACCAATACTGATACGCCCTAGAGCTGGTGGTGTAATCGCTAAACCTTTAATCATGGAAAATATCCTTAAATTTATTTTCTTACAGATTTGCCGCTGCTATGTAAGAGACGTGTTTCAAAGACACTCAATAAATCCAATCAACAGAAATAGATTATTGCTAGCAGACCAGCCGTAGATATGTAAGAAGCATGTTTCGAAATAATTGAATCAACTAAAAATGAATGAATAACGTTGCTAGCAACAAAAGCCGCGACCGTTTGCCCTCTATTCCTAGCGAATGGAGGGCGGGGAGCGGTTTTTGCGCCTCGCTAATTGAATGGGCTGAAACAGGCTAGTCGGTATAGATATTGAATCGACGACCGCCTTGCTTCTGAAGGGGATAAAGCTCAATAAGTTCAGGCTGGTGCTGAAGCAATGCCTTGGTATTCAGACTGATGGAGTCCTTGGCTTTCTTCCACACCACCGAGCCACGACTAAACACAGCTCTTTCAGCATCTTTCATCAGCATTTGGATGTGATGCTTCAGCTGGTCAAAGCGTTCCTGCTTATGCTGAATCTCTTCTTTCATTTTAATGAGCTGATCAAACATTAAATTGGCATTTTCATTTTGCGAGAGATCTTCAACGCTCAGCGGTACATGCGCTGGATAGAGTTGCAGAATGGCTTTGGCTGCGGATTCACTGGCATCGACTGATGGCGGAGTATCCGTTTCCACACATTCCCAGAAATAACGCTCTGCCTGAATGATGTGTTGAATCACTGATTCAGAACGGCTGACTTTAAAGATCTTGGTTTCATGCCCACAGATCAGGACACAGACATGCGCTGCCTGTTTACCTGTCACTGCAAGTTGGTGCTGTACCTGACACAGTACGTATAAAGGCACACCATCTCGCCATAGTCTGGCACCATGTTCTCCGGCAGTCTTACACTCCAGGATCTGTACGTCATCACTACCCACGACTGAGTAATCTAGATTTGCTAGCATAAAGGCTTTGTCGGGATCGGGGTGCTGAAGCACGGCATTCACTCGTCTCACTTTATTATTGGTGTGCAGACTGTAGTACTCAGCCACCAATGGCTCTAGCTGTTTGCCCCAATACAACGGTGCAACGCCTGAGCTATCATCATCTATATTCTGCTGAGTTCGACCGGTCTTGATCATCCAGAGTTCCAACATTGACATGTAAGGGTTGAGGCCGCAGGCGGTTGCGGCATCACTACTGCCAATACCTTGCTTACGTACTTCCAGCCATTCCTGGTAATCCATGTTTTTGGTATTAGCTAAACGCTTGGCTGTCGTTGTTCGTTTAGCGACTGTATTTGATTGATTGCTCTCATTCGGAATTGGGAAATGAGTTCGTTGAGGGGGATTTATCGGTGCAATCTGATTCATGCTTTAATCCTTATAAATAGTGAGGTCTGTAAAAATTTTTGGCATAAAAAAAGCCACATCCGAAGATGTGGCAAAAGGGAGTATTGACTGGATAAGGATCATCTACATGATCCTTATCCATTAAATTAAGCATACTGGTTTGAAAAGCTTAGACAGCTAAACGTAGTGCCTGTTCCAGTCCACGCTGCTTTAATGCAGCACCTGTACCAAACCAGGCTGAATCGAGGCGGTGATCTGTACTCATGGCACGACGTTCATGATCGGCAAATTCGGTAATTGAACAAAGTAAGCCATAAGCGGTATCTTTGGCTGAGCTGAGTTCTGCACCACGACCTTGTCCATTAAACATGTCCATGACTTTAGTCATAGCGCGTCCATTCGGTTCAGACTTTTCTTTGGCTGGATTTGGAGTAGTCATATTGCGATAGAACTGAATGATGTTCTCTTCCTGATCTGCAATACTTAAGCTAGTGTTATTAAACACGGCATCAAAATAGGCAGCGGCTTCTCCTTGAGTGACTTTACGCTGAGTCAGCTGTTTCATCTCATACATATGCTCATCCCAGGCACGGACTGAGATGCCCAATTGCTGCTTAACTTTGTCAGCATCAAACTTAGTACTGTGTGGCACTTTCACGACACCAGCACTGCTACTTTGTCCACGTAGGGCAATGGCTAAGGTATTATTGCATACCACCCGGATATTGGTGAACTGTGCTGTGGTGGCCAACGTACCGTCACAGGCAGTTGCCAGCAGAATATAACCATTACTGACATCCTTGCCCTTCAGTGCCGTAGATTGTCCGGTACGGGCCAATGCCCAGAACTTCTTCCCGCCTTTGAGTACACCAGCGGTTTCCAGTTCAAAGCCGGATTGCTCAGTCAGATCCCGATAGAACTCCAGAATCTCCATCGGTTGCACTTCCTGATACCGCTGACTGACCACAGACAAGGGCGCATGAGTATCGGAACGATACAGCACCCGCTGTTCTTCATAAGGCATGATGATGCTCTGCCCACGTGCATTCTGTGCCATGTAGCTAACATCGGAGGATTCAATCCGCCAATCCATGCCTGCCTGCTGTGCCCACACTTCAATAGGCTGATTCTGAGTGAGTTGATTCCCTAGACCATGCCAGGGAGTATCACCGACATACGCCATTTGTTCGACTTGATGCGCCATATCTTTTCTCCTGAACCGGGTTAATCAAAATTGCGTTGGCAATGATGGCAGTGGAAATAACGAACGGATGCTACTGCTGGTCGAGATGGCTGAATGAAACTATCAATCAAACCACCAACCACTGCCCCTGCAATTCCCCCCATCCACGGAGAGATCGGCATCGGCAAACTTTTAGAAATGCTGGCACCAATACCGGCACAGGTCATGGAAGACAGGCTGCCCTGATTGGCTGGCTGTTGATTTACCACACGGCTGACGTTTTCGGAATAACAGTAGGGACATGTAATATTCATAAGATATACCTCTAAAATAAAAAAAGGCTTACCGTCTGATAAGCCTTTGAATGTGTAAAGAAACACTCATTGTTCATGTAGATGATGTATATCTATGATTTTTTGGGATCGATGCCTTTCCATGGATTTTGTGCCATATTAAATTGACTCTTTTTTTTCCACCATACTCGCAGGTATTGATCCGCTTTCTCAGACATAGCCAAATAACGGATTACATTAAAAGCGTTATGTACACTCTTTTCGTTGCATCGTTTAATCATTCCTATACCTAGCGTACCTTTATTCCGATAGCGCTGCTTATTGGAGGCCTGATTACAATTAAAAAAACCACCACTTCCCTGGGTAATCTTCTTCCTCCATAACTGACCAATCTCATGTCCATAATAGTTGTCATTACAGTGAAGTGAACCGTTATAGATCACTAGTAAATGACAATGGTAGCCTCTCGACTTTCCTCCCTGCTCAAGACGATATGCATATCCAATTTGATCTTTAAAAATCGTATCTTTGTCATGTATCCGTTTAAGCAGTACTCTCATATGTTCATCAAACTTAGTAACGCCTGGATGTGTCTCTGCTGGATAATTTAAATCGACCCGTACCAAAAGCAGCTTACAATGATGTCTGACCATATCTTCAAAGTACGTTCTTAATGGCTCCCAATTAAGTTCTCTCTTATTTTTATTATTTCTTAAAAATGATTTGTGTTCTTTCCTTAACCCACTTTGAAAGTGTTTAAATGCAGCATGAGTAAAAAAAATATCCTCATTATCTTTTTTAATGTGCTCAGGGAGCAGATCAAAGTAAGCCTGAATCAAAGGGCTGTAGGTTCTGTTTGAATCATAAATTAATTTGGCATCTTCTCTTAATCTGTTTAAGTCAGATTCGAGCTCTTGCCAGCGATACGTTTTCTTAATCACTTCCTTCATCTGGTTTTCAATAGCGAGTAAGATTTGTGGTTCGTTCATCGTTGGTGTCCTATGGTTAATTCCATAGGAGTGACTGATCTGTATTTTTTAAATTTGAAGGAGGTAGATTATTTTTCTCTCAATAAAACACCTTCATCATTTGGGGATGATGAAGGTTATTAAGTTGTTTAAGTATTTAATAATATTAAATATATTATCCTAGCTACTCTCAAACTAAAATAAGCTAACAAGTGCAAGACTGAAATGAAAACCTCTACTTCTATAGCAAACAGGGAAAATCTTACAAATTTCCCTATATTTATAGGGAAAAGTGAAGCGTAAGTTAAGCATCTTTATTTTTTAGATTTCGCTCTTTTTTCAGCTGCAATTTGGTCAGGATCTGGCTTTACAAAAGCTGTCTTTTTCTTAATAACAGGATTAATAATTTTTACCCGTTCATGCGCCCTAATCTGTTTATTACTTTTGATCAGCACAGTATGATTTGTATGAGAGAATAACTCGGGGCTATTGATTTGCATGGACTCATTTTCTTGATTTGATGCTGGACTTTCTTCGTAAATATCTTGCAAATTAGCCTGCTGTTGAGTTATCTGATTAGCACTTTCAGAAATCTCTGATGGGATATATTGCGTATTAGACAAATCACAGTTGCCTAAATCATTTTGCTTATCACTCTCTACTGAGCAGGATACTAAGCGTCCCTCCGCACTCTCTAGCGTTGATGCTGACTCAATAGACTTTAATATTTTTTCTCTTTTTTTAGTATTTTTAGTTCGAATTCGACCCAAAATCAAATAGCTTTTCCTTGGCAAGTATTTTAAGTCATCTTTATTCATTAGAACCATAGGACAGTAAGCATAGAATTCAGCCAGGCATTGAACCAACAACTTAATAACTTTATTTTGCCCTGGTCTAACTTCAATATAAGTATCCTTTAACAGATTTTCTGTTTTCACAATAGCAACTGAGATGGCGGTTAAATCTCTCCCTAGGTACTCATCAAAAGGGTTATGTATAACTTTATCTGATTGCCCATGCCGTTTGTTAAAGTCCTCAATCTGAACCGCTTTAATTGAAGCATATTCTTTCCAATATTTGATAACCTCCTCTTTTAGCTGCTGAGACTCAATTTCCTCTTGTTCGTTAAACTCGAACAACAAGGTTGCATCAATAGAGTGTTTTCTGTCGCAGGTTACATAGGCTCCAACATGACCAATCAGTTTGGCACCTGCGGTATATCGGCGTTTTAAATTTTCAATATAATCTCGGAACATCTCATCAAAAAGCTTCCCATCTCTAACCCGGTTACATCCAAAGATGAAGCGCATCACAATTACATCTTTTTTTAAAATTTGCTCAAGATAATTTTGAATACTTGCTTTGGTTGATTCTGCTTTCTTTAAGCTTGCAGCTTCCTCTTTGAGATTAGGCTTAAGCTCATCTCGACGATATTCGTTTAAATGCTGTCTTAGTTCATCCAAATTTGAGAGCAAATAATCTTCATTAAAAAAGTCTAGAAACTGGTGAGTAAATCTAACTGCTTGAGTTCGTAGCCCTATATCCAAATTCTTTTCATTGATCAGACAGCTTAGTTGAGAAACTAAACTAAATTGTTGCAACAAAGGGGACAGCTTAGACATTCGAGGCGATTTTTGAAACCTATCAGCACTAGAATTTGCTGAATATTCAAAAACTGAGTCATAGTTTAGACAAGTTAAGAAAGTCTCTATTCGTATTAAATCATCTAAGAGAGCTGACTTTAGTGAAACAACACTTTGCTGTCGATATACATACTCTAATAATCTCAAACGATTACGAGCCTGATCTGGCAAGTTCTTACGGTTAAAATATTTATCAATTTTATCGATATCAAAATCATCCAACAAATCACTCAAATACTCTGGAATGGTATTGGAAGCTACTTTGTTATTTGAGCGATCTCTTCCTTGCTTTACGTCATCGATGTATATTTTTTCTTCCCAAAATTGATGGGTATTAAGAACTAAACCCTTTTCTTTTTCTTTTTCTTCATTTTCATCTTTAGAGTCTTGATCCATTCGGAACAAAAAAATACTTGCGAAAAAGTATTTTAAAAATGTATTTCTGAAATTATCTTGCTGCTTAGCTGTAAGCTTTCCAACGAAAACATTTTTTTGGAAGACATCTTTAATTAAAGCTTCCTGATCAAAAAACTGAATGAACCTATCAAAAATATGCTCTCCCCATTTTTTCAAAAGAATTGATTTACACCATTTTATAAAGTTGGAGGAGGTTGTATATAATGACGCTTTATACAATACCAGATAAGAAATCGTATACTGATTTCTTGGTGCTCTATGTACATGACTAACTTGCATCAATATTGAATAATCATATTTAAATGTAGACTCCAAACCACGTACTACGTCAAAAAAGATATCTTTTGGTAAAGTAATATCAAATACACTAACACCAACCTGCTCCCCACTACGCACTAACTCATCGTAATCAGCAACTAATCTATTGTATGCATCATTCTGATCTTGAATAACCTGCTTAAGACTTGAAGAAATCCCCCCCCTCTGCAAATCTAGAGCTACTTGATATACCTCTATGAATAAAAAGAAAGACTCTATATCAAGAGTATTTTTTTTAGAATTCCACGATGACAAAAACTTCTCATATAGAGGAAAATTCTCATCTACAAAACGTACATAGTGAGCAAGCAAAGAATCCCAATAATAATTGCGATTAAAAGTCTTATAAGCATCACATAACTCAGGTCCAGCAACATCGATTAGCTTCTGATAGAAGTCAATTATTGATTGAGCTTGTTCGGCATCATTATTTTTTAGCGCTGTCTCATACTTATCCCGAGTAGGTGCAGACCTATTTGCAATTTTTCTAAGCACCTGATGCACCTGTTCTAACGCAACGATGGTCTCATGATAAATGCTCACATCTGTAGCATTTTGCCCAATCAATTGAAAAGCTTTAAATCTATGAGGAAATTTTCTTTTCAAGTAAGCAAACAGGTTTGAATAAAAGTCCTCAGTATCCCCTAGCCACGATAGAGTCATTAGTCTTCTTTCCTTTCATATCCAAAATGAGAAAATAAGTATTAATATATAAGTCTGTTTTATTTTAAACTTTAAAAATTATAGCCTAAAAGTATTAAAAATAGGACATTCTATAAAAATTAGATAATTACTATCCCTTAAATTTTAGATCTCTAAATCATATTTTAAGGTACCTAATCTTACTAAATTATCAATCTTATATATCAAAGTAGAAGCGTATGAAAACAGAGATATTACTTAAGATTCAGCTCCACCTCCTTAAGTCGCTATAGAAATTTCACCTATATTTACGCGACCTTTCTAAAATAATGGACAAAAAAAGACGTGCATACGCACGTCTTCAAAGTAATTTACTTACTTCAATTAATCTCTTTCAGAGTAAATTTGACCAGGATAAATCTAAGAATCTATTAGGTGTAAGCAACGTCAAAACTCAGCTGTTTGAGCCACCCACTCTTTCACTTGCTCCCCATACCACTCCATCAACCTTACCCTCTCATCCCAGTACTGTGCTCGGTTATAGGCCGAGCGAATTCTATTTTGAGGCACATGAGCAAGCTGGCGCTCAATTGCATCTGGATTAAACAGATTCGATTCATTTACGACAGTACTGAATAGAGATCTAAAACCATGTGTGGTCATTCGTCCCGCATAGCCTGAACGTTTGATCACAGCCAAAATAGACTCACTACGCATCGATTCTTTGTTATTCAAACGATGTGGAAATAACAGTTCCTGATTATGAGTAAGCCTCAAAGCCTTTAGCTCAGCAATCATCATGTCCGTCAATGGTACACGATGCGGAAGACGGTTCTTCATACGCTCTTCAGGGATATCCCACTTACGCCCTTCCAGATCAAATTCTTCCCAGCGTGCTTGTAGCAACTCACTTACTCGAACACCTGTAAGCATAATTAGGATAATGGCATGATGTGTTTGAGCATCGGCAGGATAAGCCTTAATACGTCTGAGAAATTCAGGCATCTCAGATTCAGACAAAGCTGCTAGGTTTTTCACCTTTTTACTTTTTACCACCCCCACTAGATCACGTGCGGGATTACTATTTCTATAACCATGCGCAATAGCATAATTCATCACCATTCCACATCTCGATAAGGTTCGCTTGGCAACTTCAGTAGAACCCCTAGCGTCAATTTTCTTGATGATCTGAAGAATCTCAGGTGCCTCAATCTGGTTAATACGCTTATTAGCAAGAGCAATATAGAGCTCATCTAATGAAGCTCGAACATTACTGATATGTTTGGATGACCAGGTTTCTTTTTGAGTATTGAACCAATTCTCTGCAACCTCCTTAAAATAAGGCTGCTCTTCTTGGACCTCAACTGTATTCTTGAGTTTATATCTCAGATCAAGCGCGATCTCCCTTGCACGCTTTAGACTCAGCTCAGGATATATACCTAATGCTTTAGACTTCCGTTGTCCATTTTCCGTATACCGGATAGACCAATATTTTTTCCCATTCGGATCGATTCGTAAAGACAGACCATTAACATCAGAAAGGCGGTATTGTTTTTCCTGCGGTAGTGCTTTTTTACACATTACATCAGTAAGTGACATATCTTTGTCCCACGTAATTAAACTTATTTAGTGGGTCAAATTGTCCCAATATTGACCCACAAACAGCAAATATAGGGTCAAATGGCTTTGGATAGAATCGGACAAACAGGCATAAAAAAAAGCCTTTAAACATTGAGTTTAAAGGCTTTTTTAGATTCCGATGGATTACTTCGGAAAGAATTTTGGTGGAGGTGGCGGGAGTTGAACCCGCGTCCGCCAGCACTACGCTCGAGAATACTACATGCTTAGATATCGTCTATTATTTTAACTCTTTGTGACCCGACGAACAGGATACAAATCGCGATCCTCTTAATTTAGTACAAAGCCCCGAGGCTTGGCTTTATACGGACTTGTGTGCGTGCGCTTCAGTCGGACTCTCTAACCACAAGTATTCGGAGAGGCGGACAAGCTGCCCTTAGGCAGCTAGAGCGTATGATTCGTCGTTTGCGACTAAAAAATGCAAATTTGATTTACGAGAGAAAATGCGCTCTCGGCATGCATCTATGAGTTTCATCACCAGCGTCGAAGCCAGAAACACCCCCAAAGTACAAGGCAATCATAGCATAAATGTCAAAAATTACGATGTATTTTCTGAACATTTACACAACTTGATGTGCTTAATTACATTATTGCGCTAATATTTTACTTTTCAAGCCAAATAACAGAAAAATTATGAGCTATTTACTGGCACTAGATCAGGGAACTACGTCAAGTCGGGCCATTATTTTTAATGAACATGGACAAGTTCAGGCAACGGCTCAACGTGAAACGCATATCCACACCCCACATTCGGGCTGGGTGGAACAGGATGCTCAAGAAATCTGGAGCTCACAGATTGCCGTGGTACAACAAGCTTTGGCGACTGCAGGTATTCTGGCAAAAGATATTAAAGCCCTTGGCCTGACTAACCAGCGCGAAACGACCGTAGTCTGGGATCGTAGAAACGGCAAACCGCTCGCTCCGGCAATCGTCTGGCAAGACCGTCGAACTTCTGACTGGTGTAACCAGCTGATTGAACAGGGCTGGATGTGCAAAATTCAGCAGAAAACCGGTCTACGGATTGATCCTTATTTTAGTGCAGGAAAATTGGTCTGGTTTCTGGAGCATGTAGAAGGCGTACGTGAACTGGCTGAACAGGGTCATGTCGCTTTTGGTACTATCGATAGCTGGCTGATCTGGAACCTGACTCAAGGCGCAGAACATGTGATTGAAGCCAGCAATGCTTCCCGTACCATGCTGATGAATCTGCATCAACAAACTTGGGACGAAGAACTGCTGGAGCTGTTTCATATTCCTGCTTCGGTCTTACCAAAAATTATTTCCTCGGATAATTATATCGCTGACACCGCTTCAGGTTTACTCGGTGCCAATATCCCCATTACCGGTATTCTAGGTGATCAGCAATCTGCACTGTTTGGTCAATCCTGTTTTGAAGTGGGTAGCGCAAAAAATACCTATGGCACCGGCTGTTTTATGCTGTTCAATACCGGTCAAGACATCCAGCTCAGTCAGAATAAACTGCTTTCTACCCTTGCCTGGCAAGCGCAGGGTCAAACTACCTATGCACTGGAAGGCAGCGTCTTTATGGCAGGTGCGGTAGTGCAATGGCTACGTGATGGTCTCGGGATTATTCAAAAAAGCAATGATATCGAAAAACTGGCCTGTAAAGTTGAGGATACCGACGGCGTGGTTTTGGTTCCGGCCTTTACCGGACTTGGCGCACCGCATTGGGACAGTGAAGCGCGTGCCCTGCTCTGTGGCATGTCTCGTGGTACGACTCAAGCGCATATCGCCCGAGCAGCCTTAGAATCAATCGCTTTTCAGGTATCGGATGTCCTCAGTGCAATGCAATCCGATATTGCCCACCCTTTAAAAGAATTACGGGTCGATGGCGGTGCCAGTAGCAATGACATGCTGATGCAGTTTCAGGCAGATATTCTCAATGTGCCGGTGCTGCGTCCGAAAATGCTGGAGTCTACCGCTTGGGGGGCAGCCGCCATGGCCGGATTAAAATCCGGAATATTTTCCAGTCTGGAGGAAATTTCGCAGTCTTGGCAACTTGAACGTGCCTTTGAACCAAAAATGAAAAATGATGAGCGTGAAGCTCATTTAGCCAAATGGCAGAAGGCCTTAAAACGGGCCAAATCAGATCTATAACCTGTATCGATCTGAAGGTCGAAAGCTAAAAAAGCACTGTTCAACAGTGCTTTTTATTTTCTATCTCTTACCCTCAATAAGCATAAGATGCAATCGCTGTAGCAATTGGCTTATCTTCATCATTGACCATGGTCATACGCATGGTGCAGCCCTTACGCCCCAAACGTAAGGTTTCTGCCCGCGCGATAAAATATTTACCACGCCCGGGCGCCAGATAATCCACCCGCATATCCACTGTCGCCAAACGCGACACTTTTTTAATGGTATCTGCAATCGTTTCAGGTTCAGCTTTTTTATATAGCTCCCCCATCGCTACAATTCCACCGACACTATCGAGTACCGTGGCCGCAAGACCGCCATGCAAAATTTGAAACGCGACATTCCCAACCATAAAATCCTGCATTTCGACATAGGCTTCGATCTGGCCTTCCACCACCCGCATGCTCATGCCATTATGCTTAAAAAAAGGAGAGCTATTAAAAGCATGTACCAACTGATTTAAGACCACATCAATATCCACCTTTGCCCCCAAGTGTATATTACCTGTCCAGCTTTTCTCTGTCTTAGTCATCACTCTGCTCAAATCCACCGCAATAAAAAACCGCTAATTTATGCCCAAAAATTTCAGTTAGGGCTACAATAGGTGCCTAGTTTAATACTGATTGCTGAGATTTTTATGACCTATACGTTCAATCGTCCCGCGTTTCCTGCAACTCGCATGCGTCGTATTCGTAAAAATGAGCATTTACGTTCTATGGTACGTGAAACGCATCTCAGTGCAGATCACCTGATTTATCCAGTATTTGTACTGCCGGGACAAAACCAGAGCCAAGATATTCCCAGTATGCCGAATATCCAACGCCTGTCAGCAGACTTGCTGTTAAAAAAATCAGAGCGTCTGCTGGAACTGGGCGTCAATAAACTGGCACTGTTTCCAGTCACACCACAAGAAGATAAAAGCCTGACCGCCGAAGCGGCTTGGCGCGAAGATGGTCTGGTCCAACGCACTTTGCGTTTATTAAAAAAGGAACTGCCAGAAATGGTGCTGATTACTGATGGTGCACTCGACCCATATACCACGCATGGTCAGGATGGCATTATTGATGAGACCGGTTATGTCTTAAATGATGAAACGGTCGAATGTCTGATTAAACAGGGTCTCAGCCATGCCGAAGCAGGCGCAGATGTATTTGCCCCAAGTGACATGATGGATGGCCGGATCGGTGCAATTCGTCAGGCCTTTGAACAAAATGGGCATATTTATACCTCAATCATGGCTTATTCAGCCAAATATGCATCCAGCTTCTATGGCCCATTCCGTGATGCAGTCGGTTCTGCCAGCAATTTAAAAGGCGGCAATAAATACAATTACCAGATGGATGTCGGTAACCGTGCCGAAGCACTGCATGAAATTGCGCTGGATATTCAGGAAGGCGCAGACATGGTGATTGTCAAACCGGGCATGCCTTATCTTGATATCGTCCGCGAAGTCAAAGACACTTTTGGCGTACCAACCTTTGTCTATCAGGTCAGTGGTGAATATGCGATGCTGGCCGCTGCCATTCAAAATGGCTGGTTATCTGACAGCGTGATTATTGAATCGCTGATGAGCTGCCGCCGCGCCGGTGCCGATGGCATCTGGACTTACTTTGCCGAAGAAGCTGCGCTTAAACTGAAAGACATGAAGTAAAAGGATTTCGGCGCAATGCATATCGCCATTATCGGCGCTGGCATCACCGGGTTGATGTCGGCGCTGGAACTGCTTGAACAGGGATGTTCTGTCACGATTTTTGATCAGCAAGTTGCCGGGAAGGCTGCGTCCTGGGCCGGAGGCGGGATTCTTTCTCCGATGTATCCCTGGCGCTACCCCGCTGCAGTCAATACGTTGGCCCGGCATGCCAAACCGCTCTATCAGGACTGGAATCAAAAACTGCAGCCAGTGACCGGTATCGATTTCCAGATTCATGAAAGTGGTATGCTGATTTTTGATGAAGATGATTTTGAGCTTGGCTTGCGCTATGCGGAAAAATATCAGGACCCTCAGCAACAGGCCGAATTGCTTGATCAGACTCAGCTACAACAAATCAATCCCCGAATTGATCAGCGCAAGTTCCAACAGGCGATTTACTTTCCCGAACTGGCCAATATCCGCAACCCTAGGCTATTACAGTCGGTCATCAGCTATTTAAAACAGCATCCGCATGTCACCTGGCAAGAACATTGTAAAATCACTCAGCTCAATATTCAGCAAGGCTGGGTAACGAGTGTGTCTAGTGCAAGTGGTCAACATTTTCAGGCAGATCAGTTTGTAATCGCCACAGGCGCATGGTCTGCAGGCTGGTCAGAACAGCTTGGCTGTGAAATTCCGGTGCAACCGGTGCAAGGACAAATGCTGCTGTTTAAAACCCCAGAAAACTGGCTACCGAGCATGTGCATGAACAAGGTCATGTATCTGATTCCACGGCGCGACGGACATGTTGTATGTGGCTCCAGTATGCGTCAAGTCGGTTTTGACACCTCGCCTTCTGCTGAAATCCGGCAAGATATTCTACAGGCTTGTCTGGGGATGGTACCGGAACTGGCGGATTTTCCGCTGGTCAAGCAATGGGCCGGATTAAGACCCAGCTCACCCGATGGTATTCCCTATATTGGCAAAATCCCCGAATTACAAAATGCCTGGGCCAATTTTGGCCATTTCCGCAATGGCTTATGCATGGCCCCAGCCTCAGGCAAGCTACTTGCTCAATTGATGCTTGAACAAACGCCGACCATTGTAGATCCACAGCCCTATGCTCCGGCCCATCTATTGGAGCCAGGTCGCTTAGTGCTTTAGGATATTATGCAGCGCTTCTTTCAAGGTTGGATAATCAAACTGAAATCCCGCATCCTGTAAAGCTTGAGGCTGTACATACTGACCGTTTAAAACCAGTTGCGATTGTTCTCCCAGCATCATTTTCAGGCTGCATGCTGGCAGTGGCAGTAAAGGTTTGCGTTTCAGTAGCTGTGCAGCAGTCCGGGCAAACTGTGCCTGACTGACTTTTTCCGGAGCAACCACATTAAAAATCTGCCCAGTCGTCGTTTCAAGCATCAAGAATTCAATCGCACGCAATACATCTTCTAAATGCACCCAAGTGACTGGCTGACGCCCATGACCAATCCGCCCGAACAGATTCAGTTTAATCGGCAATAACATCTGCGGCAGAATTCCACCACCTTTGCCGAAGACCACAGCAAAGCGAACAATTTTGGTGTCCTGACTGCTATAGGACAAAGCCAGTTGTTCCCACTTCGCACAGAGCTCAGACATAAAAATATCTTGTGGCGGGCTTTGTTCCGTACAGACCTGCTCCCAACGCTCGCTCGGGTCAATACCATAATAACCAACGGCCGAGGTCGAAATAATCCGTTTCGGTTTGATCTGGTATTTTTCTAAATAGTCAAATAACTGTTTGGTGGTGTCTAAACGGCTATCCAGCAATTTCTTTTTACGCGCTGCTGTCCAGCGTCCCTGACCGATGCTTTCGCCAGCCAGATTAATCACATAATCAATCTGAGGCTGTTTTAATTCATCCAGCTGGTTAATCCAGTGAAAATCTGGATGAGGTTCAGATTGATTCTTGCGGCGGGTCAGCCCAATCACCCGATAATCACGTTCTAATAAAAAACGCACCAGATGACTGCCAATAAAACCACTCGCTCCGGTCACCAGCACTACAGGTTTATCCATAAGTCATTCTTAGCCCTGTTATTTTTTCTATTTAAATTATACGCAACTTATTCTGGGGTTTTTCAATCAATGCCCTCTTTGTCGTGGTGAATTTGTATCCTGCCTGATGCGATCAATCTATCAAGATCAATCGTCATAAAGCCACCTACCTATCAGGCCTGCGGCGAATTGCCAAACATTTGATCTGCCATACGCTGTGCCTGCTTGCCATAGAACCAGTAAGTCAATAGATACAACGGAATCGCGATCAGCAAGAACATGATCAGCACAATACTTATAAATTGTGGCTGCTGTAGATATAGCAAAAAGTCCTGCCAGGCATTTGGATTAGAGCGCGTGGCAATGAGAATACCAAGTAACAGAAATAGCAGGTTATAGCCCCAATAAATCAGGCTAAACCCCAAGGTGAATTTTTTACGTTCCGACTGCGTTGGGGCACGTTTTTGCTGTTTTAAAAACTTAAATAAGATCCAGATCATGGCCACCAGATAAGGAACAATCGTCAGTACGGCGCCCATCCCCGTTGGCATCAGGGCTGCCAGCACCCCGCAAATGCAGGTAAAAATAAAGCAGATAATAAAAAACCAGATAAAATAACGGGTTAAAGGCAACATAAGAATCACTCAGTGACATTCATCAAGCTAGTATAAAAAAAAACAGGTTTTTTTTCATTTTATTGTCAACCATCGGCCAGAAGGTGACGTTATATAGGGTACAAGGTACAAAAATTTGGACTGGCATCCACGAATTTTTGCTGACCTTAGAGCTAAAGCAATAAGTCCAGTGTACAGGGAAATTTTGAATAGCAGCCAAAATCTTCATGTAACACAAATTTGACCGACGATTTCACATCACTCGAATCGTCGGTTTTTATTTTTTAAAATTCCGATTTTTCAGCCTGATGAATTGCATGACTGTTCAAGACTGGGTGATTTAGACACCACCATCCTGCTATTTCACCTACTGATTAAAATAAATTCAGCCTGACATCAGCAACAATTCGCTGAAATATCTTTTTTAAGTAGATTTTCCCCTCAGCTTTTTCCTATAGTAGCAAGGCAGACATTTCAGGGTTCATCTACATGGCAGTTCATTTTCTTCACACTTCCGATTGGCATCTGGGGCAATTTTTCCATAACCATGACCGTGAATTTGAACATGCCCAGTTTTTGACTTGGTTGCTCGATCAAATTAAAACAAAACAGCCGCATGCTTTGTTGATTGCCGGTGATATTTTTGATGTGATCAATCCAGCCTCAAGTGCGCAAAAGCAACTGTATCAGTTTCTGGCCGATGCACATGATCTGGCGCCGCATATGCAGACTTTGATGATTGCCGGTAATCATGATTCCGGTTACCGGATTGAGCAGGTTGAACCTTTTCTGTCTAAATTCAATGCCAAAGCTGTGGGAATTGTAGGCCGAACCGCAGAAAACACCCTGAATCTGGATCGCTTGCTGATTCCGATTTATGATCAGGATAAAAATATCATCGCCTGGTGTCTGACCCTGCCCTATTTACGCAGTGCCGAAATTACCGGGCTGAATGAGCATACCAGCAATAGCCAGAATGCGATTAGCTATCTGCATCAACAACTGATTGCCGAAGCCAAGGCCCGTAAACAGCCACATCAAGCCCTGATTCTAATGTCGCATGCACATATGCAAGGTGGCGAAACTTCCGACTCGGAACGGCCAATTATTGTCGGTAATGAAGAAGCGCTCTCGACGGCGCTGTTTGATGAAGTGATTGATTATGTGGCACTCGGTCATCTGCATAAACCACAAAAAGTTGGTCAGCCACATATCCGTTATAGTGGCTCACCGATTCCGCTGTCATTTAGTGAAATCAACTATCAACATCAGGTGGTCGAGGTCAGGATTGATCCTGAGCAAAGCAACGAACAGCGCTTTCAATACGATGTTTTAAAAGTGCCACGCACCGTCGAGCTGTGCCGGATTCGGGAAGAACTGGAAGATTTAATTGCTAAACTTCAGGCCTTGCCTGCCGGAGAAATCGAACAACTGTCGGCACGACATTTTCTGGAAATAGAATACACCACCGATGCCCCGCCACCAGTCGATTTACGCCAGCAAATTGAACTGGCTTTACCCGCCAACCGTTACCGCTTGCTGCGCATCAGCCGGATTTATCAGCAACAGGCCGAACATACGCAAGGAGATTCGAAAATTGATCTGGCACCACCGACGCCGGAATCGCTGTTTTTGAATATCTGGAAAAAAATGGGCTATGAACATGATCATTCTGTACAACAGGATTTTCAGCAACTTCTGGTTGAAGCCCAGCACGAACTTGCTCAGAAACAACAAGCCTAGGATCGGCCATGAAAATTTTACGTTTGAGTCTCAACAACCTGGCCTCCCTCACTGGCACCCATCATATTGATTTTGAATCCAGCCCTTTAACACATGCCGGCCTGATTGCAATCACTGGAAAAACCGGAGCCGGTAAATCGACCCTGCTCGATGCCATGTGTCTGGCGCTCTATAACGAAATTCCACGTCTAAAAGGTGCGACCGGCAGCCTGAAAGATGCCGGTGGTCAGGATGTTTCGATTAAAGACTCCAAGAATATTCTACGCCGTGGCTGCGTGCATGGTTTTGCCGAGCTGGAGTTTATTGCCCTGGATAGCAAACGCTATACAGCACGCTGGGAGATTCGCCGGGCACGTCAGAAAGTCGATGGCAATCTAAAAGTAGATCGTTTTATCAAGTGCATCGATGATGATACGACGCTAACGCAAAAAATATCTGAAGTTACCCCCTTAATTGAAAAACTGCTGGGCCTGAGCTTTGAACAGTTTACCCGCGCGGTACTGCTGGCGCAGTCGGAAGTTGGCGCATTTTTAAAAGCCAAAGATCATGAACGTGCAGACTTGCTGGAATATCTGACCAATTCGCAGATTTTCAGTGAGGTCAGTAAAAAAGCAGCGGAAAAGCATAGTCAGGTTCGACAAAAGCGCCATGAACTGGAAAAC
The DNA here is from genome assembly GCF_022869025.1 of Acinetobacter sp. F-1. Taxonomy (NCBI): domain Bacteria; kingdom Pseudomonadati; phylum Pseudomonadota; class Gammaproteobacteria; order Moraxellales; family Moraxellaceae; genus Acinetobacter; species Acinetobacter sp. F-1. The sequence continues at coordinate 30,203 of NZ_JAJKFX010000013.1, read as the reverse complement.
TGGCTCGGTCATCTGGAATTATTATCCGAAGACGATATTACTCAGCTTCAACAGCAACATACTGCCTTCAACCAGATACTTGAGCATTTTAACCAGAGTGAAAAATTACTAGAAAATGACCTGAAATGGTATCGGCAGAAACATGCTTTATATACTGAAATTCAGGCCAAAAAAGAAATTTACGATGTACAGCTGGATGCCGATCAGAAGCTGACCGCACAAAAGCAGTTGCTGGTTCATTTGGATGAGTTTCAGGGCATTCGAGAACAGTTTATCCAGCAGAATCAAATGCTCACGCAGCAAAAACAGCTTGCGATACAACAACAATCATTCGAACAGCAGCTACAACAGGTGCAACAGCAACGTGATGCTGAATTTGCGCAACTTGCTCAGATCCAGCAACAGCAACAAGCCCATGTTCAACATATGCATGCCATGCAGCCGCATCTGGAACAAGGTCTAAAACTGGATCATGAGATGCATCTGGTCGGCAATGACTATAAGAAAAAATCAGCAGATTTATTGGACTATGCACAGCAGTATATCCAACCCTTGCAACAACAGATTGAATCATCGAAACAGCAACTCGCATCTGCTGCCGAGCAGCAACAGCAACGCCTGACGCAACTTGAACAGCAGGCTGATCTTGCCGTGTTTGATCTGGAACCACAAAGTACACTGCAACGACTGCAAGACTATCAAAAGCTGTATCAACAGATGCAGCAACAGGCGCCGGCAGTACTCTCTCAATCGCGTACTGAACTGGAACATTCCCGGCAGCAGCTGGCTCAACAAATCGAAAGTTTGCAGCAACAATTTGGCAATCAAGCCCAATTGGAACAACAGCTTCAGCAGCAGCAGACTGTACAGCAACAGAGCTCGACCCGGCTGCTTAAACTGGAAGGCTTGATCCAGCACGTGGCACGTCTAGCGGAACAGGAAGCCGAACAACAGCAACTCAAACAAGACGTAGCGTATGCACAGACAGAATTAACCCAGCTTGAACATACGGAAATTCAACTGCAGCAAACAGTCAGCAACACCGAACAGGAATTTGAACAACTACAAAATATGCTGCAGCAACAGCGCCTACTGCAAACCCAAAGCGTGCAGGAACTGCGCGCGCAGCTCAAACCTGATGAAGCCTGTATGGTCTGTGGCAGCCAACAGCATCCGTTTGTCCAACATCAAGCATTATTAGACACAGCGCTAAACCAGCTGCAAGATCAACAGCTGCAACAGGCACAACAACAACTGAATCAGCTTAAAGATGATTTAAAAGCAACCCAGATTCAACAATCCAAAATCAAGATGCTCCTTGAGCAAAAACAACAGCGTTTAATCCACATTGAACGGATACTGAATGAACAGCACCAGACATTACAACAAAACTTAAAAGAGTTAGGACTTGAGCCAGCCAATCCTGATCATTCAGCCCAGTTGCTCCATCCCCTGCAAACACAGCTTGGCCAGTGGCAACAGCAACACACTCAGGCAAACGAACAGTTCAAAATCCTGCAACAGACTTGGCAAAACTGGCGACAACAGCAACAGCAACTCGACAGCTTGCAACTGAGTCTGCAAAAAATGCTGCAACTGGATCAACTGATTGAGCCAGTTCTTACAGTACTGCCCGAAGCACAGCAGCTCGCTTGGCACAAGAATGCGCCTGCTGCCTGTACCCAGCTGCAACAACATTTGCAGCAGCGATTACATCTTGTCAATCAAGTCAAAACTGCGGAACAGGAGCTACAAGGTTTCAAGCAGCAACTGAATCAGGCTCAACAGCAACTTCAGCTACATGAGCAGCGGCATACGCAAATACAGGCCGAGACCCATTATTTGCTTGAACAAGGCAAAGACTTACGTCAGCAACTCAATCAGCTGACCGAACAACATGCCGGTCAGACCTATAAGCTGGCAGCAGAATGGCGACTGCAACTGGATACCCAGTTAAAAGCGCTTGATAGCCAGCTTCAAGCACAACGCCAGGTATATGAACAGCATGAGCAAGCTTTGCATCAGGCTTTACTTAAACAACAGGCTTTGCTGACCCAAATGCAACAGCTAACTCAACAGCAGGCACAATCTGATCAGGCCATCCGTACATGGCAAAATCTGCATCGACATTTTAATGCGGAACTGATCCAACAATGTCTGACCATTGGTCTGAGTGAACATCAGCAAATCCGACAGCAATTACAGGCACAACATCAAGCACTGGAAAATGCCAAAATTGCCTGGCAAACGCTGGAAGATCAATACCAGAAGCATCTCCAGCAACAGCCTGAACTTGCTTTTGAGGAAGTGGAAGCACATTTAAATAGTTTGGCACAGGAAAAAACCGAGCAACAAAACAGCTTCAATGAGATTGATACCAAACTGCGTATGAATGCCAATAATCAAAATACCTATGCCAAATATCAGCAACAGATTGAACAGGTCAAAGCCGAAGAATATCGCTGGGGCCGTATCTACGATTTAATCGGACATAAGGAAGGTACCAAGTTCCAGAAAATTGCTCAGGAACATCATCTGGATATCTTGGTGGAATACGCCAACCAACAACTGCAACCGCTGGCACCGCGCTATCAGTTGCACCGTATTCCAGACAGCCTGAGTCTGGCGATTATTGATCTGGACATGAACAGCGAAGTACGTCCGGTCTTGTCTTTATCTGGCGGAGAAACCTTTCTGGTTTCTCTGGCCTTGGCACTGGCGATTGCTAATATGGCTTCCGGTTCGATGAAACTGGAATCGCTATTTATTGATGAAGGCTTTGGTACTTTAGATCCAGCCTCATTACATATGGTGATGAATGCACTGGATCATTTACAAAGTCAGGGTCGTAAAGTGGTCTTAATCTCGCATGTGCAGGAAATGCATGAACGGATTCCAGTACAGATTCAGGTCAAGCCAGTCGGTGCTGGCGCCAGTACCATTCAGATTATAGGTTGACAATGATGCACCCTGCCCCAGACAGGCTCTCGCCCTATTTCAGCTTACAGCTCGAGAGCCTACGGGGCATCAGTGCCATTGTTGTACTGTTCACGCATTGCTTTCAGGCCTTTATCGCCCCTTTTGACCTCAGCCTGTATTCATGGGTGCGCCTGCTTGGTCAGGCCGCGGTCATGATTTTCTTTGTTCTGAGTGGTTATCTGATTGGCTATTCGATCCAGCACAATATTCATCAGCATGGTCAGTTCAATCTGCGCCGTTATACCCAACAGCGTTATCGCAGGATTTTGCCACCCTTTCTGTTTGCCATGGCTCTGAGCCTGTTGTTGTATCTGTTGGCACCACTACTCTTTGCCACTCAAAGCCATGCCTTTCAAAACAGTTTTGGCATGATGATCCGGACTGACTATGGTCTCGATTCAGGTGATTTTATTGGCGCTCTGCTGTTTTTGAATGGCTTCATCACGCCTACAATTTCAGCCAATGCCCCGCTCTGGAGCCTGAGTTATGAAGTCTGGTTCTATGTCTTGGCCGGATTTCTGCCTTTTTTCAAAGATTCAGAAATAGCCAAAATCGGCTTTTTTAGTGTTTTAATCGTTTTATCCATCCTGAATATTCAGTTTTTTATTTATTTTCTGGTCTGGCTGATGGCCTTTGCCTGTTCATTTCGTCATATCCAGCGACATTTTCTAAACCGGTTACAAGTGCTTAAACTGGGGTTATTTGGCTTGGCATTTCTAATCGCCTGCATTGATGCTTACCAGTTTCATATCGTCGATCAAGCCCGACAATATCGCGCTGCAAATTTTACTCCCTTTAATTTCTGTATCGGTCTGGCATTTAGCTGCTGGCTGGTACAACTCCAGCAGCAGCGCAGTCACTACAATCCGGTCTGGGTACAATCCGCTGATTTTTCCTATACCTTGTATGTAACCCATTTCCCTTTGCTGCTGTTTATTCTGGGCTGTGTTCCGGCAACCTTGGCTTATGGTCTGGGCGGCGCTGTTTTAGCCTTGCTCGGCAGTATGGGCAGCCTGATTGTCTTTGCCTGGCTGATGGCAAAATGGCTGGAGCCACAAAGAAAAAAAGCGTTATCGAATAACGCTTAATCATACTTTTTCAAAATAACCCGACGACGCCTGTTAATCCTTTTGAGGACGTGCACCAAATAATGCCGTGCCGACACGCACCATGCTGGAACCGGCAGCAATTGCAGCCTGCATATCGGCCGACATGCCCATACTCAAGGTATCCCAATCTTCAGGATGCGCATGCTGAGCTTTCACCCTATCAAATAAAGCTTTAGCCTCGATGAAAGCTTGAGGATTGCCCGGCGCTGGAATCACCATCAGGCCACGTAAGCGCACATTTGGCAGTTGGCTGATTTGTCTAACTAAATCAGCAACCTCTTCCGGCTGGCAACCATCTTTCGTATCCTGAGCATCAATATTGACCTGAAGACAGATATTCAGCGCGAGCTGATCTTCTCTACGCTGATTGGATAAACGCTCGGCAATAATCAAACGATCCACCCCATGCACCCAGGCAAAATTTTCTGCCAGATGCTTGGTCTTGTTACGCTGTACATGGCCAATAAAATGCCATTCAATTTCCAAGTCTTTTAGAGCCGTAATTTTCTCTAGCGCTTCCTGCAAATAGTTTTCGCCAAAGGCACGTTGTCCCGCCTGATACATATCAGCCAGTACTGCACTCGGCTGGGTCTTGGAAACGGCCAGCAGTTGCACCGAATCTGGCTCACGACCGGCCTGAGCACAGGCTGTTTCAATTTGCGCTAAAACCTGATTTCGTGACTGTTGCAACATATTCATTGATGGGGTTCTCATTTCATTCATCTTTTTTTCCCTTGCCCATAAACTAAGGGTTGGTTAAGCTGTGGGAAAGCCTTATTATTCTATCAAAATAATTAACATTTTAATGAACTCGGGGACCTTATGGATATCACAGAATTGTTGGCATTTTCTGCTAAAAATGGTGCGTCGGATTTACACTTGTCTGCAGGCTTACCGCCAATGATTCGTGTCGATGGGGAAGTTCGTCGTATCAACCTGCCAGCATTAGAACATAAAGAAGTACATAAACTTGTTTATGACATCATGAACGATAAACAGCGCCGTGATTTTGAAGAAAATCTGGAAACTGACTTTTCTTTTGAAGTACCCGGTGTGGCCCGTTTCCGTGTCAACGCATTTAACCAGAACCGTGGTGCCGGTGCAGTATTCCGTACCATTCCATCCAAAGTTCTGACCCTTGAAGATCTGGGCATGGGACAGATTTTTAAAGACATCTGTGAATATCCGCGTGGTCTGGTACTGGTCACAGGGCCAACCGGGTCGGGTAAATCAACCACCTTGGCGGCGATGCTGGATTATATTAACGACAACCGTTATGACCATATTCTGACCGTCGAAGATCCAATCGAATTTGTGCATCAATCCAAGAAATGCCTGATCAACCAGCGTGAAGTGCATCGTGATACGCATGGCTTTAATGAAGCCCTGCGTTCGGCACTGCGTGAAGACCCTGATATTATTCTGGTCGGTGAGATGCGTGACCTTGAAACCATCCGTCTGGCCTTAACTGCGGCAGAAACTGGTCACCTGGTGTTTGGCACCCTGCATACCACCTCTGCGGCCAAAACCATTGACCGTGTGATTGACGTATTCCCTGCCGAAGAAAAAGATATGGTTCGTGCCATGTTATCGGAATCATTGCAGGCTGTGGTTTCACAGGCCCTATTAAAGAAAAATGGCGGCGGACGTGTTGCAGCGTATGAAATCATGATTGGTATTCCTGCAATCCGTAACCTGATTCGTGAAAATAAAGTCGCACAAATGTATTCTGCGATTCAGACCGGTGCCAACTATGGCATGACCACACTGGATCAGACCCTGAAAACCCTGGTATCTAAAGGTCTCATCAGCCCGCAAGTGGCACGTACTGCAGCCAAACAGCCAGAAGCATTCTTATAAGAAAAATTAATTGTATTGGGGTTTTTATACATGGATTTTAACGGCTTACTCGATTATATGGTGGAGAAAAAAGCATCGGATCTGTTCATTACAGCCGATGTCGAACCTTCAATCAAAATTAATGGGCAGATTTTACCGATTGGTTCGATAAAATTACCCGGCGCGGCAGTGGGGCAACTGCTTCACTCCATCATGAGCGACAAGCAGCGTAAAGAATTTGCAGACACGCGTGAATGTAACTTTGCCATCAGTACACCGGATAAAAGTGCCCGCTTCCGTGTCAGTGCCTTTCAGCAGCGTGATCAGCCGGGTATGGTTTTGCGTCGGATTGAAACCGTGATTCCGACCATGGATGAACTCAAATTACCGCCGATTCTAAAAGAACTGGCGATGACCAAACGCGGCATCATTATTTTTGTCGGGGCAACCGGTACCGGTAAATCAACTTCGCTGGCCTCGCTGGTCGGTTATCGCAATGAAAATTCCAAAGGTCATATCATTACCATTGAAGATCCGATTGAATTCATTCACCAGCATAAAGGCTGTATCATCACCCAGCGTGAAGTCGGGATTGATACCGATTCCTTTGAAATTGCCCTGAAAAACACCTTACGTCAGGCGCCGGACGTGATTCTGATTGGTGAGATTCGTTCGCGTGAAACCATGGATTATGCGATTGCCTTTGCCGAAACTGGTCATCTGGTCTTTGCGACCCTGCATGCCAACAACGCCAACCAGGCCATTGACCGGATCATTCATTTCTTTGAAGCAGACCGGCATAACCAGCTGTTCATGGACTTGTCACTGAACATGAAAGCCATTGTGGCACAGCAACTGATCCCAACCATCGATGGCAATGGTCGTCGTGCCGCGATTGAGATTCTGATTAACTCCCCCCTGATTGCTGACCTGATCCGTAAAGGTGATGTGCATGAGATCAAGGACCTGATGAAGCGTTCCCGTGAACTGGGCATGCAAACCTTCGACCAGGCACTGTATGACCTGTATAAGGCCAAGCAGATCAGCTATAAAGATGCGCTGAAACATGCGGATTCACCCAATGACTTACGTCTGCAAATCAAACTGGCAGAAGAAGGCGGCAGTCATTTATTACGTGCACATTCCAATATCACCTTTGATGGCCAGTCCTGATCAGATTGAACACATAAAAAAAACAGGCTTCAATCGAAGCCTGTTTTTTTTGTTTCAACCGGAGCGCAAATTATTTTTTACGAAACACTTCCTGACAGGCCGGCGCATCGCAGTAGCCATACAGATTCAGAGAGTGACCGGTTAATTCAAAACCAAATTTTTCAGCAACATCATGCTGCTCTTTTTCAATCGTATCATTGATGAATTCAACGACTTTGCTGCAATTCAAACAAACCAGGTGATCGTGGTGATCTTCCTGCATGATCTCGAAAACGGAATGATTGTTTTCAAAATTATGACGCTCAATAATACCCGCGGCTTCAAACTGTGTTAACACACGATACACAGTTGCTAAACCTACATCTTCACCCTGATCGAGTAAAGTCTTGTAAATATCTTCCGCACTTAAATGATGTTGTCTTGAATTTTCTAGTAATTCTAATATTTTAATTCGTGGAAGGGTAACTTTCAGTCCAGCTTTTCGTAAATCTTGGTTTGAAATAGTCATGTAAAAAGGTCTCTCAACAAAATCAAAGTTGGAATATGCAACAAACTTTAGATGCAGTATGATCTATCCTTGGATCAAATGCATCATAATTAATTTGGGATAGTTTAGCAAAATGCAAAAAATCATGTTGACGTTATTCGTCACTTCCTTGCTCGTCGGCTGTTCGACATTAGGTGTTTATAAAGTAGATATTCCACAAGGAACCCCTTTAACCCAAGCTCAAGCCGCTAAAATTCAAGTGGGAATGAGCCATCAACAGGTGCGTTTCTTACTGGGCAGTCCAACGGTAAGCGATCCGCTGAATCCTTTACGCTGGGACTACATCTATAACTATACCCCAGGAACCTACGCTAAAAAAGCCAAGATCCCGGCAGCCCAAGGCCAGCATTTGAAAATTTACTTTAACCAGTCTGGTATCGTGGAACGTGTTGAAGGTCTGGAAACCATTCCAGAATCTCAACCCGGCTTACCAGGTTCAAAAGAAGCAATTTTAAATGCGCCTCCACTATAGTCGCTTTCTCATGAAAAAGCCCCTGAATCATCAGGGGCTTTTTTGATTAAGTCGATTGATTGAGCAGATCATTGAAACTAATGCTCATTCAAGCCGCTTTCTATTCGGAAGATGGTTTCAGCTTTCTTAAAAGATTGCCTCTGGCATAACGACCCACCGGATTTTTCTCGGCACGTTTACGTCGGATATCTTTAGGATTGATAGTCAGTGCTCGGTAAATTTCGACTCGATCACCTGCTGCCAGTGGCTGCTGATGATCTTGCAAGCATACACCGAAGATACCCAAAGACAAGGGTTCAGGTAGGGTAACCTGCTCTGCTATGCCACTTTGCTGGATGGCATCCAATGCTGTCATGCCGGGCTGAAATGGCACAGCCAGATGAAACTGTTGCTCCGGAGTCGCGTAGGCCACCCAGATCAGTGCATTATTCATCAGAACAGTTGTCCTAGAACAGCGACCATCGCCACGATAATCGAAACAGGCAATACCACACGGACAGCAATACGCCACAGGTTATAGAACCCTTCAGAGCTAAAATTCATTGATTTACGTAAATGGCTGATCTTCATGATCCAGCCCGCAAAGAGCGCGTAAATCAAACAAATCAATAAGCCCCAAAGCAGTAAGACTACGTTGAACATTGGTGCCACATTTGGAATGGCCCAGATCAGGGTGACGACAGCCATAATCGCCCATTGAATCGCAGGGTGAAGCTGACGTTGCTGTAACTGCTCTCGTGCCATCTGCAGGATGAATGCAGCAGTCGCTACAATCGCGGCCACCAACGTAAATGCAGGGATTTGTGCTTGTACAGCAAAGAAGGCAAATGCAATCACAGCAAGCAATTGTGCGATCCAGATCGGCAAGACCGTCTTGCTGGCGACATCCTGCTGTTGTACCGTGCTCAGGCTAGACTGCCAGTACAAGCCCATGCCCAGACCACTTGCAACCAGTGCCAATACGGTGGCATTGCCCCATTCCGAGAATTCAACTGGCGTGACTTGCCATGCAGGTAGCGCAGTTCCCATCACATTTGCCAAGATCAGAGATGCCAGTACGCCAATCGCCGTAATAACTAACAAAATTTGACGCGGCAGCAGTGACAAGACCAGAGCAGCAACTACCAGACCTATAAACAAAAGATTCAGTGCAAGATCAAGTGCAGCAAGCGCCAGAACATTGCTGGCATTGTTCAGCATGGCACCGGCCAGAAAAGGAATAAAGATCACACTGAGCCAGCCGACTATACGCCATTTTTGTGAGGCATCTGCTTCACGGGTCAGCGTTGACAGTGCCTGTAATGCCGTTGTTTTAGAGCGCTTGGCCAAAGCAATTTCCAAGTAGCAGATGGGAAGCGCCAGAATCAGCATAGTGGCTAACCAGAGCATCCAGAAATCCAGCTGACGATCAATCTGTATACCCGTTATCGGTGCGAGCGTCGCGATGATAATAAACGATAAACAGAAAGCCATCAGCGGTGATAACCATTTTGACATAGCATTGTCCTGCATGATGCATTCCTATAAAAATCTAGCGCTATTTTGCCTTGTGAAGCGGTGAAAATCAAAAACAAAAAGCAAACCACCATGACAGTGATTTGCTGCGCAAAATTTATTATTAAATTGTAATTCTTGTTATCTCGTTACGTCTTTTATTATGAGAAGAAACGAGCGAACCAGTTTTTACCTTTTTTCTGTTCTTTTTCTTTGATAATGCCCATCATATTTTCTTTCACTGCGCCGACATAATCAGCGTCATCGTGCTGAATATGGTTGATTAACCATTTAGATAATACTTCATGCAGTTCTGATTCAATCGACTGCCCCAGTTCAAAACGATCACGATAAGACTCGATTTTCTTGATAAACAGGTCATGTACACGTTTATGTGGAACTCGGTATTTATAACCCGCTTCTTCCTGAAGAGATTCTTCAAAAGTAAAATGCGACTGGGTATAATCGATAATATTTTCGAGGATCTGTTTAATACGGGCACGGTCGGTATTTACATTGATCTCATCAATTTCATTGATATAATCGAGAATTCGTTTGTGCTGATCGTCAATCACATCGATACCAGTATTATAGTCTGGAACCCATTTCATTTTCATTACGACCACCTATAAATATTAAGGACTTATCACATAAAAATCATCATATAACGTATTGATTTGAATAAAAATGAAGTAAATTAGTCGGCTTTCGGCTTAATTTAAGAGAAACCTTGCAATTAACTGTTTTTATTAGGAATATATTTTAAACCCGAGTATAAGAATCAGATATTTTTTAATCAATATACTATTTCCAATAATATGGCTTCTCTTTAATTTAAATAAAAAAGATATTAAAAAACGGGAATTAAATCCCATCTTTAAAATAAAAAAATCTATTTTTAATATAAATCTGCTTTGGTCACACGTTTTAAGGATGGATCTAGACGTTCCCGTTCCAATCGATCTACCTGAGTCAGTTGCGAACGGAACTTGGCACCCTCTTTAAACAGAATCATTTCACCCGGCTGAAAAGCGGTCCATTCCTCATTTTGTGTCAATGGCTCAGTGGTAATAACCGCAACCCTGTCCTTCGGCGTAGTGACCTGACTAAAGTCCACCTCGACATCAATATCAATCAGCTGTGCCGGTCTAAATGGGTATTCACGCACCAGCCAGTGCAATTTGGTAATGGCATAGCTAAACAGCGCCTGCCCATTGGAAAGGCAGAAATTAAAAGTGCCGTGCTCTGCAATCGCAGGTGAAACCTCAGCAAGTAGTTCAAAGACCTGATCCAGACTCGGTTCATCATAACCAAAGCGTTTGACCAGCTGATCGAGCAAATAGCAAAAAGCGCGCTCACTATCAGTATTGCCGACTGGGGTAAAACGGCCACTCAGCACCGGAAAATACTCATGCAAATCGCCATTATGGGCAAAAATCCACTGCCGGCCCCACAGTTCGCGGCTAAATGGATGCGAATTTTCCAGATTGATTTTGCCTTGGGTGGCTTTACGGATATGCGCAATCACATTACGGGATTTGATCGGATAGTTACGCACCAGCTCGGCAATCGGAGATTCAACCGCAGACTGGTTATCGACAAATAGGCGACAGGCTTTATCCTCAAAAAAAGCAATCCCAAAACCGTCGGCATGATCCGAGGTAATTCCGGCCCGCTGGGAAAACCCACGAAATGAAAAGGTAATATCCGTCGGGGTGGCACAATTCATTCCAAGCAGTTGGCACATGGTCTGGTTTCAGCTTTCTATTTTCTTAGATGCTTATTGTGCATGACTACCCGAGTCATTTCAAATAGCTATCAGTTATAAATAGAGATAAAAAAGAGCCTCAATTGAGGCTCTTTTCCGCAAAAAAACAACTTATGGACGAGGTGGATGGGCACGGTTGGTAATCAGTGTACCAACGCCATGATCGGTAAAAATTTCCAATAAGCTGGCATGTGGCACACGACCATCTACAATATGCGCGCTCACTACGCCACCTTTGACCGCATCCAGTGCACAGCCGACTTTAGGAATCATGCCACCATAGATCACACCTGTTTCAATCAGACGGTCAACTTCCTGAGTGCTTAAACCCGTCAGCAGGTTTTTATTTTCATCCAGAACACCTGTAATATTGGTCAGCAGAATCAGCTTCTCTGCACCTAGGGCTTCTGCGACTTTACCGGCCACCAAGTCTGCATTGATGTTATAGGTATTGCCTTCTTCATCCACACCCAGCGGTGCAATCACGGGAATGAAATCGCTGTTGGTGAACATTTCCAGCACATCGGTTTTTACGCCAACGACTTCACCGACCAGACCCAAATCAATTTGCTGAACCGAACCATCTTCAGCCACTTTTTCCATCAGCAGTTTTTGCGCACGAATCAGGTTGCCGTCTTTACCAGTCAAGCCAATGGCACGACCACCATGCTGGTTGATCAGGTTCACAATCGATTTATTGACACTACCGCCAAGTACCATTTCCACGACTTCCATCGTGGCAGGATCAGTCACGCGCATCCCGTCGATACGGTCTGATTCACGGCCCAACTGTTTCAGCATGGAATCGACTTGTGGCCCCCCACCATGCACCACAATCGGATTAATACCAACCGTTTTTAATAATACGATATCACGTGCAAATGAACTTTCCAGCTCAGGATCGGTCATCGCATTACCGCCGTATTTTACTACCAGGGTTTTACCCGCAAAGCGTTGAATATACGGCAAAGCTTCTGTCAAAATCTGTGCTTTGTCGATGCCTGTTTGTTGATTTGGCATTCGCCTCTCCTTATTGAGCATCTAAAATATCTTGAGCGATCTGTGGATAACGGTCACGCAACATGGCTACAAACAGCTGACGAATTTCATTCAGGCCCTGAGCATCATTGGCATCAAAGCGCACTGTGAAATACTCACCTGTATTGGATGCTCGAATGATGCCAAAACCATCCTCAAAATCAAGACGTATCCCATCAATTTTACTGATTTGCGCACGAATTCTTTCAGATTGCTGTTCAACAAAGTCTAAAAGTTCAACCGGATGCACATGATGCGTTGCAATATAAAGATCTTCGGTCCCATGCCGTTTCGGATAAGCCGCTAAAGCTTGTGCAAGACTTTGACCAGTTTGATCCAGATATTCCATGACTCTGAGCGCTGCATAGAGTCCATCATCATAGCCCCAGCCACGGCCATCATTAAAGACATAATGCCCGGCATATTCTCCACCAAAAATCGCCTGCTGCTGAGATTGTGCCAGATAAGTTCTCAGAAATGAGCTTCCGGTACGAATCATCACCGGCTCACCGCCCAAACGTTGCACGGTGTCTCGCACCAGGGTTGAGCATTTAACATCATAAACAAACTGGCGTGACGGCGAACCGCTTAAGCAAATTTCGGCAAACAGGCACAGTAACTGATCCGCCGTGATAATCTGGCCCTGTGCATCAATCAAGACCACGCGATCGCCATCGCCATCCAAGGCAATGCCCAGATCAGCCTGCTGTTGCATGATGCTTTGGCGTAAAGTCTCCAGATGTTTGTCTTGCGAAGGATCTGGTGCATGGTCTGGAAAATGCCCATTGGCATCACAACGCAAAGCCATCACCGCACAACCCATTTTTTGAAGCACCAGATTGGCACAGCGCCCGGCTGAACCATTCAGACCATCCAGAACCACTTTAAATGAGCGCTTCAACTGGATATCTTTTAATATACCATGCTGATATTTTAGACAAAATTCTGGAATAACTTGATGAGTCTGTTCGTCTAGGCAAAGCTGCTGATTGCTATAATGTGGTTTGGCCAGATGAGCCACCTGCTGGATCATCTCTGGGCAAGGCGGCTCACCAGAGATAATCCATTTAATACCATTATCTTCTTTGGGATTGTGACTGGCCGTGACCATGATGCCATTGCCATCAAATTGCCGCGCGGTGAAATACAGCATCGGACTGGAACAACAACCGACAATGGTGGCTTCAATCGAATAAGCTTGAAAAATACGGCGAATGGTTTCTGCAAAAGCCGGACTGCTAAGCCGTGCATCATAGCCAATTGCGACACGTGTCTGTCCCGCAGCCTGATATTGCTGTGCTAAACCGTGAGCAATTGCATCGATAATCCCAGCACCCAGTACACTGACTTTACCGCGTATGTCATAGGCTCGAAAAATGTGCATGGGGAATAGATGATTCATAGATCCCATAAAACTATTCTTTTCACTAAATATAAGGAGATATAAAATGACTTATTTCATCATCATGACTTTAAACATTTGTTTTTGTTTTAAGACCCGCTACTTTTAAACCATTTCAATGTAACAATCAATTATAAAAATATTACCGTTAACTGAATAATCAGAAAATTTCTGTGATGAAATAGTCCTTATTTAATTATATTTATTTTTAATTTCCCCGGCTAAAATTAAAATAAAGATATAAATTTCAATTTTGAATAACTCTATTTATATAGAAAATAAATTTTTATTTTTAACTCCATTTTAAGCGTCACATTATGTTTAGGATTTACTTTGTTGTATTTAAGAAATGACCTACATCCATTCATTGTTTGCAGGTCATCTTCTCTTTAGTTTTTACCGGTATGGCCAAAGCCACCAGCACCACGCTCAGTGGCTTCAAATTCACTGACCAGATCAAATTCAGCTTGTACTACCGGCACCAGCACATATTGCGCCAAACGTTCACCCGGCTCCAGACTGAAAGCAGTCTGACTCCGGTTCCAGACCGATACCATCAATTCACCCTGATAATCTGAATCGATAAGACCTACCAGATTACCCAGCACAATCCCGTGCTTATGACCTAAACCTGAACGTGGCAAGATCAGACCTGCAAAAGCAGGATCTTCGATATAAATCGCCAAGCCTGTTTTCACTAAAACGGTTTGACCCGGTTCAATCACTGTCGTTTCATGGACGCAGGCACGCAAGTCCAATCCTGCTGAACCTGTGGTGGCATAAGTCGGTAATGGCCATTCCTGACCGAGACGCGAGTCAAGGACTTTCACCTGAACTTTCATGTGTTCATTCCTGTTGTTGCATTTAAAATATGTATAAGCGTTGAAGTTTATCGTTTGATAAGATTGCGCAAATTATCCAGATAATGCTGCGCCTGTAATTTCGGATCGATATTACCCGCCAGCTTTTTCTTGCGACCTAACCATTCCAGTTCATCTTCCGGTAATTCATCCAGAAAACGGCTTGGAGTCATTTGCTTCATCTGTCCGCCAGCCTTGCGCTGTTCGGCCAAGGTAATGGTCAGACCCTGACGTGCACGGGTAATCCCGACATACATCAGGCGACGTTCCTCTTCAACCGTCTCCGCAGCAATCGAGTTCTTATGCGGCAGAATTTCTTCTTCCAGCCCGATCAGATAGACATAAGGGAACTCAAGCCCCTTAGAAGCATGTAAGGTTAACAAGTTGACTTTGTCAGTATCTTCTTCTTCCTGTTGCTGCTCCAGCATATCCAGCAGCACCATTTTACGAATCACGCTTTCAATATTTTTTTCATCGACATCTTCAGCGCGGTTAATCAGGCTTTGGATGCTGCTGTAAAGCACTTCAATATTGTCGAGCTTGGTTTTTTCCTGTGCCGGCGTGGCTGCAGTTTCCTTGATGTAATCGATATAACCGGCTTCAATCATCATCTGACGGATGATCGGTACCGGTTCATCATCATCAAGTAAATTGCGGGTAAAGCCCTCAATGAAGTCGGCAAACTCTGCCAACTGTGTGGTGGCCTTTTTCGGAATCGCCATGGTCAAACGCTGATCCGCTGCCGCAGCCAGTAGTGATAGGTTATTTTCCTGAGCAAAGAGACCCAGTTTTTCCAGTGTCACCGGCCCAATGGCACGTTTTGGCGTATTGATAATCCGTAGGAAAGCGCTGTCATCTTCAGGGTTAATGATCAGGCGTAAATAACTCATCATGTCCTTGATTTCGGCACGCGCGAAAAAAGATTGACCGCCAGACAATTTATACGGAATCTGCATCTGACGGAGATGGGTTTCTAAAATACGCGCCTGAAAATTGCCGCGATATAATACCGCATAATCTTTCCAGCTTTTCCCATTCATCAATTTATGCGTGATCAGGTCTTTGACCACGCGTTCTGCTTCATCATCATCATTACGGCAAGTAATCACCCGGATCACTTCACCATGGCCTTTGTCTGACCAGAGTTTTTTATCAAAAATATGCGGGTTATTGCCAATCACGGTGTTGGCTGCTTTAAGAATACGACTGGTCGAACGATAGTTCTGTTCCAGTTTAATCACTTTTAAATTCGGGAAATCTTGTTGCAGCAAGGCCATATTTTCCGGTTTGGCGCCACGCCAGGCATAGATGGACTGGTCATCGTCGCCTACAGCAGTGAACTGCCCCATCACGCCAACCAGCAATTTCACCAGAATATACTGTGCAGTGTTGGTGTCCTGATATTCATCGACCAGCAAATAACGCACCCGGTTTTGCCATTTATCCCGTACTTCGGCATTTTCCTGTAGCAGACGTGTCGGCATCACGATCAGGTCATCAAAATCTACGGCATTATAGGCACGCAGATTACGTTCATAAAGCTGATATAAATGCGCAAACTGGACATCTTCGGCAGTTTCACAAGTGGTATGCGCCTGCTCGGGTGGAATCAGATCATTTTTCCAGTCCGAGATCATTTTCATCGCTTTGGCAATCAGTTCTTTGCTTTCTGCACCGGATAAATTATCACGATGCATCAAATCCATCAGAATACGTTTGCAGTCGTCAGCATCCAGAATCGAAAAATTATTTTTAAGTGGAGTATGTTTCAGCTCCAGACGCAGCATATTCAGGCCAAAGGTATGGAAAGTCGAAACTGAAACGCCTTTACTTTCTTCACGGGTTAACAATTTGCTGACACGCTCTTTCATCTCACGTGCCGCTTTGTTGGTAAAGGTCATTGCAGTAATACGATGCGCAGGAATCCCGCAATGCTTGACAAGATATGCGATTTTTCGCGTGATCACTGAAGTCTTGCCTGAACCCGCTCCTGCAAGTACTAACAAGGGTCCTTGAGTGTATTTCATGGCTTCAAGTTGCTTGTCATTTAACTGACTGGCGAGTGACATATGGCTTCCTCTTCTAGATTCGGCTCCGATTATAGTCATCTCTGCCTCAGTTGCCTAATTTAAAATACGATTAATCAGGTCAATGTCCAGATATAAAAAAACCACCCGAAGGTGGTTTTTTTATATGCGTTTAAAGATTATTGAACAGCATATACCGCGATTTCTACACGACGGTTTTGTTCTTTACCCGCCGCAGTTGTATTGTCTGCGATCGGGTTGGCTGAACCTAAACCTTGAGCATTAATACGTGTACGTGAAACACCTTGACCTGATAAATAAGTTGCTACAGAGTTAGCACGTGCTTGAGACAACGGGATGTTGATTGAGTCATTACCGGTACTGTCTGTATAGCCAGTGACCAAAATACCGCTCTGGTTATCTTCGGTTAATACTTGAGCCACTTTATTCAAAGTGCCATAGAAGTTTGGTTTGATGTTCGATTTGTTGGTATCAAATGTAATGCTACCTGGCATTACAAGGTTAATCGAACCATCTGCATTACGGTTAACATCTACGCCAGTTCCGGCTGTTGCTTGACGTAATTTTTTCTCTTTGTTATCAAGATAAACACCTGCTGCACCACCAACAACAGCACCAATCGCTGCTGCACGGTTGTTTTGACGGCTGGTATTCGCATTACTCTTAGAAACACCGTAACCTGCTGCAGCACCAATTAAAGTACCTAAAGCAGCTTTATCATATTCCACACCACCGAGGTTATTACCAGTTGATTGACAACCTGTAAGTGCTACGGCCCCTGCTACAGCTGCTGAAATTACTAGTGCACGCATCGCATGACTCCTTATTGTATGCTTTGTTGTATAAGCGAAATAATGATTTAAATTGAACGGGATAACCATTGAATTTTTGTTAATAATAAATCGTTTCGCAATATTTTGTAATGTTTATATGTAACTAAAACAATGGACTTCATCACAATATCTTCATAGTTAGGCCTTTAGGCTTTTTTATTTGCCTCACTCTCATTATATTATTCAAAATATGAAAAAATTTAAGCGATTAATCTCTGGGGACTGTTTTGATATGTCATCGAATAGCAATAAACAAGCAACTTTAAAAAAACTTACACGTGGCTTGGCTGTCACCTCAGTGATGACAGGCAGTACTTTTTTTCATGGCCCTCCGGTTCTGGCGCTGGGTTTTACCAAGTTTTTTAAAAAATCTGCAAAAGTTGATGAAACCAATATCAAGATTACCAACAGCTGGTTAGGCGTCAATAACTGGCTGATTGACAATGTGCTCAACAATACCGAATGGCAAATAACAGTAGATGAATCACTTGATTTAAATATGCAGGGTCGTTATTTGATGACCTGTAATCATCAAAGCTGGGTCGACACCACCGTCAATCAGTACTTCGGCTTGACCCGTATGCCGCTGACGCGTTTTTTTACAAAATGGGAACTTATTTTTATTCCTTTTGTCGGTCAAGCCTTTAAAATCTTAGGTTTTCCGATGATGAAACGGCATAGCAAGGAACAGATTGCTAAAAATCCTGCGCTAAAATACCGCGATATGGAAGAAGCACGTAAATCCTGTGAGCAGCTAATCAGTCAGCCCTTTACCCTGTTAAATTATCTGGAAGGCACGCGTTTTACCCAAGACAAACATGATCAGCAGCAGTCTCCTTACAAATACTTACTTAAACCTAAGGCCGGTGGTCTGGCTTTAGCGCTGAGTATTCTCGGCGATAAAATTGATGCGCTGGTCGATATGACCATCGTTTATCCGGACGGTATTCCGGGTTATGGTGAATTTTGGTTAGGTGAAGTGCCACGAATTGCGGTAAATTTAAGAAAAATTGAGATTCCTGACTGGGTACTCGGCGGCAATTATGAAGATGATGCTGAATACCGTGCACGTTTCCAGAAATGGATTGATCAAATCTGGACTGAAAAAGATCAACTAATAGCGCAAATGCAGCAGAACTTTGACCAAAGCGCTGTCTGATTTTTTGCCTGAGTAACTATGAAGAACGACAACCCCGACATCACCTCTAGCTCATTTAAGTTTATTCGTAAAGGCACCTGGGGCTGGAAAGTTGCGCTGATTTACGACATTTTTATGATGGTCTTAATCATCATTAATCTATTTTGTCTCAGTGCCAACGCCATTTTAATGAGCGATTTTGGTCAATGGTTGTTTGACTTCATTCGTTTACCGGAAATCTTGCAGTTTTATAAAAGTGATTTACGCCCTTGGGTCGTCATTACTGAGGGCTGGTTTACCACCTTCTTGATCTGTGAATTACTGGCACGTTGGGGCATTGCCATTGTTCAGCGCCATCATCGGCGCTGGTGGTTTTTTCCATTCGTACATTGGTATGAAATTCTCTCCATTATTCCACAACTGCGCTTTCTGCGTCTGTTACGTGCGGTCGCGATTGGCTATAACTTGCATAGTCACGGTTATAAAGTCATTCCCGAGCGCTGGTATCGTCAAGGCAATTTTTATTACAACATGCTCATGGAGGAGCTTTCCAGCCGTGTGGTGCTGACTGTACTGGACGGTATTAAGCGTGAACTCAGCACCAGTACATCACATAAAAAATTGATTGATGATTTAGTAGAACATCATCGTAAATTACTGGCAGTTGCCTTGGCAGACATCTTGCAGGAATCTTTGGGTAAAGAGTTGCAGGCACAACGTTCCATGATTGCTAAAAATGTCGGGCAAGTAGTCAATCAAGCCATTGAAGACACCCCGGAACTGACCCAGTTATTGCGATTAATTCCACTTGTCGGTAGCCGGATTGAACAACAAATTCAAAGTATTGGCCAACGTCTAGGGGAAAATATCACCCAAGGTCTGATTGATCCCTTTACTCATACCGGCCAAAAAGAAAATCCGACTTTTACCCTAATTTCAGATAAAATCAGCCAGATTCAGATTGAACATAATCCACATATTGATAAGTTGGTCGAATCGGCTGTTTTTGAAACACTTGAAGCGATCCAAAAACAGGTGAAAGTCAAACAGTGGCAACAGATTTTAGAAGAACATGAGCAAAATCAGCGCTCAATAGATAGATAACATTTAAAGTGCAGAACCAGATAAAATCATCCGGTTCTGTTGGCATAAAAAAATAACTGAGATCGCTAGAGAATTACGCCAATTTGTTCTAGGATTTGCACTATTTACAACATTGCTTCGACATAAAACCAGCAAGTCAGAAGTATTTAAGGAAGAATTATGGCTGATATACGGATAAAAGGCAGAATGGTCAATGCAATACGCATTAGCTTAGATACCAATGATCATGATGCCATCCGCCAGCAACTTAGCCCAAAATTACAAGCTGCATTCCCATCTGGCACTTTGGCCGTCATTGAAAGTTCAGTTGAACAGGAACTGATTGCCCTGATTCAGCTGTTAATCGACTTAGATGTACAGCCAATGGCCGTGACTGAGGGTTTACTGGGTGATCAGGCGCGTTCCATTCAGTTCCCGGTTCTGCCACCCGATCGCCAGTTAGAAGAAGTGAAAGCCACGAAAGAACAGGTGGTAGAAGTTAAGCCAGAAGCAGCGACAAGTGATGATCAGGCAGCTGCTGCCCCGATCGTTGCGCATGTGACCTCATATCATGATGAAATTCTGCGGACGGGCCAATGTATTGTGCAGCATAATGGCGACATTATTATCAATGCCGGCATCAACAGTGGTTCAGAACTGATTGCTTCAGGCAATATCCATGTGTATGGCAGCGCACGTGGTCGTGTCATTGCAGGTGTCGGGGGGAATACGGCAGCTCGTATTTTCTGTCACAGCCTTGAAGCAGAACTGATCTCGATTGCGGGAACCTATTGCGTAGCGGATGATATTCCCCCGCATGTCGTTAAGAAATCAGTGCATATTTACTTGAATGATCAACAAGAGCTTGTATTTGAAGCTCTACAATTTTAATGTATAAATAAATACCAAAAACCCCATTTTAAACAGGGGATTTGAACCATAACAGGAGTGGATTCGGTGGCGAAAATTGTTGTCGTAACGTCAGGCAAAGGTGGTGTAGGTAAAACTACAACAAGTGCATCTTTTGCAACAGGTTTAGCCCTACGCGGTCACAAAACTGTTGTGATCGATTTCGATGTAGGTTTACGTAACCTTGATTTGATTATGGGCTGTGAACGCCGTGTAGTTTATGATTTTGTGAATGTTTTAAATAACGAAGCACGATTACAGCAAGCACTGATTCGCGATAAAGATATTGAAAATTTATATATTTTACCTGCATCACAAACACGTGATAAAGATGCCTTAACAGATGAAGGTGTTGCTCGTGTAATGGATGAACTTTCGCAGGAATTTGATTACATTATCTGTGATTCACCTGCCGGTATTGAACGTGGTGCTATTTTGGCCATGTACCATGCTGATGAAGCCATCATTGTCACCAATCCTGAGATTTCATCAGTACGTGACTCTGACCGTATCATTGGCATGCTTGACAGTAAAACTAAAAAAGTAGAACAAAACGAAGGTCGCATTCGTAAGCATCTGTGTATTACCCGTTTCAACCCGGAACGTGCCGATAAACAGGAAATGCTGACGATTGACGATATTTCTAAAGATATTTTACGTGTACCGACCTTGGGCGTTATTCCTGAGTGTCCAAGTGTTTTACAGGCATCGAACGAAGGTAAGCCGGTGATTCTTTTTACTGAGGCTGCAGCAGGTCAGGCTTATGATGACCTCGTGGCACGTTTCCTTGGCGAAGAACGTCCTTACCGTCATATCGAGGTAAAACCTAAGGGCTGGTTAGCACGACTATTTGGAGCGTAGACATGGCAGGATTCTGGAGTAAACTTTTTAGTGGCGAGGATAAACCATCAAGCGCACGGACTGCTAAAGACCGTTTGAAGGTTATCGTTGCTTCCGAACAAGGCTTGGGTCGTCGCTTGAGCCAGGACAAAATTGATCAGATGAAGACAGAAATCATGCAAGTGGTCAATCGCTATGTACGTGGTGTCGATGAGCAGCATATTCAAATGTCGGTACGTTCTGAAGCCAATATTGAAATGCTTGAGATGAATATCAATTTACCTGAAGAACGATAATCTGATTTTTGATTGGTCAAGCAAATTGATTCAAGGCAAAATATGAGGCCGGATTAGTAAAGCACGGCTTTACCCGGCCGCAAGACGAGAAGCTAGGCTTCGAGTGGGCTGGTCGTAAATACTGCTTTACCCAGCCGCAAGACGAGAAGCTAAGCTTCGAGTGGGCTGGTCGTAAATACTGCTTTACCCGGCCGCAAGACGAGAAGCTATGCTTCGAGTGGGCTGGTCGTAAATACTGCTTTACCCGGCCGCAAGTCGAGAAGCTAGGCTTTGAGTGGACTGGATCAGTAAATTAAAGCACGGCTTTTAAGGATTTACTCAATCCCAAGACTAGAAACAATGTTTCTAGTCGACAGAGTCAGCTCAAAAGACACTGTCTCTTGCTCATACAAATTTTGCCTTTTTTCATGCCGAAAAAACTACATTAGATTAAGGAAATTGCGATGGCATTATCTCAACCAGCGACCTTTAACGAAGAATGGTCAGATGAGCGTGTATTTGCCTACCTGAATCAGCTTCCTCCTGCAGGTGTAAATGCTGACTTTCATGTGCTTTATCATGCTTTCAAGCATATGCGTCCATTTGATTATGAACGCCTGTTGACGAAATTTGTCGCTGATGGCCGTGATGTCAATGCAACCAATCCTGAAGGGCAACGCATTCATGACGTGATTGCCACCTTCCCGCGTCAAAGTGCCGAGTTCTTGGCGGTATTGGCAAAGTTTGCCTGATTTTAGCTACCGTATTAAAAAAGCCTGCAATTGCAGGCTTTTTTATGGTTCAGTATAAAGAAACTTAAACTAGAATCTCGCGTTTACCATTGGCTCCCATGCCACTGACAATACCATTCTCTTCCATCTGGTCAATGATCCGCGCAGCACGGTTATACCCCAGACTAAATTTACGCTGTAGCGAAGACGTTGAAGCCTTACGGGTTTCGAGTACAAATGCTACGCACTGATCATACAGTGCATCTCGATCTGGGCCACCCTCTCCACCCTCTTCAAAACCGCGATTTGATGGTTCCTCATCATACGGCGTCAGGATTTCATCGACATAATTGGGCGCACCACGTTCACGCCATGCATCACAAATCCGGTTCACTTCATCATCGGCAATAAAGGCACCATGCACACGCTCAGGCTCAATTTTACCAGGCCCCAGGAAGAGCATATCACCATGACCGAGCAAGTCTTCTGCACCGCCTGCATCCAGAATAGTACGTGAATCAATTTTTGAGTTGACACGCAGTGCTACACGGGTCGGAATATTGGCTTTGATTAAACCGGTGATCACATCCACCGATGGACGCTGAGTGGCAAGCAGCAAGTGAATACCGGCCGCACGGGATTTTTGTGCCAGACGCGTAATCATTTCTTCAGCTTTTTTACCGACCTGCATGATCATGTCAGCAAATTCATCCGCGACAATCACAATCGAAGGCAACGGCGTTAAACGCGGTGCACGCTCACCCACCACTGAATCACTGGCCTTCCAGGTTGGATCGATCAGGTCTTCACCATTGGCAATCGCTTCTTCGACCTTGCGGTTATAGTCACTAAGTTTACGAATTTTCAGGAAAGACATCAGTTTATAGCGACGTTCCATTTCATTGACACACCAATTTAATGCGTTGACTGCATCTTTCATATCGGTGACGACAGGCGTCAATAAATGTGGAATATCATTATAGTTGGCCAGTTCCAGCTGCTTTGGATCGATCAGAATCAAACGCAACTGTTCAGGGCTGTATTTGAGCAACATCGATAGAATCATCGAGTTGACTGCCACCGATTTACCTGAACCCGTGGTACCCGCTACCAGCATATGCGGTGCCTTGCCCAAGTCAGCAATTACCGGATTACCGGAAATATCCTTACCCATTGCCATGGAAAGAATACTGTTCGGATCAGTGAAGGCTGGAATGGTCAGAAGCTCGATCAAACGTACCATTTCACGGCTGCTGTTCGGCACTTCAATCCCGATATACGGTTTACCGGGAATCACTTCAACCACACGTACCGATGCCATCGACATCGAGCGTGCCAAATCTCGGGAAATATTAGTGACTTTAGAGGCCTTCACACCCGGCGCCAGATCCAATTCAAAACGTGTCACCACTGGGCCCGGCTGTGCTTCAACCACCTTGGCTTTGACATTGAATTCCTGCAGTTTGATTTCAAGCAGTTCAGATAAACGCGACAATTGCTCTTCAGTGAAATTCACTTTTTTATTCGGATCGACTTCATCCAGCAGGTCGAGACCCGGAAGAGGCGATAGATCTTTACGGCGCTCAGCCACCTGCATCGCACGTGACATCGGACGGCCTGAAGCATCAGTTAAAGGTGCATCAAAATCAAACTCGTCTTCATCTTGTGGTTTGCCAGCCGTTTCTTGCCAGGCTTCTACAAATTCTTCTTTAGATAAAGCCTCGCGTACTGCGGCATGAGTTGCAGAAGAATCAGATACCGGTTGTGCTATAACTTGATGCTGAATCGGGGCCTGTACAAAAGCAGAAGATTGCGCATAGCTAGAGGCACGTATAGTTTGTTTTGGCTCATCCTCTTCAATCAGCAAATCACCCAGGTCATCCAGATCGGCTTGCAATGCACTATTTTTGACTACATGTGCTGTTGCGACAGATGCCAGAACCGGCGCCGCGCTTGTAACTTCTTCGGCAAAGCTCTGGGGTTTTGCAGCAGGCGCAGCATTAAATGGACTATGCACATCTGTCGCCGTTTTTCCTTGTGGAACGGCAGCCAGAAGTTCATCAAAGATTTCATCATCATCCCAGTCCAGCCCAGTATGCGTAGCAGGCGCTGTTCTGGCTTGAACATGTTGAGACGGCGCAGCTTGAGAAACCGCCAAGTGTGAGGCTGGAGCACTATGCTGCTCTTCTTCGGCAGCTTTAAGTAATGCATCAATATCCTGTTTATGGCGCTGATCTTCACTGGAATGTAAGGCACGCCATACTTCGCCTGTTGCCACGACGCGGTCTGGCTGTTGCG
This sequence comes from Acinetobacter sp. F-1, assembly GCF_022869025.1. NCBI lineage: Bacteria > Pseudomonadati > Pseudomonadota > Gammaproteobacteria > Moraxellales > Moraxellaceae > Acinetobacter > Acinetobacter sp. F-1. The sequence goes on along the minus strand of NZ_JAJKFX010000013.1, from coordinate 5,367 downwards.
GCACTTGCGGTGCTTGCTTCAATGTCTCGACTGGCTCAGGAGCCTGCTGTACAGCCTCAGGAATATCGTCATGTAACTGTGGCTGCTGCGATTCTTTATCAGCAAAATCATCAAATAAGCGTTCAGCAACCTGATCACGCACTACCGGATCGATGTCTACCAGTTCATGCTCAGGTGCAGAGGTTACTGCGACCATTTTCTTCGCAGCATTCACTGGCTCTTTTTTAATCACAGGCGCAGTCCGGTCAAAATCGGACATACCTTCAGGGATATTGCGATAGAACAGATCCTGTAAATAAGCCGGTGTTGCTTTGAGACTGCTCCAGGTCTTGTTCCACTTCACCCCAAAGGCCAGTGTAAATAACATCACCCAAAATACCAACAGGAAGAATGCAGCACCATATACCGTCAGCAACTGTTCTAAACTCTGGCCTAATTCATAGCCAATAATACCGCCGGAAGAGTTATCCAGCGTATCGGCAGGCACTTGCCAGAATAAAAACAGCAGTGCTGACGTGGTCAATAACAGGAAGAATTGCGCAGCATAGCGGAATGGCCGGTTCAGGAAGCTACGTGGCCACCAGACCTGAACCGCCTCCATAAACAGATAGACAGGAATCAGCAGGCTTGCCCAACCGAGAAAGCCAAACAAAAGGTCTGCAATCCAGGCACCCGCAACCCCACTGGCATTCGAAACGGTCTGCGTATCACTAGAGATATGCATCCATCCCGGATCAAATGGCGTATAGGTCACTGTTGCAAGAAACAGATAAATCCCAAATGAGACTAAAAATAATGTCATTACTAAGCGCTGTGCATAGGCACTCGACACCGCTGTCATATACTGTCCTGTAACCAATTCTTCATGAATATTCTTTTGCTTCAATGCTTGAAAAAAGCGACGCAATAAAAGGCATATTATGCACCTGTTCTGTGAAAAAAGATGCACTATTGTGCAAGCACACTGTGTACTTATTATATATAGCCCAAATCGATTTCAATGATCAATAATATCGACTTTAATCTCACCCCACTGTTATACAGTTTCACGTATAATTCAATAAATTTCTAAATAAAAAAGGATACAGCTGATGAGCGCACGTCACTCACGACTGATTATTTTAGGTTCTGGCCCCGCAGGCTACAGCGCAGCAGTCTATGCAGCGCGTGCAAACCTAAAACCAACCCTCATTGCCGGTTTGCAACTGGGCGGCCAATTGACCACGACCACGGACGTGGATAACTGGCCAGGTGATCCTGAAGGCTTAACCGGTCCAGCATTGATGGAGCGTATGCAGGCGCATGCAGAGCGCTTTGGCACTGAAATCGTGTATGACCATATCAATGAAGTAGATCTAAACCAGCGCCCTTTCGTATTGAAAGGCGATATGGACGAATTTACCTGTGATGCTTTAATCATCTGTACCGGTGCAACAGCCCAATACCTCGGTCTGGAATCTGAAGCTGCCTTTATGGGTCAAGGCGTCAGCGCTTGCGCCACTTGTGATGGTTTCTTCTACAAAAACCAGAAAGTCATGGTTGTGGGTGGTGGTAACACCGCTGTTGAAGAAGCCTTATACTTATCCAATATCGCTTCGCATGTGACTCTGGTTCATCGCCGTGATTCATTACGTTCTGAAAAAATCTTGCAAGATCATTTATTTGCTAAAGAAAAAGAAGGCAAGATCAGCATTATCTGGAACCATCAGGTCGATGAAGTTTTAGGGGATGCACAATCTGGTGTGACCTCAGTACGTATCAAGTCGACCCAGGATGACTCTACTCAAAACGTCGATGTAACGGGTATGTTTGTTGCCATTGGCCATAAGCCAAACAGTTCAATGTTTGACGGTCAGTTGCAGCTGCGCGACGGTTATATTCAGGTGCAAAGTGGTACTGCGGGTAATGCAACCCAAACTTCGGTACCGGGCGTATTTGCTGCGGGCGATATTGCTGACAGCATTTACCGTCAGGCCATTACTTCTGCGGGTTCAGGCTGTATGGCTGCACTCGATGCAGAAAAATATCTTGATGCGATGGGCAAACTAGACTAAGCAGCAAGAATAAAAATGCCGTCCATTATGGGCGGCTTTTTTATTGCTAGAATTAGCTTATGATTCATCTATAGTTTTATTTCAGGTTTGCCATGCATCTACTTTCTCCCTCACAATTTATCTTCCCTGACCCGATGCAGGTTGACCCTGAAGGCGAAGGACTGATTTGTATTGGTGCTGACCTCTCCCCTTCCACACTTTTTGAAGCCTATACCCATGGCTTATTTCCCTGGTTTTCTGAGGGAGAACCTATTTGCTGGTGGAGTCCGGAACCGCGCTGCATTATTCGGCCCCATGATTATCATCCAAGTAAATCCCTGATCCGCAATATGAAAAAATGGGATTATCAAATCACGGTCAATCATGCTTTTGAAAGGGTGATTCGTTCCTGCTCATTGCCGCGTGCTTATGCAGAAGATACCTGGATCAGTGAAGATATTATCGCAGGATACTGCGACATGTTCGATGCCGGATATGGCTATAGTATTGAGATCTGGGATGAAAATCGCATTGTAGGTGGGCTTTATGGTGTAACGATTGGACAGGGTTGTTTTGGTGAGTCCATGTTTAGTACGCAGACCGATGTTTCTAAAATGGCTTTTTATACTTTAATGCTGATTGGGCAGGAAAATAAGCTGCCCTGGATTGACTGCCAGTTGGTCAATGACCATCTTTTAAGCCTCGGCGCCTGTACACTTTCTCGCCAAGACTATCTTAATTCGTTACAAGATGTTGTAAAACAGCCTGCTATCGATTGGAAAAAGTATCAAGAGGGTGTATTTTCAAGTAAAACAATAGCGCAAAACGCGCGACTCAGTGAATGAAAATAACAGAGGGTACTTGTTATGAACTCTTATCAGCCAAAGTCCCTACTGAACGATTTACAGTATTATATTACGCCGCCGCACGATTGCAGCTACTTGCCCAATAAGTCGGCACGTATGGTTTTTCTGGATCCTGCGCATCGCATTGATGTACTGACCCTGTCAGAACTGTCGCGCACCGGTTTCCGGCGCAGTGGCGATTTTGTTTATCGTCCGGAATGTCATCTGTGTCGTCAATGCTTATCTTCACGCGTGCCAGTGGCTGAATTTTCCATGAACAGTTCACAAAAAAAAGCCTGGAAACGCAATCAGGATCTTCGGGTGAAAATTACCAGTCCAGAGCAGGCCGGTGATACGCATTATGCGCTGTATGAACGCTATATCAATGAACGCCACGCAGATGGGGACATGTTCCCCCCGAGTCGCGATCAGTTCGAAAAGTTTTTATTGCAAAGTTGTACGGATAGCTTCTTTTTAGAATTATGGCTGGATGATCGCTTGATCAGTGTTTCCACCTGCGACTTGCTAGATGATGGCATCTCGGCTGTATATACCTTCTTCGATCCGGATGAAAATCGCCGCTCTCTCGGTGCATTTGCAATCTTGAAGCAGATTGAACATGCGCAAAAACTTGGCTTGCAATTCATCTACCTCGGTTATTGGGTGCCACACTCCAACAAGATGAATTATAAATCTCAGTATCTGCCTCTAGAACTCTTGATTGATGGCCAATGGCGACGTTTAAACCGTGCGCTGAGTGAGCTGGAGATTCAGCACCTGGGAAACTCATTGATGACGACCTTACCCAGCGGATGGAATCACCAGATTATTAAATAAGGTCGTCAGTTTCTATTTGAACAGGCTAGCAAAGTCATCCGTACATGCCTTGACCATAATGATGGCATGTTCGCGTGTTCCGTTTGAACCCGGATAATAATTTTTGCGTAAATCAATCTGATGAAAGCCTGACTTCTCATAAAGCTTGATGGCAGCAATATTAGTTTCGCGCACTTCCAGGAAAATCTGCACCGGATTATTTTTCAGCATGGCGACTGAGGCATCCAATAATTGATAACCCAAGCCCTGACCTTGCTGGGCCGGATCAATTGCCATAAGCAGTAAATTGGCTTCATCCAGCACCGGTTGTAAAATACAAAATCCCAGCACCTGCCCTTGCTGCTCGATCACGGTACTTTGATAAGCAGTCACCGCATCTTCAAACTGTTTTAAAGTCCAGGGATGTGATTGAACAGATTTTTCAATCTTTGCAACGGCTGCTACATCCGCTGCTTGCATTAAACGAATCATCTTCGTTCATCTTATATAGAATTAACTTCCGCATTATAGAAACTTCATCCAAAAAATCGAGTAAAAAAAAGAGCAATTTCAATCGCTCTTTAATTTTCAGTCCTATTCAAGTCCGAGTTTGGCTTTCCAGACTGTTAACAGGCCATGTGTATCATGAGCATTTGGATGAAAGCCAGGTTTAAAGTACATTAACATTTCACGACCCATGCCCGTAATTACCCCTTTTGATGGGCTATACGCGTAGGTATATATCGATTTCAGCGATTCCAAATTCAATTGATTGTCCTGCTTGAGTAAACGTACCAGAAAATAGCTTTGTACAACAGCTAAGGTTGCCATCGAAATGACCAAAGATGAGGTCCGTAGCGCATAGGCTTTTAAACCGTTACCAAAGACAGCTTCAAACACATCATAGGCCACCGCTTTATGTTCATTTTCTTCAATCGCATGCCATATCCACATATTTTTCATGGTTTTATCAGTCATCAGTTCCTGGATATGAGCGTTACTTAACAACTGCGTTGCGATGGTCGCGGTAAAATGTTCCAGTGCTGTGGTTGCAGTCAAATCCACCATTTCTTGGCTAATGCCAACTGGCTTCAGCAGTTTGGCCATGACTTTACGCGTGGTCTGAATCACCTGATCGGTATAATGATCCAGTGTCTCGACATCATGTCCATAGCGCTGTGCGGAGGCATTAAAACCGACATGTTCATGTGTGTGCATAGCTTCTTGACCAATAAAGGCAGAAATTTCTTTTTGCAATTCTGCATTATCTTTGATCGCTGGATGCTGACGCACGGCCCGAACGCTATCGATAAAGAACTTTTCACCTGCCGGAAACAGTGCAGATAAGGCGGTCATAAAATGCGTTAAACCGGCTGATCCATGCATCCAGTATTCCGGGACATGATCAAAATCAAAATTCATACGACGAACAGGAAAGCTTGCACCAGCACGCTCTGAAATTTTTACTTTTACGTTCATTGTAGGCTCCTTTCAAGCACAGCTGCCTGAATCTATTATTCGTTTTATTGAGCCTAGTTTTATTGATTTTTATCGTATAAATAAGTGCAGTTTAGGTCATCGCACTATCAGTTAAGGACACTCATGAGTGATTGTCTGACAAAAATCCAGACAAAAAAAACGCCTCAAAGAGGCGCTTTTTTTACACAATCAGC
>NZ_JAJKFX010000012.1:0-93892 GCF_022869025.1 Acinetobacter sp. F-1 | reverse complement strand
GAGTGTGGGGTTACCCATGTGAGAGTAAGTCATCGCCAGCTCATTATTCCAAACACCCCCTGCATAAGCAGGGGGTGTTTTTTTGTGCGCGGAATTTATAGCAAAATTAAAAAGTAAAAATAATATTCTGAATTTACTCAAAATACCCCTTAGCGAAATCGTTAATGGGTATTTTTTGTTCTTGTAAATCAAATATTTGAGAATTATTAATTTGGGAAATATAAGAATTTGAAAGCCAGTTCGTATGTTTTTTGGTAAAACTGTGTTATAAAAATTAAAACGGCATAAAAATTGCTTATAGAACAAGATTTTTAATTAAGGGGGTTATAATGAGATTATCAGTGGGCTTAAAAATTGCGAACTCGCTGTCATTAACTCCACAATTGCAGCAAGCAATTCGGCTATTACAATTATCGAGTCTGGAACTGGAACAAGAAGTTCAACTGCAACTTGATAGTAACCCTCTATTAGAAAAAGTTGAAGAACAGATTACCCTTGAACGCTTATCGACACTTGAATCAAATAATGAACACAAAGATCTAACTAATGAACTCAATGTGGATCACCTTCCCGATGACCTACCTGTAGATACCGATTGGGATGATGTCTATACTCATCAACCTACCAGCTTAGGTGCGGCTGAATTCGAAGAGCGCGAAGACAATCGTCAAGGGCATCAGAGCTTACAGGAATATATGCTTGAGCAAATTAACCTGTTAAATTTTTCACAGGTTGATAAATTAATCGCTTATTGCATTGTCGATTCCCTGGATGACAAAGGCTTTTTAGATGCTGAGCTGACTGAAATTACTGCATCGGTACAACATCTTCTATCCTTGATGGGGAGTGAGGAGGAAATTGAAGATGATGAAGTTGCGGTCGTATTAAAGCATATTCAGCGTTTAGATCCGGTGGGTGTAGGGTCTAGAAGTTTGGCAGAATGTCTGTTGGTTCAGCTTGATCATTTACCTGCCTCAACGCCTTGCCGAAATGATGCAATCAAGCTTCTACAACATTATGAATTACTGATTAGTAATGAACTGCCAAAATTAATTAAACAAACCGGGCTAAATCCAGAGCAGTTACGCTGTGCGGTAGATTTATTAAAAACTCTGAAACCTCACCCGGGCTTGGAATTTGAAAATAAAGAATCGGATTATCAGGTGCCAGATGTTGTGGTCATGAAAAAGAATAACGCTTGGCATGTCAATTTAAATCCGGATGTACTGCCAAAATTACGCGTCAATCCTTTCTATGCCAAAATGATTCGTCGTGCAGATCAAAGTGACGATAATCAATATTTACGTAACCAGATGCTAGAAGCAAAAAATTTCATTAAAAGCGTTGATGAGCGGCATAAAACATTATTAAAAGTGGCAACCTGTATTGTCGAACATCAGAAAATGTTCTTGGAAATTGGCGCTGAAGGGATGAAACCTTTGGTTTTAAGAGATATTGCCGAAGAAGTAGAATTGCATGAATCGACCGTATCGCGTGTGACCACCAATAAATATATGCTGACGCCGCGCGGCTTATTTGAATTAAAATATTTCTTCTCGAGTCATGTGGGCACGACTTCAGGTGGAGAGGCTTCATCTACAGCCATTCGTGCCAAGATCAAAAAACTGGTTTCTGAAGAAAATGTCCGTAAGCCTTTGTCTGATAATGCAATCGCCAATATATTGAAAAATGAAGGGATTGATGTGGCACGACGGACGGTGGCGAAATATCGTGAATCGTTACATATTCCTTCATCTTCTGAGCGAAAGGTCTTGATCTAAAATTTAAAATCTGGCTATTCTAAAGATTCATTATGACAGCATAATGAATCTTTTTTCTTTTGAGGAACAGTGAAAATGATTTGAATCAGTGCTTAAAATACGATTTTTGAGTTATAAGTTGCTGTATTTAAATTATTTTATATTGTGACTCTTCTAATCCTAACGAAGGTGAGGGATAGAACTATGCAAATAACAATTCGTGGACATCATTTATCTATTACGCCAGCAATTGAAGAACGTATAAAAACCAAATTTTCACAAATGACCAAGCATCTTGATCAGGTGAATAGTATGCAAGTGAAACTCTCTAAAGATCATCAAATTGATAAACGCTCCAGAAAAGGCAGTAGTAATCATATCGCAGAAGCGATTATCCGATTGCCGGGCATCGAGTTTTTTGCCCATGCCACAGCAGATGATATGTATACTTCCATTAAACTTCTGACAGAAAAATTAAAACGCCAGATCGATCGATATCGGGAAATACATTTACAGCAGCATGCTTTGGCTTTGTAAAGGACAAATGATGAAAAAGAGGTTTTAAAAGCCTCTTTTTTTTATATATATAATGTATGGATCCATGAATTATTTTTGCTATTTATAGTAAAATGGCTCGTTTTACACCCTTAGTCCTATAAGAGGTCTTGTGATGAATAATGAACAGCTCGCTGAAATTTTAGAAGCCGCTTTTCCCGAGGCGGATGTTGCTGTGAGTGGTCAGGGCGGAAAATTTGATCTCCGTATTGTGGATGATCAATTTGAAGGTAAGCGTCCAGTTGCACGTCAACAAGCTGTTTATGCTCCTCTCAATGCCCATATTGCCAGTGGTGCAGTTCACGCAGTGACAATTCGAGCAATGACAAAAGAAGAATGGCGCAAAGCAAGCTTATTTGGAGCTTAATAAATTAATGGATAAATTTTTAATTCAGGGCGGTATCAAGCTCGAAGGTGAAGTGCGTATTTCTGGTGCTAAGAATGCCGCGCTTCCATTATTAGCAGCAATGATTCTTGCCGATACGCCAATTACGCTCAAAAATGTTCCTGATCTGAAAGATGTGAATACATTGGTGAAGCTGATTGCCGGTCTTGGGATCACCATGACTTATGAAGGCGATACCGTTACTGCGGATACCTCGACATTAGATAACCAGTTTGCACCATATGAGCTCGTGAAAACCATGCGTGCTTCTATTTTAGTGCTTGGTCCTTTATTGGCGCGCTATGGTAGTGCAAAAGTGTCTTTGCCGGGTGGCTGTGCAATTGGTTCACGTCCTGTTGATCAGCATTTAAAAGCGTTGGAAGCTTTGGGTGCAGAAATTGAAGTTGAAGCAGGCTATGTGCATGCCAAAGTCGATGGCCGTCTTAAAGGTGGCGAAGTCGTTTTCGATATGGTGACTGTCGGTGGTACAGAAAATATTCTGATGGCTGCAGTCTTGGCCGATGGTGTGACCACAATTCGCAATGCAGCACGTGAGCCTGAAATCACTGATCTTGCGCAAATGCTGATCAAGATGGGGGCCAAAATTGAAGGTTTGGATACCGATACGTTAATCGTGACTGGTGTTGAAAGTCTGCATGGCTGTGAATATGCAGTGGTGGCTGACCGGATTGAAACGGGTTCATATCTGGCGGCGGCTGCAATCACAGGTGGTCGTATCAAAACCACACACACAGATCCATCCCTCATGGAAGCTGTGCTGGATAAATTTGAAGAAATGGGCGCAGAAGTCACTCGTGGCGACGACTGGATTGAGTTAGATATGCTGGGTAAACGTCCGAAAGCCGTAAGCTTCCAGACCTTGCCACATCCAGAATTTCCAACTGATATGCAAGCCCAGATCATGGCTGTAAATGCCATTGCTGCAGGCTTTGCGACAATTTCAGAAACGATTTTTGAAAACCGTTTTATGCATGTTCCTGAGTTGGCCCGTATGGGGGCAAACATTCAGGTCGAAGGTAATGATGCTGTCGTAACTGGGGTAGAAAAACTTTCTGCCGCACCCGTAATGGCAACAGATTTACGTGCTTCTTTCTCTTTGGTACTGGCAGCACTTGCCGCTGAAGGTGAAACACTGATTGACCGTATTTATCACATTGACCGCGGTTATGAAAATGTAGAAGCAAAGTTACAAAGTTTAGGTGCCCAAATTAAGCGAGTAAATTAATGAGCGATATGAGAAACGATGATCCAAACTTTGACGTAATGGGCAATTTTGATCATGGTTTAACTTTGGCATTAAGTAAGGGTCGTATCTTAAAAGAAACATTGCCACTGCTTGAAACAGCAGGGATTAATTTACTGGAAGATCCGGATAAATCACGTAAACTGATTTTCCCCACTACGCATAAACAAGTTCGTATTTTAATTTTACGTGCTTCTGATGTGCCGACTTATGTAGAAAATGGTGCAGCCGATATTGGTGTAGCGGGTAAAGATGTATTGATGGAACATGGTGCGCAAAACGTCTATGAACCATTAGACCTGAAAATTGCGGTTTGTAAATTGATGACAGCCGGTAAAGTCGGGATGCAGCGTCCTAAAGGTCGTTTGAAAATTGCGACCAAGTATGTGAATTTAACCCGGCAATACTATGCCAGCTTGGGCGAGCAAGTCGATGTGATCAAGCTGTATGGTTCAATGGAACTTGCACCATTGGTCGGTCTGGGCGATTACATTGTCGATGTGGTCGATACTGGTAATACCTTACGTGCCAATGGTTTAGAGCCACTTGAAGAAATCTGTAAAGTCTCTTCACGTTTAATCGTCAATAAAGCCAGCTTCAAACGTAAGCAAGCCTTGTTAAATCCGATTCTGGCTCAGCTTGAAAAAGCAGTGGAAGAACGCGAAAAGGCAAAACAGGCTTAAAATTGATTGCTTAAGAAACCGCCCAATCTGGGCGGTTTCTTATTTCTCTGCATGTCAAATTCTATTTAAATCCTTTCATCAATTTTACCCAAAGCTATTTTCAATAAAACTCATAGAGCTAGAGCACTATGTCTGCCGACAAAAGCCTAGAAAACAGGTAAACTAAAGCCTTCGAATTCAAACCTGATGGGTAAATTGATGCGACGTTTATCGACCCAAGATCAAAACTTCAAGCAAGCATTTGCTGACTTGTTGGCTTTTGAGACTGTGAATGATCCTGAACTTTTAAAAACTGTAGATCAAATTATTGCTGATGTTCGTCAGCATGGTGATGCACATGTTCTTAAACTCACTCAACAGTTCGATCGACATCCGGCGCATCATTTTTCTGAACTGGAATTGACACAAGAGCAGCTCAAAGCTGCCTTTGAAGGCTTAACGATTGAAGTTCGTGAAGCATTAGAACTTGCTGCTGAGCGCGTGCGTGAGTTTCACCAGGCACAAAAACAAGATGGCTGGACCTATGTCGATGCTTTGGGGAATACGCTCGGTCAGAAAGTGACTCCACTGGATCGTGTCGGGATTTATGTGCCGGGTGGTCTGGCATCTTATCCATCCTCAGTACTGATGAATGCAGTGCCTGCACATGTGGCGGGTGTCCCTGAAATTATTATGGTGGTGCCTGCCCCGAATGGTGAACTCAATCCATTGGTATTGGCTGCTGCATATTTGGCTGGCGTAACACGTGTCTTTACGATTGGTGGTGCACAAGCCGTTGCAGCACTCGCATATGGTACAGAAACCGTACCACCTGTCGATAAAATTACTGGTCCAGGTAACCGGTTTGTGGCTGCAGCAAAACGTGCGGTGTTTGGTCAGGTCGGTATCGATATGATTGCAGGCCCTTCTGAGATTCTGGTCTATGCCGAAGGCGAGAATAACGCTGAATGGTTGGCGATGGACTTATTGTCACAGGCTGAACATGACACTGTGGCACAAGCCGTTTTCATTACACCTGATGAAGCACTTTTAGATGCTGTTGAAAAGTGGATTGAAAAACACTTAGAAGCATTACCGAAAGCAGATATTGCACGTACTTCAATTGAGAACCGCGGTGCTTTGGTATTGGTAAAAGACCGTGCTGAAGGTGCTGAGCTGATTAACCAAGTGGCGCCAGAACATCTCATGCTATGTTTAGATGAAGCACAAGAGATGGCAGAAGATATTCGCCATGCAGGCGCGATTTTCATGGGTCGTTACACCCCTGAAGCGATTGGTGATTATTGTGCCGGGCCAAACCATGTCTTGCCAACTTCAGGTACAGCACGTTTTTCATCACCGCTGGGGGTTTATGATTTCCAGAAGCGATCAAGCCTGATCATGTGTTCACAAGAGGGTGTTAAAACCTTGGCGAAAACAGCAGATATTTTGGCACAGCAGGAAAATCTGGATGCGCATGCGAGATCGGCGCGTTATCGTTACCAGTAATTAAAAATATAAAACCTCTCCCTAACTCTCTCCTACTAAGGAGAGGGGAAATATTATAAAGAATGAATATTCCTCTCTCTGAATGAGCTTTAAGCATTGTTTTAAAGTGAATGTAAGAGAGGTTAGGAGAGGGAACTTTGAGAATTTAAAAATGAATATCACCACAGAACAAATGCGTTTTTGGAGTCCTGACGTACGTGAATTAGAACCGTATACGCCGGGTGAACAGCCAAAAATCCAGAATATTTTAAAACTGAATACCAATGAAAATCCGTATCCGCCATCGCCTAAAGTGGTTGCGGCAGTGCAGCAGGTATTGGCCAATTCAGCTGACGTTTTGCGCCTTTATCCAGATCCAGACGCATCTGAACTTAAACAGGCGATTGCGAAACAGCAACATGTGCCTGTAGAGACGGTTTTTGTCGGGAATGGTTCGGATGAAGTTTTAGCGCACATTTTCAAAGCATTCTTTGTTCAAGAACAGCCATTGCTTTATCCAGACATCACCTATAGTTTCTATCCGGTATATAGTCAGTTCTTTGGGGTAAAAACCAAAATTTTACCACTCAATGATGACTTTGAAATTGTGGTAGATGATTATAAACAGGCCAATGGCGGTATCATTATCACCAATCCGAATGCGCCAACCAGTATTGATCTTGGCTTGGGTGCGATTGAAGAAATTCTGCAAGCCAATCCAGATTCAGTGGTGGTGATTGATGAAGCCTATGTCGACTTTGGCGCTGAATCGGCAGTCAAGCTGGTTGAGAAATACGAAAACTTAGTGGTATGTCAAACTACATCGAAGTCGCGTTCTCTTGCAGGATTACGTGTGGGTTTTGCCATTGCTCAGCCACATTTAATTGCAGCACTTGAAGCAGTCAAAAATAGTTTCAACTCTTATCCGATGGATCGTTTTGCCATTGCGGCAGCGGTGGCTTCTTTTGAAGATCAGGAATACTTTGAAGCACAAAATCATAAAGTCATTGCCAGTCGTGAAAAGTTGGTAGCTCAGCTGAATGAGCTTGGTTTTAAGGTATTACCTTCGAGTGCAAACTTTATTTTTGCCACATTCGTATCTAAAGATGCAGGTGAGCTCGCGAGTGAGTTACGTGAGCGTGGTATTATCGTGCGTTATTTCAACAAACCTCGTATTAATCAATTCTTGCGTATTACGATTGGTACAGATGAGCAAAATCAGCGTTTAGTAGATACGCTAAAAAATGAGATTTTGTGTAATTAAAATCCTTTCTAGCCTCCCGTTTTAAAGGGAGGCATTCTCACCTTTATTAAAGGTGAGAAGCATTGCTGCGCAAGGGGGAGATTTGTAGTAAAAAGCGAATCTTAAAATTCACTTTTTATTTATTCAGGCTGATACCAGGTATTTAACAGATCAAGCATCGCTGAAACCTTATCAAAGCATTCTTGATATTCCGCATCACAATCTGAAGAAATGGTAATACCACCACCGGCCCATAAAGAAATATCTTCCTGATACTTTTGAATCGAGCGAATCAGAATATTCCAGGAGCCAGTGCCATCGAAATTGAAATAGCCCATAGAACCACAGTAAGCACCACGTGGTGCACCCTCAAGTTCTTCAATAATCTGCATGGCCCGAATTTTGGGTGCGCCTGTAATCGAGCCACCTGGAAGAGCAGACATGAGTACTTCAAAAGGATTGATATCTGCTTTTAAAGTCGCTTCAACTTCACTGACCATATGATGAACTTGATTGAAGCTTTCAATACTAAATAATTTCGGTGTTTTGACCGAGCCTGTTTCGGCATAAACACTTAAATCATTACGTAATAAATCCACAATCATGACATTTTCTGCCTGATCTTTTTCTGAGGCTTTTAGGGTCTGTCTGGATTGTTCATCGAGCACTGGATCAGTAAAACGGGGCATTGTGCCTTTAATCGGTTTGGTAATAATTTTTCGCTTCGTTTCAAAATCAATGAACAACTCGGGTGAGCAGCTTAATAATTCAAAATCACCAATACGCAAATAACCCGCATAAGGCGCTTCGGTTAATGTCCAGAAGGCTTGGGCGGTTGCTAAGAGGGAACCTTGTGCACGACCATTAAATTCTTGTGTCAGATTAATCTGATAGCAGTCACCTGCAATAATATAATCCTGAATTTTCTGAAATGCCTTGCTATAGACCGTTTTGGTCCAGCGTGAAGTACAAGGGCTTATTAACTGAAACGTCGGACGAATTTTATTTTGATTAAGTAAGTTCTGAATATAATCGAAGATCTGCTCTGCCTGTGGATCATCACTATAGAACATCCATCCCTCAGAGCTTAGTTTAATATAGGAAGAAAATTGACCGATAAATAAACCAGGTTGAGAGCGGTCCGGATACTGAATATATTGCTGAGCCGCATAATCATAGCCAATAAAACCGACATAACCTCCATGAAATCCATTCTTGTGAGGATTTCTTAATGCATCAATTTCCAAACTAAACTCAGATGATCTGGGTTGATATTGTTCAATTTCCACTCTTTGAAACGACTGAATATGTGATTGCTGCACAATAAAATATTCTTGAGCACAGCAGGCAATAAAAGGCTGACCATTATTATTTAAATACACCAGATGCCCCAATGTCTTTAATGCGGATAATACATCTGCAACCAGAGGTGATTTAAATTTTAAGGGGCGATGATAGAGAGCTTCGGTCATTCAGTTAAGCAGAGTTCAATATGACTCGCTATTTTATATCAAGAAGACAGGAAAATATTTTTAAATCATCAAATACCGTTTATCGGTAAGCATTGGATTGCGACCAACAACAGTTGATCAAATGATTGCTCGGAGATAACTTAGTTCTGCAAGCAAATTACTCAAGGAAAGATGTTTTGCGTTGTCAGAAAATAAAAAATACAGCGTGAACATTGAGTGATTCACAACCAAAAAAAATACTACTCTTGGGAGAGTAAACAATGAAAAAATTCACAAAATTAGTTCTGGCGACTTCAGTTGCATTTAGTGCCAATGCGATGGCGATGCAAGCTATGGATGAAGCATCTCTAAGCGAAACAACGGGTCAAAGCGGCATTACTATCGGGATCGGTATTTCAAAAATCGCTATTGAAAAGTTATTTATTCATGATAATGACGGTTTAGCTGTTGATAAAGGTGGGACAGGTACGGCAGGTGCAATCGTTATTCGCGGTACGACTGATGTAGCTCCTGATGCCGCTGCTCTTGCTAATCCGACTACTGCAACTCATGGTGTAGTAATTGGTGCTAACTATGATGATGGTGGTGCTTACTTACTTCAATCTCGTAATCTTGCTGACTTGGTGATTGATTCAGATGCTGGTGCAGGGGGGGCTAATCCTTTCATTAATATTGCAGCACAAGTATCAGGTCTTGATATCAAGATCGGTCGAATTGGTGTAACTGCATCTGGCGTAAAAGGTGTAGGTGATAATGTAGATACAATTCGTCGAGGTGGAGGTGCGGTTATAAATGATATCCTCAGTGGTTTAGAAGTTAAAACAGGTGTGATGGATGCAAATATCCAATTAGGTGCCGCACCTCAAGGTGCGATGATCAAACTGAATACTAAAATGGTTGGTGGCCTAGAAATTAAAAATCTAGGTATTCTGGATAATTCAACTAAAGGTGTAACTGTGGGACTTTCAGGTACAACTCCAGTAACTACACGTGAATCTGGTGAGATCTTCATTGAAAGTATTAAAATTGCAGATTCGAAGTCTAATGATTTAACGATTAGCCAAAACATTTCAGTATTTAATGATGCTTATGTAGGCACATCTAATACTGTGGGTAAAGCAGCACATATTCGTATTGTAAGTAATGATACGGGTGCTAAAGATCAATACATTCAAGGTATTCATTTAGGTAATCGTAACGCAACGTCATCAATTGGCGATATGGAAGTTCAAGGTTTGCAAACTTTCTACTCTCCAGCTCCGCTTACTTATACAAAAGGTGCAATCATTACCATTTCTGGCCACTAACATTTACTTTATAAAAGCGCGTGTTTACACGCGCTTTTTTTATGACTGAATCATTTATCCAAAAAATAAAAAAAATGCTGTATTTTTTTGAAAAAGAAGGTATCTTTCTAGTTACAAGGAAGTAGAGTGAATGCTCTATAAAAAGAAAAATAGGCGTATCATGCCCATTATAAGAAAAGTTAATAATTATGTTAGAGATCGCGTTGGGCTCGGCATTGATGTATTACGCTGCCAAAGAAGCTCTGGATATCAAAAAACAGCCAAATGGCGCTGTGCACTATACTGAAGTTCTTGATTCAAGAAATGACTCTTTTGTGCGTATGCACCGTGAAGCTGTACAAGTAAAGCCTGCACTTCTGGATCAATTTCAGGGCATTGTACGTCAAGCCTATGACTATAGTTGTGGTTCAGCAGCCCTTACCACCCTACTCAATGGTTATATCGGTACACAGCTAGATGAACAGCAAGTCATGAATGGACTGATGAAATTCGGCGAAACCGATAAAATTATTGAACGCCGCAGTTTCTCTTTACTTGATATGAAGCGCTTTGTCTCGGCTTTAGGGCTAGAAAGCGGAGGCTATCGAGGAGAGTTCAAAGATTTAGTTAATCAAGATCAGCCTGCTATTGTTCCAATTTCTTATGCCGGATTCAAACATTTCGTAGTTTATAAAGGCTATAAAAATGGCCGGGTGTATGTCGCAGATCCAGCACTCGGTAATATCAGTTTTGACGAGCGGCGTTTTCAGGATGTTTGGGAAAATAATACATTATTCCTGATTAATGTCCCTGAACAATATCGTAAAAACTTTCTGGCATTGAAAGAAGCCGACATGCGCCATGTGGAAGATGCCACGATTAATCGTTATGCCTTGGTCGACATGCAGTATCCACAGTTCTATATGGATAAAATTGCCGATAAAGCCTCGACGATCCGTATGGACCGTAATCGTAATATAGAATCAGAAAAATTTGGAGAATATCAATATAATTTCCTGAGATTGTATTACAAGAATAAATAAAATGAAAAATAGTAATAAAAATTAAAATGGTGAAATGGATATGAACAGTAAATGGATGAACAAGACGTTCTTGGCACTGAGCATTCAAATGGTTATGGGCGTTGCATTTGCTGCAGAAGAGCCGACACTGGGTGAATACGAAACGGTTGATGAGGAAGTTATTGTTGAAACTGCTGTACCTGTACAGGCCCAGACTGAGCAAGTGGAAACACAGGCTGCACAAGAGCCGGAACTCGGTGGATATGAAACAGCTGAAGAAGCAGTGAGTGAAACTGCCGCACCGGTAGAGGCTCAGACTAAACAAGTAGCAGATGCATCCCAAGCTTTACAGAAACAGGAAGGTGATGCTACCCAGGCAGCTAATCTGGAAGAAGTATTTACTTCAAATGAACGTCAGTACTCACTCATTAAAAAAGGTGATATTTCATCATATTACGATATCGATTATACCTACTATCGTGACACTCAACTTGATATTGAAATGGCTCAGGGTCAACTATATCAACTTCGTGTACAAGAGAATGCCACGCATAGTTTGACCAATACTTTCACATTCCAATATGGGGTGAAAGATAACCTGACCTTAACTGCATCCTTGCCTTTAGTGGCCAAGACCGACTTGTTAAAAGACACTTCGACTGCCGGACTAGGTGATATTAGTGTTGGGGCACGCTGGGAACCATTTCCATTAAAAGCTGGCCGTTTACCTTTAATTTTATT
The DNA here is from genome assembly GCF_022869025.1 of Acinetobacter sp. F-1. Classification (NCBI taxonomy): domain Bacteria; kingdom Pseudomonadati; phylum Pseudomonadota; class Gammaproteobacteria; order Moraxellales; family Moraxellaceae; genus Acinetobacter; species Acinetobacter sp. F-1. Next base: position 82,014 of record NZ_JAJKFX010000012.1, on the reverse strand, counting down.
TGGTAATTTATCAACAAAAACGGGCGACAGTCCTTATGAAATCAATGCAGCGACAGATCTGGCAGCAGGGAAGGGCTATTACTCAGCAGGAGTGGGTGCCAGTACACGTAAATACATCGATCCGGTCGTGCTGTTTGCCTCCGTTTCTGCAAACTATGGTTTTAAAGAATCAGGCCTGAACCAGCGTCGCGGTTATCGCATTATTGAAGAGTTTGAACCGGGGATTAGTGGGGGTTTTGCATTCGGTTTCGCATACTCATTTAACTATGACGTTTCGATGACCATGTCCTATCAGCAAAGCTTTAATACGGGAGCTGAGTTTAGCTATAACACAGGAGAAAGCTACTCTGCCGCGGATCAGACCAGTTCCACCTTGGCAATTTCATTAGGGGTGCGAGTCTCTCCAGAAACGATTGTAAATGGTACCGTCGGCTTAGGGCTGACCGAAGATGCGCCTGATGTTTCGTTGGGGTTGTCATTCCCGCTTGATATTTTAGGTTTTGGTAAAAAAATCAGTTAATAGGGGTGTCGTATGAAAAACATTCGACTTAGCCCGTTATTAACAGGAATTATTCTTGCGGGCTGTTCAAGTTATACCTTTGCACAATTGGGAACCAACCTTTCGGTTGATTTACGTGCATTGTCCATGGGTAATGCAGTTACGGCGGATCCCCCGGGAGTCAATGCCATTCACTTTAACCCGGCTGCTCTAACTAAAATTGATGGTTTGCAAACCGAACAGCAGATTATTGTGGCGAATTTTGATATCCAGCGGGAGTTTACAGTGCCGGCTGGATATAACGTATTTGGCTATTCTGATGACCCTATCGTCTGTAATGATGGACCGGAAGTTTCATCTGATTTATGTACTGATTTTAAAGGGCCGGTCAGTGGTGATGTGGAATATGTCAGCCTGTATGTCCCTTTTCTGAAAAAGATGGTGGATTTAGGCGAAGGTCTCCCTTTGGCTGCGCCCACCATGGGGATTGCTTATAACCCGCCAGGTTCTAAAGCGACCTATGCAACAGCGGTATATGCGCCTTTAGTCGCTGGTTTCGGTCATGAAGATGGTAATCCGGCAAACTTTATGGGCCAGCAAGTTGCTTTGGAGCGGATTACTTACCTGTCTCCATCGATTGGTTATGAGGTCAATGACCAACTGTCCATTGGTGCTTCTGTCGGAATGTCCTATCAAGCCATTGGGATGAAAACAGATTTACGTTTCCCGAATGAGCTGATCGGGATGTTGCGTATGATCGATGAAGTTGTCTGTACACCATTTAAAGAAAACTCCGACATTATTACCGATATTCTGTTGCTGGGGATCTGTAATGCGGATGAGGGAATGAACCCATTTGGCAAGTTTGGTCAGATGCAACTGGAGCTTGAGCAAAACTTAAGCCCAAGCTATAACCTCGGGATATTGTGGGAGCCACGCGAAGATTTCAGTTTTGGTATGGTCTACCAAAGTGCGGCAAAAATGCGCTTAAAAGGTAAATATCATATTGATAATGCTAAAGCACCACAGGAAATGATCAAGGGTTTAATGACTTCACCGACGGGTCAGATTCTGGCAGCAATTCTTGGGTTTCCTAATTATATTCCATCCAGTGAGTCTGGTTTGGTGTCGATGGATTTTGAATATCCGGCGCATTTTCAGGCAGGTATCAAATATAAAGTCATGCCAGATTTGCAGGTAAATTTTGATATTGGCTGGACAGACTACAAGGTTTGGGATGAGTTTAAGTTCGAGTTTGACCGTACCATTTCAGCCTTAAAAATTGCCAAAATCTTGTCTGCTAATGTCACTGATTCCACGTTGGCTTTGCCGATGGGATTCGAATCGCCGTGGAATTTCGGAATCGGGATGGAGTATTCCGCCACCGACCGTTTAAAACTTCGCGCAGGTTATGAGCCACGAACCAGCGCTATTCCAAAAAATAAGCGCAATACGATGGTTCCTATTAATGGTGCACAGCTATTTGGATTAGGTGTGGGTTATCGTTTTGATGCAGATACTGATTTGGATCTCTCGATTGGTTTCTTGCGCAGTAAAGATCAAATTCCAGCAAATACCAGTAGTTTAGCCAACCAGACCGGCGTGAATAACCTGTTATTAAACCCATATGCAGGTTTAAACGTGAAAACAGATACCAAGATTACCATTTTAGGTTTGAACTATCGCACTCGTTGGTAAGGAAGAAATGATCAAGACAGAAAAAATTGGATTGAAAGTGGTACTGGCATTAAGTCTGGTACCCTTATCTTTTTATACAAGCGCCAGAGAATTTATTACCATTATTGGTCCAGATGGGCGACCATTAGTCGTGCCACGTAATCATAACCCACAGAAAAAAACAGAAGAAAAATCTCTAGCATCGAAAAAAATAGCAGTTGCAGTGGTTCAGTCACCTCCTGTAAAGCAAAACTTAGAAACAGTATCAGCCCTAGAAAATAGACCAGCAGAACTTAAGTCAGACCATAATCTGGTTGTACAACCAGTACAACCAGTACAACCAGTACAACCAGTACAACCAGTACAACCAGTACAACCAGTACAACCAGTACAACCAGTACAACCAGTACAACCGCAGATTGTGAAAGAACTGACAGAATCTAAGCCATTAATAAGATCTGAAACCCAATTGACTCAAATGCCTAAGGCCATGACACCCGCTTCAAGCCCGATGCTACAGAAAACCGGATTCAGTCAGATTGAAGGCGTGGACTATGTGGACAGTGAATATCTTGAGAATAAAGAATTTAATCTAGAAGGCAGGAAACGTTTCTACAGTATGCCCGAGGGCGTGGTAGATAAAAATATCGGCTCTATCCGAATCCAGACCATTGAGCGTGAAAAAGGGCTTGGTCAATCAGTATTAAAATCCTTATTTAAAACGCCTACACTGGATACAGGTCCAGTGGTGCTGGCACAAAGTTATTACCGTATTTCACAAGCTGAAACTAGAGAGAGTTTGGGAAAACAGTGCTTTAATGACAAAAAAATCAAAAAAGCCAAACAGATCAGCCTTAAAAAAGAAGTCAATTTATGGCCTCGTGCGCCTTTGAAATCAGACGAGTTTGATTTTGAAGTCGTGCAATTACAGTCTGATATCAAGAATATTCAGATTAACTCTTATGCTTCACGCCAAAAAAATCCTACTTATTATTGGCCTTTTGTGGTCTTTTTAGACAATAGAGGCTGTGTTCTGGAAGGAGCGGGTGGTTTTAAAAACCAGGAAGGACAAGCAAATATTATTCAACATGAGCGTATTGAAGGCATTATTCAGATCCCTGCGCAAAGTGAGTATGTGTTATTGACGCCTTTAGCCTCAGCAATCGATGTTGAAGACAAGATGCTCACTAATTATGGACAACTAAAATTAGTCGCCATTCGATAAGGACTATTCGAGTATAACAAGATGAAAAATAAAATATTATATCCATTTGCTTTAACTACACTTTTGGCTGCACTCGCAGGATGTGGTGGGGAGAGTGCCAATGTGATTCCAGAAAAAAATAATGAAGCCACGACCAATGGAACCTGTACAGCAGGGACAGATAATTGTGTGGAATGGGGGCTTGAATATCCGCTGGATGGCTTGAATTTTAATTGTAGTGGCGATAAAGAAAATACCTTCATTACTCTATTTGATAGTAATGCTGGCGTGGCATCCGGAACCTGTCAAAAGACGGATGAGGTTGAATTTTATATTCAAAGTTTTAGTTCAAGCAAAATTACTCTCGGCAAACTTAAGCTGAGCGATTATGCCACCTTTAGTACCCAGACTCAGCTCCCACGTTTAAGTGTGGTCGATATTGCAAAAGGAATTACTGGACGTCAGGTAAATAACTTAGATCAGAATGATCCTACAGTTCAGGTTGCCATGCGTCTGGTGAAAATTCTGCAAGCTCTGGCGATACAAGAAGGCCGTATTGTGAATCCAACGGATGTGCAGCCCTTGTATATTACCGAAGAAATGCGTAAAGACTTGGCTAAAGTGAGTGGAAATATCAGTCTGACGGATGCTAGCTTCGCCACAAAAATTAAGGATTTTATCGATGTTGACCAGATTTCTGATGAAGCTGCTTTTGCTACAGTGAAAAAACTGGTAACCATTGCCAATGCCGCGGTTTATCAGCCGGAATTTTCACTATTTTCAACCTCTGGTGTGATTGGTAGCATCCAGTCGGGTTCAGATGGACTGGTGGGATGCAATAAAACACCTTGTGATATTAAAGATCAGACTACCAAACATCTATTTGGTCATTTTATGCTAATCACAGACCGTCAGGGTTATACCTTTGGCAGTGGCCTGCAATGGCGTGATAGCCAGTTAAAACTGCCCGCAAAAAATCTATCTTCACTGGGTGGAATTAATGCTGAACTCATTCGTAATGTGAAACCTGCACAAATGACGGCCGATCCGCAAAGTTCATGGATTCATCCTACCAGCAAAACGATTACTGCACCTTATCGTTTAAATGTCGCAAATAACGCTACGCCACTTGAACTATATCGGGGCAGTTTGCTGAATGATTATGTGATTGCGGGTAAAGAAGCTTTTTATAAGATGGTCACTGGAAAAACACAGCTGGATGCATCTGATCAAGCCAGTTTAGGGGCATGGCGTCTGGATGCGGATGGTGATCAATATAATGGAAGTATTGATTTATATAAAATTTTCCCAATCAGCTATCTGGATCGTGCGGTATTTAAAACAGAGCAGAATGTAGCCAGTGGGGAGAAGTATATCTTCCCGATGTATGCCAATCTGGAGTTTAAGTTTAGTGATACAACGGTCAGTCCAGTCACTTTGGGGATTGTGATTGATAGTAATGGTGATGTGCGAACCAATATGCAATCTGAGAATAATCTTGCGACCGACCCAATAACAGGCTGTGAGGGCGATGTGCTTGATAACAATTTATTATTGAATGGCGTACAGCAATACCGGCTTGGAACTTTAGGCCGTGCATTTGTTCGTGATAAATCGGTTTCGATGCGTCTGATTTTGGCCAATGTAAAATTAGGGGATTTGAATGGTGCATTGGTTGGGGTCGACTCACGCATCCAGTCTTCACCAAATTCAAATGATTCGATTGTGATTGGCGGTGCTCTGCTGAATTTGTCCAATGTACTGGATACTGCTGCCGGTCAGAATGGGCGGGTCACCTTCCTGAATTCGGTCGGAGACGGCGTGCAATGGGCCAATACCTATGCCAGTTTCCAGAAAATTTATAACAATAATAATGAGGATGAAACGCCTGACGATATTGGTCTGGCCAAACGAAGCGGTGGGTCTGTTGAGTTTAAACTTGCAGATTGTTATCGCGTCAAAGCTAAAGCATAATGTCCCATAAATAAAAAAATCCCATCTGCGTATGGGATTTTTTTATGCGCGCTCAATCTATTGGATTTAACCGGTATGATCCAGACGCGAACCTAAGGTTTCTAAATGCATCGGGAAAATATTATTTTTACGGTCTGCAAAATAATGTCTTAGTGTATGTTCTACACTTGGGAAAGCCAGCTCGGTCCACGGAATATCTGCTTCATCGAATAAACGTGCTTCGATGGTTTCCTCACCAGCACCAAATTTTCCATCAATCAGATTGGCTTTGAACAGCACATAAATCTGGCCAATACGCGGAATGTTATACATACAGTACAACTGCTCAATCTCCACTTCGGCTTCAGCTTCTTCACGGGTTTCCCGTGCAGCACCTTGCTCCATGGTTTCAAACAGTTCCATATAGCCGGCAGGTAAAGTCCATAAACCGTAACGCGGTTCAATGGCGCGGCGGCACAGCAGGACTTTATTGTCCCAGAGTACCAGCGCGCCACAAATGACTTTTGGATTAATATAATGAATAGAGCCACATGAATTACACACGCTGCGGATTTGTTGGTCGCCCAAAGGAATTTTTTCGGTCGTTTTATGTCCACAATTCACACAGAAGTTCATATTCATCATCAATGATAAAAGTAAGCTCAGGATAACTGAAAAATCAAAATTTGGCATCATTTCTATCCCGCTGAATCAAAAATCAGCTATGATGAAATTATGATCATGGCTAGGGCTGAAAGAATGGATGCGCGTGAGTTGACACAAAAGTTGCAGCAACGATTACGCTTTTCCAGGCGTATTCGATCTGCGCATGCTGCCGTGTTGATTGCGATCACCGATGAAGCTGATCCCAAAGTATTGCTGACCCGCCGTTCGGCCTATTTGAATAATCATGCCGGAGAGGTTTCGTTTCCGGGTGGCAAGCGCGATCCACAAGATACCAGCAATATTGTCGTGGCTTTAAGAGAAGCCTATGAGGAAACGGCATTAAATCCCTTTGATGTGCAGCTGATGGGGGACTTGCCCATGCAGAAAGCCCGTAATGGCATGCTGGTTAAGCCGATTGTCGGGCTGATTCCGCCGCAAGTGCAGCTAATTCCGCAACCAACGGAAATCGACCGGATTTTCTTTGCCTCATTGCAACATTTGCTTGAAGCCACGCCCACACCTTATGAAGTCCGCTTTGCCCAGCAATCTTTATATTTTCCAAGTATGCGGGTAGAAAATGAAGTGGTCTGGGGATTGACGGCACGTATGCTGATTTCTTTGTTCCAGTATGGATTGGATTATAAAAAAGACTGGCCATTCCTGCTCAATTCACCAAGTTTTAAACGCTCCAAATTTTTTTAACCATTGAACAGGATTTTATCAATGTTGTATAAATTTCAGGGACACACACCGACTGCTACACAGCAGCCATGGGATGGCTGGGTCGCACCAACTGCAACAGTAATTGGACAAGTCGAACTCGGGCAGCAGGTCAGCATCTGGTTTGGTGCCGTGGTACGGGCAGATAACAGTAAAATCAAACTGGGTGATTTCAGCAATGTGCAGGAAAATGCCGTGCTGCATACCGATGCCGGTATTGAGATGCAAATTGGAAATTATGTCACCATCGGACATCAGGCCATGTTACATGGCTGTACCATTGGTGATAACAGCCTGATCGGGATTCAGGCGGTGATTCTGAATCATGCGGTGATTGGTAGGAATTGTATTATTGGTGCCAATGCCCTGATTCCTGAAGGCAAGATCATTCCGGATAATTCGGTGGTGATGGGTTCACCGGGCAAAGTGGTGAAAACGCTGGATCAAGACAGTATTCAAAAGCTGAAAATGAGTGCCCTGCACTATGCCGGGCATTTTCAGAAATTTCAGGATCTGGAACAAATTCAGCTTTAATACGATGTTCTAGAGAATCATGATAAGCCTAGATTTTCTAGGCATTTTTGTATCTGTTTCGGGAAAATCTCGCGTAGCGGATATGAGTGGAGTATCATATCCGCGTTTTTTATATTCTCTGAATTAAGGTTGTGCATGAAAGTGCTGGCATTGGAGACTGCCAATGAGCAGTGTTCCGTTTCTGTAATCGATGATACTCAAGAACTATTTTTTCAGCTTGATGCGCGCGCCAAGGCACAAACGCAAACGATTCTCCCGATGATTGAACAAGGTCTGCAAGATCTTGGACTGGCGATTGGCGATTTAACCGCGATTGCCTTTAGTCGTGGTCCGGGTTCTTTTAGCGGTGTCCGCATTAATGCTGCCGTAACTCAGGCCTTGGCCTGGTCAAATGATGTGCCGGTGATTCCGGTGTCGACTTTACAGGCCTTGGCGCAGGCGGCCTACCGTGTACATGGTTTAAGCGAAGTTTCTGCCGTCTTAGATGCACGCATGAGCGAAGTTTATATCGCGAGCTATCAACTGGATGCAGAGGGGATCATGCAGCCGGTCGATGAAGAACAATTATTAAGTTATGTCGAAGGCAGTCAGGCTGTTCGGTTTACGCCGGTGGGCTCTGGTGCTGAGCTGGTACAAACTGAAGCTTCAATGTATAAAAATGTGCATGCGACCGCACAGGATATTGCCAGCATCGCACGTGCAGCAGCACACACAGAAAACTGGGTCAGTGCAGAATTGGCGCTGCCGGTCTATTTACGTGATAACGCGTGGAAAAAAATTCCTGAACAAGGCAAAGCATAATTAATTAGGATAAAGCATGGATCTTTTACTGCTACTCAAAGCGGCAATCATGGGTATTATCGAAGGTATTACCGAATTTTTGCCGATTTCCAGTACTGGCCATTTAATTTTGGCATCAGAATTAATGAATTTCTGGACCAAGGAAAAGAGTGATGTATTCGTCATTGCCATTCAAATGGGTGCCATTGCAGCGGTAATTTATGAATATTGGGCCCGTCTTTGGGGAGCAGCAACCGGAATTGTCAGCGGTGAGCCACAGGGTCGTCGCTTAGGGATTGGCCTGATTTTGGCCTCGATTCCAATTATATTGATTGGACTGACCTTGGGGCAAACGGTCAAACAGTTTCTGTTTAATGATATTGCCATTGCCATTGGTTTGATTGTGGGTGGCCTGATCATTATCTGGATTGAAAAACATCCGCCTCAAGTTCGTGCACATGAAGTTGAAGATCTCAGTATTAAAGATGCCATCTGGATTGGTTTGATTCAGGTCTTGTCCTTGATTCCGGGAACCTCCCGTTCAGGTGCGACCATTATCGGTGCGATGTTTCTGGGTGTATCACGTAAGGCCGCGACTGAATTCTCATTCTTTCTGGGTATTCCGGTCATTATTGGTGCCGGCCTGCTAGACCTTTATCAAAGTTATGATGTGCTAAATACTACTGAAGACTGGACCGTGATCGGGGTCGGACTTCTGGTTTCTTTTATTTCGGCACTGTTACTCATCCGCGCGCTGGTGGCTTATGTCGCTAAACGCGACTTTATGATCTTTGCCTGGTATCGTATTGCTTCGGGTCTGCTGATTTTATTATTTGCCTATACAGGTTGGAAATTATGGTAAGCGCGATTCGCTTATATGCCGAATCTGACGATCAACAGAAAGCACAGCACTTCGGGGCTGTGCTTTCTTCTCGTGGGGTGCAGGTCGAAATTGAAACGGTTGAAAAACTCAATGCACGTTTCTTTCGTCTGAATCCTGAACTGGCCTTATGTGTGGATGAGAATGGACTTTGGCTTTGTGCCCATGGCATGAAAATGCAACCGGACTGGCAAGCCGAGACCGGACGTTTAAAACGTGCATCTTTAAAATCTGAAATGATTGCACGTGCCTGTCATTTAGCCGAGAAACCGAGCTTGATCGATGCCACCGCGGGTCTGGGACATGACAGTTTATTGATGGCGCATTTAGGTGCCCAAGTCACGCTGGTCGAACGACATCCCATATTATTTACTTTACTTGAAGATACCCATACCCGTGCACAATCTGATGTATTTCTGAGTCAAGTCGTATTACGGATTCAACTGGTCTTTTCTGATTCAGCCGATTATCTGAAGCAGCAAGCCGAGCAGCATCGAACTGTAGATGTGGTCTATCTGGATCCGATGTTCCCGCAGCGGGATCAGAACCAGCAGGCGGTCAAGAAACAGGCGCAAGTCAAAAAACAGATGCAGCTCTTGCACATGCTTTTGCCTGAAGATGGCGAAATGGATCTGGGAGATAACCTGTTGGAATTGGCGCAAAAAATTGCCAAACGTGTGGTGGTCAAACGTCCACGTCTGGCGGTGTTTTTGGCAGAAAAACAACCTCATCATCAATGGCAGGGTGATGCCTGCCGTTTTGATGCATATTTTCAGCATGAACTTGTGGCTGAATAAGATAATTGTTTCAATATTAAGCAAGGATTTGTTGTATATTTAACAATTGGCATTGATAAAACCGTTATCAAGCATAAACTTATTCAGCACCTTAGCGAGCCACTGATCTCCTTGAAATTCTATGATCGACTTTAAACCCTCCATTAATTTTTGGCACGATTTTAAGAGCAACCAAATTGCCGGGATGTGGTTATTTCTGGGATCTCGGCGTTCATTGCAACTGGTTCGTCCATCGATCATGCAATTGGTGTTCTGGGGGATTCTGGGTGGTTGTGCCAACAGCCTATTTAGCTGGCTCAGTTCAGGCCGTATGGGAGATTTTAACTCTCAAGGTCTGATTAGTTATGCACTTTGGCCTTTTATTGCGCTGATTGTGGGTATCTTTCTGTCGCAACGGATCAATAACCTGCGTTTGATGCTGGTGCCGGCATTGTTATGGTTGGTTTTAGATACCCATATCATGCTGTTCCAGTGCCTGATTCAATATCTGGGCGATCTGGACTATCTGCCTTATATCCTCTATGACTATATTCCGACCCTGTTTGTCATGTTATTTGTCTGGCAAAGTCTGGCTGTGGTCTGGGTAATTTCACGTGAATTAAAATGGCCTTGGTGGGAGCGTGCGCTGATTATGCTGGCGACCCTGTTTACGCTGGTGGTCTGGCAAATTTCAGTCAAAGATCAACCGATCTGGAAAGTCGAAGAAATTCCACCGAGCTTTGCCGAAGATGCATTTTATGCGCAGCCAATTTTGCTGAATAAAGCCCTGGAAAATATCGAATACGGTGAATTTGCCCAATCGCACTGGTATTTTATGGGCGTGGCGGGCGCAAGTTATCAGGATGTATTTCATTCTGAAATCGAGCGGATTAAAGAGCAGTTTGATACCCGTTTTGGCACTTATGGCCGTTCTATTGCTTTGGTCAATCATCCGGCGACACGTACCACCCTGCCGATTGCCTCCAAAACCAGTATGGAACTGGCATTGCGCCGTATGGGCCAGCAGATGAACCGTGAAAGTGATGTGTTATTTTTATATATGACCTCTCATGGTCTGCCAAATGTGTTTGAAATGGAAAATGCGCCGCTGGATTTGGCCCAGGTCGATCCAAAATGGTTACGTGAAACACTGGATGCAGCAGGCATTCGCTGGCGTGTGATTGTGATCTCGGCCTGTTTTTCCGGCAGCTTTGCTTCGGCCCTGCAGAATGACAATACCCTGGTGGTTACGGCTTCGGCAGCTGACCGTCAGTCTTTTGGCTGCTCCAATGAAGCGGATTATACCTATTTTGGCCGTGCATTCTTTGATGAAGCGATGCGTGAAAATAGCAGTCTGCAAGCCGCGTTCGAACAGGCCAGAGATACCGTAGCAAAATGGGAATCAGCACAAGGCTTTGAGCCTTCAGAGCCGCAATGGGTGATTGGCAAGAATATGCAATTGATGTTGCCACAGCTGGAACAACGTTTATTTCCGCAAACCAGTACAATGACACAATCACCTTAGATCAATGTCATCAGCAGATATGCTGCAATCATAAGGAATATGCCATGGAACTCGTACAGAACAATAGAAGCTTTGAAGGTGAACAGCGGATTTATCGCTTTGATTCGAAAGTACTGAAAACATCCACCAAATTTGGTATTTATCTGCCGCCTCAAGCCCTAGAAGGTCATAGCTGTCCGGCATTGTTTTATCTGGCAGGCTTGACCTGTACCGAGGAAACCTTTGCGATTAAGGCACATGCGCAGCGTCTGGCAGCACAATTGGGCCTGATTTTAATCACACCGGATACATCGCCACGCGGTGAAGCTGTGGCAGAAGGCGATCACTGGGATATCGGTCAGGGAGCAGGTTTTTATATCAATGCCACCGAAGCGCCGTGGGCTGAACATTATCAGATGGAAAGCTTCATCGTCGATGAACTCTATGCGCTGGTCATTGAAGAGTTTGTGATTCAGTCGGGTAAGATTGGCATATTCGGTCACAGTATGGGAGGACATGGTGCATTAACTCTGGCTTTTAAATATCCAGAAAAATTTAGTTCAGTTTCGGCTTTTGCACCGATCTGTGCACCAAGCCAATGTCCTTGGGGAGACAAAGCTTTCTCGAATTATCTGGGTGAAAACCGTGAAGAATGGCTCAAGCATGATGCGACTGCACTGGTTAAAGAGAAAGGGGCCTTATTCGCTGACATCCTGATTGATCAGGGTTTTTCAGACCAGTTCTATAGCCAGCTGAATCCGGCGCTGTTCCAGCAGGCCTGTGATGTCGTGAACCAGTCGCTGACCTTGCGTGAACATCAGGGTTATGATCATGGCTATTACTTTATTCAAAGTTTTATGGATGACCATCTACAGTTTCATGCGGTACAGCTTCAGCCTTAAACTCAAAACTGCTGGCACAAAAAAGCCCTGAATAACAGTAATGTTGATCAGTTAAGGAGTTTAGAAATAGACTCTTTAATTTTTTAGTCACTCACAGCGGAGTATTAATTTTATAAATCAAATTCTTGTAAATTATTTGTTACTTTGGTTTCGCCCAAATGAGAAGCGAAGCTTCGCAAGGAAGGCATCTTGCGGAGCAACACTCCTCACCGCAAAACTCGTCAGCCACCATCGACTAGTAAGCTTGTCGCAGAAACAATCATTTTTAAATGTAGTCCTGCCTCAAACAGTTGCGGATGACTTTTCTATCTATCAGATATAATCATGAATTTGAAAAATAAAATGCCAGTCAATTCCTTAACTGACTGGCATTACTGAATAACAGGGCTTTTTATCGCTTATCTTTGCCAGTCTGCTGTTAAATCTTCCTGTCCCATGCGAATGAGATGATCCAGAACCACATTTTCCAGTTTATCGAAATCGGTAGATTCATCGCTACTTTGGATGGTCACCAGCAAGTGCTCAGTCTGAGGAATTAACATCAGCTCTGCACTCGGAAAATGAATCAGGAACTGCTGGTCTGTTTCTTCGATGGTAAACTTATGCTTCCAGTGATTGGCCAGGCGTTTCGCAAGGCGCTGCGCCTGTTGAGTCTGGATCTGGGCGGTACTTTGCATTCTTACTCCTCTAAACTTTTTATCCTTGTCAGGACTTTAAACCAAATTGAAAGGCATTCATAAGCCTTAAAGCGTTACACAGCGTTTTATTCTTGCAACATCAAGGTCACAGTAGCCGGACTGGATTTGTTATAATGAGAAAAATCCAATTTTAGCTAGCCAGGTTCTCCCATGTCCAAGCCATATTTAATTGCACCTTCAATTTTATCTGCCGATTTCGCCCGATTAGGTGAAGAAGTCGAGAACGTCTTGGCAGCAGGGGCAGATGTTGTTCATTTTGATGTGATGGATAATCATTATGTACCGAATCTGACTTTTGGTGCAGGCGTTTGTAAGGCATTGAAAAACTATGGGATCAAAGCCCCGATTGATGTGCATTTGATGGTGAAACCGGTAGATCGTATGATCGGGGATTTCCTTGAAGCAGGTGCCGATATCATTACCTTCCACCCGGAAGCATCTGACCATATTGACCGTTCTTTACAGTTGATCAAATCGGGTGGTGCAAAAGCCGGTTTAGTCTTTAACCCGGCCACACCGCTACATTATCTGGATTATGTATTAGATAAAGTAGATCAAATTCTGTTGATGAGTGTGAACCCGGGTTTTGGTGGACAGAAATTCATTCCGATGACTTTGGATAAACTGCGTCAGGCCCGTAAACTGATCGATGCTTCAGGGCGTGATATTCAGCTGGAAGTCGATGGCGGTGTTACCCCAAGCAATATTCGTGCAATTGCCGAAGCGGGTGCGGATATGTTTGTCGCTGGATCTGCTATTTTTGGCAAGCCGGATTATAAAGCTGTAATTGATGAAATGCGTGCAGAATTAGCCAAAGTCGGTCAGGTTCAACTCTAATCGCTAAAAAGTAGTATGCACATAAATATGTGGATAACTTTATGGATAAGTGTGTAGATATCCATGTGGGTAACCATATGGATATGTTGTGTAAAATGTGATCATTTGTAGCCAGATTGATTATGCCTTAGACGAAATTTGTATAAAAAGAACTCATATTTGGTTCTTTTTATACCTTCAAACCCCTCTTGTTTAGGGGTCGTTTATTCATCACAGGTTCATAATCATGTTAAATAAAAAGTGATCAATAGGTATTAAAATTGTATTTCATTGTGTAGTCTCTTTGCTCGTTATTTAAATTTAATGGATGTGTATAACTTGATATGCTGCACTTATTTTTGTGAAATTGTTGTTGCTGAATTTGCCTGATCATAGGGGCTATTTCTGAATGATCATTTTGAATATCTACCATAATAACAGCAGCGACAAATGTCTTGAAGATTTGAGTAAGATCAGGTTAAGTTGCATCTCTAAGAGTCATGTTTTGTAAAAATAATCAGGTGTGCGTAATCTGGTTTTATAAAATTTTTTATAGGTAGGAGGAACGACCTCCCTTGTCTATTTCATGCTGAAATGCACAGGAAAAATCGTCAGGACGGCCTGATTCTTAGATAAAAGAGGAGGGCTGCATGGCCTGGATTGCACTTATATTCGCAGGTGTTTTTGAAATCGTTTGGGCATATTCCATGAAATTGTCCGAAGGATTTACCCGATTAACGCCAAGTATCATCACCATTTTCTTTATGATTCTCAGCTTTGCCTTACTGGCCTATGCCATGCGTACTTTGCCATTAGGCACAGCTTACGTGATCTGGACCGGAATCGGGGCTGTGGGTTCATTTCTGATCGGGATTTTAGTTCTGGGTGAGCCGACATCGGCCATGCGTATGCTGGCTGCAGTATTGATTATTTCCGGTCTGGTGCTGATGAAAGTATCTTCTTCATAATTTGTTTCAGCCTGTCTCGGTGAACTGAGTTAAAATAGAAAATAAACTCCGCTGATCCGGGACAGGGTGTAAGCATGAACTTAAGTTATCTCTATATGGATTCTCCAGTCGGTCAGTTACGACTGGTCGCGAATGACACCGCACTGGTAGCTGTGCTTTGGGATTGTGAACAGCCGAATCGGGTGAAACTGGCGACCTTGGTGGAAGATCTGCAGCATCCGCTATTGATTGAAACCAGACGCCAGCTTCAGGAGTATTTTGCTGGTCAGCGCAATGTTTTTGACTTGCCTTTGGACTTTGCCGGAACCGATTTTCAGAAAAAAGTCTGGCAGGCTCTGCTGAATATTCCTTATGGCCAGACCCGAAGCTATCGCGATATTGCCGAGCAGGTAGGTAATGTTAAAGCAGTGCGTGCCGTGGGTGCAGCCAACGGGAAAAACCCGATTTCGATTATTGCACCCTGTCACCGGGTGATTGGTCGCAGTGGCAAGCTGGTAGGATTTGCCGGTGGTTTAGATAAAAAAGAAATCCTGTTAAATATTGAGCGGACGCATTCATAGGTCTCTTTTATAAATCAAAAAATGATCGTTCTATTCATTTTTAAATGAATATTAAAAGTTTCTTCTCCCTCTAGGATAAGAAGCACTGCTTCGCAAGGGGATGAGGGGGTAAAAACCTCTCCCTAGCCCTCTCCTACAAGAAGAGGGAATTTTCTTTGTAGTGATTATAAAAAATGATTCATGAAAGAACTTTAATATCTAAAAGTTTAAAAGAAATGAAAAATTAGAATTTAGAATATGGAGGTTCTGCTAGTGGAAATTAATCTATCCATACTTTGTGATTGGATTTATTTCGAAGCGGTATTCAAAGCAGCATAAGCAGTCATAAGTTTTTTACGAGCCCATAAAAAAAGCCTTTGAATCATTCAAAGGCTTTTTTTATTTAAATATTTGAAGCTTTCAGTTTTTCGGTAATCTCGGCCAGAACTTTAATCCGTTTGACTTCATCCCATAAGGCTTTGGCTTCAGGATAATGTTTCGACATCATGCCGAGCCATTGCTTGTAACGACCGACCATCCCGATTTCAGTTTTGGCTGGGCCGTTGATAAAACGAATTTGCAGTTGCAGCAATTCATTCCAGTTCATCAAAGGTGCATCTGAATTTTGACGGATACATTGGGTCAGGTCGGGTGTGGTCACTGCACCACGGCCAATCATCAGGTCTTCACAACCGGATTCCAGACGGCACTGTTTGGCATCGGCATTATTCCAGATTTCACCATTGGCAATCACATTAATTTTCAATGCTTCACGAATCGGTTGTAGCTGGTCCCAAAAAGCGGGTGGAGTATAGCCATCGGCTTTGGTGCGTGCATGAACGGTGACCCAGGCTGCACCGGCATCTTCAATGGCATGCGCATTTTCCAGCATGAAATTGCGGTCCATATAACCCAGGCGCATTTTTGCGGAAACCGGAATATGTGCAGGCACTGCATCACGCACGGCTTTAACCAGCTCATGCACGACTTCAGGTTCATCGAGTAGAACTGAGCCACCACGATGACGGTTCACGGTTTTGGCCGGACAACCAAAATTCATGTCAATTGCCGGTGCGCCCATTGCCGCCACTTTGGCGGCATTCACTGCCAGCATCTCCGGATTATTTCCCAGAAACTGCACATGTACCGGCGTACCTGCCGCCGTCTTGCCATCATTCAACAGTTCAGGGCAGTAAGTATGATAAACATGATCGGGTAGAAGGGAATCGGTGACACGAATAAACTCGGTCACGCACCAGTCAAAGCTACCTACGGATGTCAGCACATCACGCATAATCGGATCGGTTAAGCCTTCCATGGGAGCAAGCACAAGTTTCAACGGTGCACACCTGTAAATTTAAAACGGTGTTATACGTTTTTTTAGGCAGCGTGTCTAGGCTGGATGGGAATTGAAATCTGAGAACCTGAAAATTGAACTTTTTGGGCTGATATAAAAAGGCCCTTAATGTGAATTAAAGGCCTTTAAAAGAGAAGCTTAAGAAGGTTTATCGATATCCAGCCATTTTAATCAGCCAGTTTCTCGACTTTCATACTCTCACGATAATACTGACAGCCCTTGTACAACAGGAAGCAGCCAATCAATCCGGCAATCGCATTGACGATTGAGATCGAATTGCCGACCATCAGGGTATTCTGGAAATATTTATCCGTGATCAACGCCACAGCGGTGGTTCCGACGCCTAAGGCAATCAGGTTTGAAACCAGCAGGAACTTGGCAGATACCTGTGCGCGTAGCTGGTTTGGTGTCAGCATTTGCGTGGCAGCTGCCGATGCAGGAATCGGGAAAGTGGAGAAGAACATCGCCACAAAAATCAGCGCAAATGAAAGCTGCATATTATCGACCTGAGTAAACAGCACACTCGGAATAATCAGCGCCGCACAGCCAATGGCACCGGTACGAATTGCAGCATCGCTATAGCCACGTTTCGAGAAAAAGTCGATCAGCCAGCCACAGAACAAGGCACCCGAAGTATTCGCGACTAGAATAATCGTACCCAGGATATAACCGGTTTGACTCGCATCCAGGCCGAAATTACGCATGTAATAGGCAGGTGCCCAGCCCAGCAGCGAATACAACATCATGGTATAAAAAGAAAAACCAATAAAATGACAGAAGAAGGTCTTTTTATGTGTCTTGATAAAACCGATCGAATTCTTGAAAGATGCTTTAATGACCTGGCCATCCTGACCGACTTTCATACCCTTACGTGCAGGTTCACGCACCGTCAGCACCATGAGCAGGGCCAACAATACGCCCGGTAGACCGACAATCATAAAGGTGAGTTGCCAGGTTTTCACTTCACCAATGAGGGGTAAAGCTACGAAGCTGACATCTTTGAGCAGGCCAATCACATAGCCGCCAATCAGGAAAGCTAAGCCCGAACCAATAAAGGCACCAATCGCATATACCCCGAGTGCGCGGCCTAATTTATCTTTCGGAAATAAATCGGCAACAATTGAATAAAAGGCAGGGGAAAGCGCAGCTTCACCGGCACCGACACTCAAACGTGCAATAAACATTTGAATAAAGTTTTTACTGAGACCACAGGCCGCTGTGGCAAGACTCCAGAAAGCAATCCCGGTCGCAATGATTTTAATCCGGGACTTTTGATCCGCCAGTGCGGCAATGGGCAGGCCCATAATGGCATAAAACAAGGAGAAGGCTAGACCCTGTAACAGACTAAACTGGGTATCGCTCAGCATTAAGTCGGCTTTAATCGGTTCAATCATGAGCGATAAAATTTGACGGTCTACAAATGACAGAATGTAAGCCATCATACAAATGACCACCACATACCATTGGTAGGTGCTGCTTTCCGGTGGCGGTTCAATCTGTTCAGACAGCGGCACGGCCGTTTCTGCTGGTGTAGGCTCAAAACTTTGATTTGGCGGTTGAATCGTCCTTTCAACCATTTCTAGGTTCAGCGATTTATCATTCATCATGCAACATCCTGTGCTGATCGTTTGAGATATTTATTTGATACTTTTAATTTGCTTGTTGTTTTTATGTTGTATCGCATTTAATTAATCTAGAGGCTAAATGGATAGGCGTCAATCTGTTTTTAAGAATAGATACAAATAATTTTTAAATACAAAAAAAAGGAATCATAATGATTCCTTTTTTTGGTGTGAATTTTTAGCCACGTTCAACCAGCGTTAAAATATCGTAGGTTGCAACCAGTTCATTGCGCTGGTTTTTCACTTTAATATCCCAGACCACGACACCATGTGGTTTCTGTGCTGGATCGCGCAGTGCTTTTGGAGTTTTCTGCTTACAGGTCAATTCTACCTGAATGGTATCGCCAATTTTCACCGGTTCTACAAAGCGCAAGTTGTCCATGCCATAGTTGGCAATGACGGGACCCTGAGCGGCATCAACGAATAAACCGGCCGCGGCAGATACCACAAAATAGCCATGGGCAACACGCTCACCAAACAGGGATTCTGCCGCAGCAATCTTGTCCATATGCGCATAGAAGTGATCACCACTCAGGCAGCCGAAATTCACCAGATCTGCTTCGGTCACGCTACGTCGTGCAGTCAGTAAGCGCTCGCCAATACGCAATTCATCAAATGATTTTTTAAAAGGATGCACGCGGTCTTCAAAGACTTGAGCTCCAGCCGTCCAGCTATGGCCGACCTGAGTCATGGCATTTGGCGAGCCTTGAATCGCAGTACGTTGCATATAATGTTTGACAGCACGTAAGCCACCGAGTTCTTCACCGCCACCGGCACGTCCTGGCCCACCATGCACCAGTAAAGGCAATGGCGAACCATGTCCGGTACTTTCTTTGGCACTTTCTGCATCCAGAATATGGACACGTCCATGCCATGGTGCAATTTTGCTGAGCAGTTGTTCAATATTTTCATCGGTATTGCGTACGATGGAGGCAACCAAGCTGCCTTCACCGCGTGCGACCAAGTCTGCAAGCTGAGCCAGGTCAGTATATGGCATTAAAGTCACTACAGGTCCAAAGGCTTCAATCTTATGGATATTTTCTGCCTGAGCTGGCACTTTGCATACCAAAACTGTCGGTGGATAGCATGCAGACTTTTCAGCGCTTTGTACTTGAATCTTAAAGTCCTGACGCAAGTGGCTACCGAATACGATCTCTGCATCCTGGCTGAGCTGTTCAACTTTTGCCGCGACATCATGTTTCTGTTTGACGCTGGCCAAAGCGCCCATGCTGACACCTTCTTGAGCAGGGTCACCGACAACCACTTTTTTCAATTTTTCAATCAGGCGACTTTGTACGGTGTCCAAAAGTTCAGCCGGAATGAACGCACGACGAATTGCGGTACATTTTTGTCCGGCTTTAGAGGTCATTTCACGGAAAACTTCACGGACAAATAAATCAATCGTTTCATCATTGGCTTGCGCCGTCAAAATTGCACTGTTGACCGAGTCTGCTTCCATGGTGAATGGAATCGAGTAGGCATTTAAGTGTGGATGCGAACGCAGTTTTTGCCCGGTTGATGCAGAACCGGTAAAGGTGACCGTATCCTGAGGATTTAAATAATCAAACAAATCATAAACCTGTCCGCAAATGAGCTGCAATGAACCTTCTGGCAAGAAACCGCTTTCATGAATGGCTTTGACCACGGCATGGGTCAGCTCGGCACCTTCGGTCGCCGGTTTGACAATACAGGGTACGCCTGCCAACAGTGTAGGTGCGATTTTCTCCAGCATGCCCCAGATTGGAAAGTTAAAGGCATTGATATGCACGGCAACACCGGCTTTCGGCGTCAGAATATGTTTCGCGCCAAAGCTACCTTGCTTAGAAAGAGGAATCCAGGCATCTTCGACCCATGCTGTTTCATCACTCAGTTCACGACGCACCAAACTCGAATAGGCATATAAGGTGCCAATCCCGCCTTCAATATCAATCCAGGCATCTTTACGGGTACAGCCGGTCGCCTTGGCAAGTTCATAAAAGTCTTCTTTGCGCTCCATCAAATACTGTGCCACTTGCTTCAGTGCATTGGCACGTTGATGGAAGGTCCATGTGGCGATAGTCGCGCCTTTTTGTTTGGCATACTTGACTACAGCTTGGGTATCGATGCCCTGACTGCCGACCTGATAAACCGCTTCACCGCTAATGGCATGATAAACCGTACGTAAATCGGCTTGCGCTGTGTATTCCTGGCCGTACACCAGTGAAGCTAAGCTTTTGATGGCAATAGGATTATGAGTTGATTCAGTATATTGATAATCCATTGTGCTTGAGTTGCTGTCTAACTCTAACATGGTAAAAACTCCATTTATGATACGTTTTGAGATGTATTTTAATTTTGATGTTTCATAATTTGTGTTGAAAAAGTGAAAATGTCAATCATAAATCTGTGTTTAAAAATGATTAAGAATAAAATAAAAAATATTAAACTATATAAAACAATTATTTATTAAAAGTAAGCAATAAAAATTAAATGATACAAACAAATAGATATTGATTTTAATTTTGTATCGTTTTAATTTGAGTGTATCAACACTTGGGATAAGTGAGGGAACAATGAATAATCAACAACAAATCTTTGATCAAAAGATTGAAAAGGATATTTCCATCGAGCCGAAGGACTGGATGCCGGAGGCTTATCGTAAAACTTTAATTCGTCAGATTGGTCAGCATGCACACTCTGAAGTGGTGGGGATGTTGCCGGAAGGCAACTGGATTACCCGTGCACCGACCTTAAAACGTAAAGCCGTGCTGATGGCAAAAGTTCAGGATGAAGCCGGTCATGCGTTGTATCTGTACAGTGCTGCAGAAACCCTGGGTGCGGATCGTGACGACATGATGGATAAACTGATTGCCGGTCGCATGAAATATTCTTCAATTTTTAACTATCCAACCCTGAGCTGGGCCGATGTTGCCGCGATTGGCTGGCTGGTGGATGGTGCAGCAATTGTCAATCAGGTTGCGCTGTGCCGTACGTCTTATGGTCCTTATGCACGTGCCATGGTGCGTGTGTGTAAAGAAGAAAGTTTCCATCAGCGTCAGGGCTTTGAAGCCATGATGGAACTGGCCAATGGTACGCCGGAACAAAAGCAGATGGCACAGGATGCCGTGAACCGTTTCTGGTGGCCGGCACTGATGATGTTTGGTCCAAGTGATGATAATTCACCGAACAGTGCACAAAGCATGCAGTGGAAAATTAAATTATTCAGCAACGATGAGCTACGTCAGAAATTTGTCGATAACACCGTATCGCAAGTCTTACAGCTGGGTTTAACCGTTCCAGATCCAGACCTCAAATTCAATGAAGCAACCGGACATTACGAATTTGGTGAAATCAATTGGGATGAGTTTTTTGCGATTCTTGCAGGCAAGGGACCGTGTAACCATGAGCGTATCGAAGCACGTCGCAAAGCCTGGGAAGGCGGCAAGTGGGTACGTGATTCAGCAGCAGTCTATGCGCAGAAACAGCAGCAACAGTCAGCAGCACAAAAAGTTGCTTAAAAAATAGTTTGATCAATATAAGGAAATTTGCTCATGAATAACAAAAATAACTGGTCACTTTATGAAGTGTTTGTGCGTAGTAAACAGGGTCTAAGTCACCGTCATGTCGGCAGCCTGCGTGCACCGGATGAGGAAGTCGCACTACAAAATGCCCGCGATGTATATACCCGCCGCAATGAAGGGATCAGTATCTGGGTGGTGAAATCTGAATTGATTACCTCTTCACAGCCAGATGAAAAAGCAGAATTTTTTGAACCCGCTTTGGACAAGGTTTATCGCCATCCAACCTTTTATAACATTCCAGCTGGCATCGAGCATATGTAAAGGGAAAGGTGAAGAATATGACAAATCAAGTATTGGCAGAATTTCTTTTACATGTGGGTGACAGTCAACTGATCCTGTCTCATCGTTTGGCAGAGTGGTGTGGTCATGCACCTGAACTGGAGCTGGATATTGCCTTAGCCAATATCGGACTGGATTTATTGGGTCAGGCACGTACTGCCCTCAGTCTGGCGGGTGAAGTGGAAGGACAGGGCCGTGATGAAGACAAGCTGGCTTATTTCCGTACCGAACGTGAATACCGTAATTTGCTGCTGTGTGAACAGCCGAATGGTGACTTTGCCCAGACCCTGGTGCGCCAGTGGTTGATGGATCACTACCACGCTTTATTGTTTAGCGTCTTAAGTCAAAGTCAGCATGCTGAGTTGGCGGCTTTTGCAGTGAAATCACTCAAAGAAGTGAAATATCACCAGCGTTTTTCAACCACCTGGATGGAGCGCCTAAGTTTAGGTACAGCAGAAGCCCACGAGAAAACCCAGCAAGGTTTAAACCAGTTATGGCGTTTTACCGAAGAGCTTTTTGTCCTGACGGCAGCTGAAAAACAACTAGTCGATACCGGTGTAATTCCGAATATTGAAAACTTAAAAGTCCAGTGGCTGGAAACAATTACAGCCGAGTTAACTCGATTTGAACTCACCCTACCAGAGCTGGGTGCTTATCGGAGTGGGGCTAAACAGGGTTTACATACAGAGCATCTCGGTTTTGTTTTGGCCGAACTGCAATATATGCAGCGCTCATATCCAAACATGAACTGGTAATTCGGCACAATCACAGGGAGTGAGTCGCATGAATCTGATTAGACACGTAGAAGATCAATGTTGGGACGTTTTGCAGCAGGTTTCTGATCCAGAGATTCCAGTATTATCGGTGATTGATCTGGGCATGATTCGTGGCGTCGAGCTGAATCAGCAGGATGAAATTGTGGTGCGACTCACGCCGACCTATAGCGGCTGTCCGGCCACGGATTTATTAAAAGCAGAAATTACCCAGGCTTTCGAGGCGAACGGTTTGACGCCAGTCAAAGTGATTGTCGATCTGTCTGAAGCTTGGACCACGGACTGGATGAGTGAATCGGGCAAACACAAATTACAGCAGTATGGTATTGCCCCGCCGCAAGGCCAGTCACATAGCTGCGGCACGCATGTCGCTTTAACAGATGGCATTACCTGTCCACAGTGCTTAAGTAATAACAGCAAATTATTAAGTGAATTTGGTTCGACCGCCTGTAAAGCTTTATATCAATGTCGGGACTGCTTAGAAACTTTTGACTATTTCAAATGTATTTAATTGTAACGATTGCGCGGTGGGCAGGGTAAACCAATAACAAGCCTGAACACCGCCACCTAAAAGAAGGATTTTGCCATGAGCCAATTTATACCATTAACCATTAAATCGATTCAGCCACAAACCGAGCAGGCGATCTGCATTGCCTTTGATCTCGCACCTGAGCAGTTTGATGCTTTCCAATATCAGCCAGGTCAGCATCTCACCATCCGCCATTTAAGCGATGACGGCGAGCTGCGCCGCTGTTACTCAATCTGCAGTGATACTCAGGAAGATATGAGTATTGCGATTAAAAAAATTGATCAGGGTCAGTTCTCGACTTGGGCCAATGATCATTTGAAAGCAGGCGATGTCTTAGAAGTGATGCCGCCGCAAGGGGTGTTCTTTCAAAAAGCAGCCAAGGCAGGCGGTCAACATTATTTAGGTTTTGCAGCAGGCAGTGGCATTACCCCGATCTTATCCATTGTGAAGTCGGTTTTAAACCGTCAGTCGGAAGCCACATTTACTTTGGTCTATGGCAATCGTTCTTGGAAACAGACCATGTTTTCTGAACAGATCATGGATCTGAAAGATCGTTTTAAAGAGCGTCTGCAACTGGTAAATATTTTTTCCCGTGAATTGAATGATAGCGAGATTTTTAACGGGCGTATCAACGCAGATAAATTGCAGCAGCTGTTTCAGGCCAATCTGATTTCTGCTGAAGCCGATCACTGTTTTGCCTGTGGCCCTGAAGAAATGATGACGGCGGTGGAAACTGTATTACCGACTTGGGGAATTCAGCGCAGCAAGATTCATACCGAACGTTTTAATACCGGTACTGCACCACGAGCAACCGCACAGCAGATGGAAAGCCGCAGTGAAGAACGCGTCAATATCATCCTCGATGGTCGCGAGTTGATTGTGGAAGTCTCCAAACAGGATGACAGTATTTTAGATGCTGCGCTACGTGCCGGAGCGGACTTACCTTATGCCTGTAAGGGCGGTGTTTGTGCGACTTGTAAATGTAAGGTGCTGGAAGGTCAGGTCGAAATGGCAGTCAACTACAGCCTGGAAGAAGACGAAATCCAGAAAGGTTATGTGCTGAGCTGTCAGGCACGTCCGACCACAGCCAATGTACGTCTGAGTTTTGATGAATAAAAGCTGAATTTACAGCACTGAGAACAGCAGGAGTTCAAGGATGACCTACATTAAAACCAGCTCACCCAAGCCAGGTGTAGTACTGATTGAGCTGAATCGCCCGGAAAAGCGTAATGCCTTAAACAATGCCACCTTGCAATACATTGCAGCCTGTTTACAAGACTTGGAAACAGATGCTGCTGTGAAAGCCGTGGTCATCACCGGAAATACGCAATGCTTTGCTGCCGGTGCCGATCTGAATGAACTGGTGCAGCTTGATGTAGTCAGCATTCAGCAAGATCAGCGCCCACTGCTGTGGAAAAAAATTGATGAATTCTCCAAGCCTTTAATCATGGCCGTGAATGGTTATGCCCTTGGTGCAGGTTTGGAGTTGGCTTTGCATGGTGACATGATTTTAACGGGTGAAAATGCCCAGTTTGCCTTGCCTGAAATTGGATTGGGCATGCTGCCGGGTGCGGGTGGAACACAGCGCCTGGCCCGCCTGGTGGGTCAGCAATTGACGATGCGCTGGGCCATGACCGGTGAAATGATTTCGGCACAGACTGCATTGCAACATGGCATTAGCAGCCAGATCTGTCCGGCAGGACTGACCGTGCAATACGCACTGGAACTGGCAGAAAAAATTGCCAAGCAGGCACCGCTGGCCATTCGCGCCATCAAGCAATCTTTAAAGTCGATTCATGAAGTGACTTTAAGTCAGGGATTGAAATTGGAACGTCAGCATTTTGTCTGGTTGGCGGCGACCCAAGATCGCCAGGAAGGCATCAATGCATTTTTACAAAAAAGAAAACCAGAATTTAGAGGTGTGTAATGGATTATCAAACAATTATTGTCGAAGAAAAAAATGCAGTGGGCTACCTGACCTTTAACCGTCCAAAACAGCTCAACAGCTTTAATGAAACCATGCATCAGGAAGTCTCCAAGGTCATCAAGGCCTGGGCCAAAGACAGCCAGATTCGTGCCGTAGTGATTTCAGCTGAAGGCCGTGGTTTCTGTGCCGGTCAGGATTTGAATGATCGTGTGGTCGATCCAAATGCCGATGCACCGGACTTAGGTCTGTCGATTGAAAAATATTACAACCCTTTAATCAAACTGATTACTGAAATGCCAAAACCGGTGATTTGTGCGGTAAATGGTGTGGCGGCAGGGGCAGGCGCCAATATCGCCTTGGCGTGTGACATTGTAGTGGCAGCAAAATCTGCTTCCTTTATTCAGGCCTTCTGCCGTCTTGGCTTAGTGCCAGATTCAGGCGGTACCTGGTTCCTGCCGCGTCTGGTCGGGCGTGCTCAGGCAATGGGTCTGGCGATGCTCGGTGATAAAATTCCGGCTGAGCGCGCAGTACAGCTCGGCATGATCTGGCAGATGGTTGAAGATGAGCAACTGCAAGTGGAAGCGAAAAAACTGGCCGAGCATTTGGCCAAGCAACCGACTTATGGCCTGTCACTAATCAAAAAAGCCATTCATGCCGCAGCCGACAATAATCTGGATGAGCAGCTCATTCTGGAGCGTGACCTGCAACGTCTGGCTGGACGTTCAAGCGATTATAAAGAAGGTGTACAAGCCTTTATGCAGAAACGTACCCCTGAATATAAAGGATGCTAAATCATGCAACAGATCAATTTAGAGCAAGTCAAAGTTGCTGTGGTCGGTGCTGGAACCATGGGCATCGGGATTGCGCAACTGGCGGCCATGCACGGGCATCCGACTTATGTGTTTGACCTCGATCGCAGCAAAGTTCAGAGTGCCTTAACTGCTTTAGAGGCACAGCTCAGTAAGCGCGTACAGAATGGCAAAATGACCCAGCAATTGCTGGAAAGTACTTTCGCCAATCTGATTGTGGCAGAGGATATTCAGCAGCTTGCCGATGCGGGCTTAATTATTGAAGCCATTGTAGAGAAGAAAGAAGTCAAACAAAACCTGTTTCAACAGCTGGATACCATTTGCCCGGAACAGACGATTTTTGCGTCCAATACTTCTTCGATTTCCATTACCGCCATTGCCTCGGCGATTCCACATCCAGAGCGAGTGATTGGTCTGCATTTCTTTAATCCGGCGCCGGTGATGAAACTGGTCGAGATTATCCGCGGACTGAAAACCTCAGCAGCGATTGCCGATGCAGTATTTGATCTGATGAAGGACTGGAACAAGGTTCCGGTGCGAGCCAAATCGACCCCCGGTTTTATCGTCAATCGTGTCGCACGACCTTATTATGCCGAGGCCTTTCGTGCCTTGCAGGAAAATGCCACCACCCCGGAACAGCTCGATTACATCATGCGCGAATGTGGCCGTTTTGCCATGGGGCCGTGTGAACTTACAGATCTGATTGGGCAGGATGTGAATTTCTCGGTCACGCAAAGTGTCTATCAGGAATTTTTCTATGAACCACGCTACCGCCCATCCTTGATTCAAAAAGAGCTGGTCGATGCCGGCTGTTATGGCCGCAAGTCTGGTCAGGGTTTTTATGATTACACGCAGTCCAAGCCTGCACCTGTATATGAATTGCCAGTGTGTTATGCCAAGTCGCTGAATAAGCTCAAAGTCACGGTAAAAGGTGAATGGCTGCACTCAGCAGCACTGATTGAACGTTTAAAACAGGCCTCTCATGTAGAGCTGAGTTTTCAGGCGGCAGAACAGAATGAAATCCTGATTGGTGATCTTTCCCTGCGATTATCGCTCGGCGAGTCGGTTGAACTGGCTTATCCGCATGAGTCTGTGGTGTTGATGGACTGGCATGCAGATTGGACAAATGCCCAAGCGATTCCAGTCGTTGCATCGCCTGCGTGTAGTGCTGAACAGCGCCAGGCAGTGGAGCTATTCCTCATAGGTATGGATATGATACCTATTTGGTCTAAGGATCATCCAGGTCTTTATGTTATACGTAGTATTGCCATGTTAGTGAATGAAGCTTGTGAAGCGGTATTGCATGATATTGCATTAGAACAAGATATTGATTCTGCTATGAAATATGGCGTGAATTATCCTTGTGGTCCATTCGAATGGGCAGATAAAATTGGATATTACACAATTTTAAAAATTTTAGAAAATATGTATCGTATTTATGGTGAAGACCGCTATAGAACTAGTATATATTTAGCAAAGAAAGCGGTGCAGGGACATGCACAGAAAACTCAGCAGCAACCATTACGCGTTGCTGGCTAAAAGGAAGAATCATGGAACAGGTTTATATTTTTGCTGGAATTCGCACCCCGATCGGACGCTATGCCGGTGGACTGAGCAGCATTCGTGCTGATGATCTGGCAGCGCTACCGATTCAATATCTGAAAGATCAGCATCCTACCTTGCCATGGGCAGAACTGGATGAAGTGATCCTAGGCTGTGCCAATCAGGCCGGTGAAGATAACCGCAACGTGGCGCGTATGGCTGCTTTACTCGCAGGGTTGCCTGAATCTGTTCCAGCACTCACCATAAACCGTTTATGTGCTTCAGGTCTGGATGCCATTGGAATTGCAGCCCGTGCCATCAAATCGGGTGAAGCACAGTTTATTTTGGCGGGTGGCGTAGAATCCATGAGCCGAGCGCCTTTCGTGCAATCCAAACCTACAACTGCCTTTAGCCGTACCCCTGAAATTTATGATACGACAATTGGCTGGCGTTTTATCAACCCAAAATTTAAAGCACAGTTTGGCGTTGACAGCATGCCGGAAACGGCCGAAAACGTCGCTGAAAAGTATCAGATTAGCCGTGCAGACCAGGACCTGTTTGCCTATCACAGCCAACAGAAAACCGCAGTAGCCCAGCAGAAGGGTATTTTTGCCGAAGAAATTCTGCCAGTAGAGGTCAAAGGTCCGAAGAAAAGCACTCTGACCATTTCCCAAGATGAGCATCCGCGCGCAGAGACGACGCTGGATAATCTGGCCGCCTTAAAAACCCCATTTCGTAAAGAAGGCGGCTCAGTCACCGCTGGCAATGCTTCGGGTGTCAATGACGGGGCGGCTTGCGTATTACTTGGGAATCAGCAGTTTGCCGAGCAGTATGGTTTGAGCCCGAAAGCTAAAGTGATCGGGATGGCCAGCGCCGGTGTCGAAGCTAAATATATGGGTATTGGGCCGGTGCCAGCGGTACAGAAAGTGCTGAAACAGACTGGCCTGAGTCTGGAGCAGATGGACGTGATTGAGCTGAATGAAGCATTCGCAGCGCAATCGCTGGCTGTGATTCGTGAACTCGGCTTGCAAGACGATGATTCCAGAATCAACCCGAATGGTGGTGCTATTGCCTTAGGCCATCCTTTAGGTATGAGTGGCACCCGTCTGGTGATCACGGCCATGAAAGAACTGAAACGTCGTAATGGAAAATATGCACTCTGCACTATGTGTGTCGGTGTTGGTCAAGGTGTTGCACTGGTTTTAGAAAATATGGATTAAACACATCATTCAATCAATGAATTAAACCGTGGTCAGGAAGACTGCGTCAGGAGTAAGAATATGAATAACAATGCAATGGAAAAAATTGAAAAAGTATCGGTTGATGAGTTACGCAGTGTCCAGCTACAGCGTATGAAAAAGACTTTGCAACATGCTTATCAGAACAGTCCGGTTTATAAAAAGAAATTTGATGATGCTGGCGTGCATCCAGACGATTTTAACTCTCTGGAAGACCTGGCTAAATTCCCGTTTACCACCAAACAGGATTTACGTGATAACTATCCGTTTGGCATGTTCGCTGTGCCACAGGAACAGATTGTACGTGTGCACGCATCTTCTGGCACCACCGGTCAGCCGACCGTAGTTGGTTATACCCAGAATGATATTAATGTCTGGTCTGACGTGGTGGCGCGTTCCCTGCGTGCAGCCGGTTTGAGCAGTAAAGATATCATTCAGGTGTCTTA
This sequence comes from Acinetobacter sp. F-1, assembly GCF_022869025.1. Taxonomy (NCBI): domain Bacteria; kingdom Pseudomonadati; phylum Pseudomonadota; class Gammaproteobacteria; order Moraxellales; family Moraxellaceae; genus Acinetobacter; species Acinetobacter sp. F-1. The sequence goes on along the minus strand of NZ_JAJKFX010000012.1, from coordinate 52,816 downwards.
TGGTTATGGTCTGTTTACGGGCGGTCTAGGCGCGCATTATGGCGTTGAACGCTTGGGTGCAACCGTGATCCCAATGTCTGGCGGACAAACCGATAAACAGGCACAACTGATTCATGACTTTAAACCGACAGCACTGATGGTCACGCCCTCTTACTGCCTGAATATTATTGAAGCGCTTGAGAAGAAATTTGGCACAGCCAAAAACTGTTCAATTAAAACCGGCGTCTTTGGTGCAGAACCATGGACCAATGAAATGCGCAAGGAAATTGAAGAGCGTCTAGGCATTGATGCGCTGGATATTTATGGTTTATCTGAAGTGATGGGGCCAGGTGTTGCAATGGAATGTCTCGAATCCAAAGATGGCCCAACCATTTGGGAAGATCATTTTTATCCTGAAATCATTCATCCTGAAACTGGCGAAGTGCTGGCAGACGGTGAGCTAGGTGAACTGGTATTTACCACTATTACCAAAGAAGGCATGCCGGTGATCCGTTACCGTACCCGCGACCTGACCCGTTTATTGCCAGGCACGGCACGTACCATGCGCCGTATGGACAAGATTGTCGGCCGTAGTGATGACATGATGATTATCCGTGGGGTCAATGTCTTCCCATCGCAGATTGAAGAGCAGATTTTACAGATCCAGCAACTGATTCCGAACTACCAAATCCAGATTTGCAAACAGGGACATCTGGATACATTGCATATCCGTACCGAAATGCGTAAAGATAGCAGTGACATTATGGCGCACCAGCTGGCAACTCAGCTTAAGGGCCAGATTAAAACCATGGTCGGAATCACGGTAAGTGTCGAAGTGTTGCCTGAAGGAAGTCTGCCACGCTCTGAAGGTAAGGCACAGCGCGTTTTTGATATCCGCAAGTCTGCATGAAGTACTATTGGATGATAGCCAAATGGTCTATCATCCAGTTTCTATAAGGTAAAGTTAAACGCAATGAATCCGAAATTAAAACAAATAATTGATGACTTTATTCAAACTGAAGCACTCAGCGGAACCTCATTAATCATGACCATCTTCGGTGACTGTATTTTTCACCGCGGTGGGATTATCAGTCTGGCCAGCCTGATTCAGCTTATGGATGTCTTCGGATTTAATGAACGATCGGTACGGACCGCTGTATTCCGTCTGGTCCAAAATGGCTGGCTGATGTCTGAAAAAATTGGCCGTACCAGTTATTACCGCGTGACCGAAAGCAGCCGCCAGCGTTTTATTATGGCTGACCAAAAGATTTATAGTTTTAGCCATCAGGAATGGGATCAGAAATGGGATCTGGTGCTGCTCAGTTCAGTGGAACTGGACAATAAACTGATTCTGAAAAAAGAACTGGAATGGCTGGGCTTTGCCAATATCGCCACCAATGTTATGGCCTATCCGGGCTGTGACCACCAGAAACTGCAAAACCTGCTGCTGAATTTGAAAATGACCGATCAGGTGGTGGTGTTTAAAGCCGAAACCTTACAGCTCTGGCAGGAATCTTATCCAACTGTGAAGCGCATGGTTGCTACCAACTGGCCGGTGCAGGAATTACATCAGCGTTATGAAAAATTTATCACCGATTTTCGGGAATTTTTTCATCTGGTGGAACAGGAAGATGAGCTAGATCCGCTACAGGCATTTCAGTTGCGTATTTTACTGATTCATCAATTCCGCCGGATTTTATTAAAAGATCCAAATCTGCCTTTTGAATTATTGCCATCCAACTGGCTTTCCCTGAATGCCCGTAATCTGAGCAGTAATTTATATCAAACCGTGGTTGCGGCAGGGGATGAGTTCTTTATGGAGATCGCCCGAACTTCGGAAGGTTCGATGCCGCCGGTACATCCACAATTTTATAAACGTTTTGGTGGTTTGCGACTCGAAGCCGTCAGCTAATCTAATTCTGCATTTTTAAAGGAATAAAATAATGCCGTGTTATGCCATTGATGGTGTGATTCCTGTGGTCAGCCCTCGTGCTTATGTGCATCCGCAAGCCGTCTTGATTGGGGATGTGGTCATTGAAGAGGGTGTGTATATCGGCCCTTTTGCCACCTTGAGAGCCGACTTTGGCGGGATTCACATCCAAAAAAATGCCAATGTTCAGGATTCCTGTACCATCCATGGCTTTCCCGGTAGCGTCACGCTGGTCGAAGAATATGGCCATATCGGACATGGCGCGATTTTACATGGTTGTATCATTCGCAAAAATGTACTGGTGGGCATGAACAGCGTGATTCTGGATGAAGCCGAAATTGGTGGAAATACCATTATCGGTGCCAATAGCACGGTTAAAGCTAAAGCCCAGATCCCGGAAAATTCACTGGTGCTCGGTAGTCCGGCGCGGGTCATTCGTCCCTTGGACGCCAAAGAAATCGCCTGGAAAAGCAAGGGAACGCAGGAATATATTCAGCTGACAGAACGCTGTCTTTCTTCGATGCAGGAAGTTGAACCATTGTCTGAAGATTCAGCAGATCGCCTGAACTATCAGGCCTTTGATGCGGAATATCAAATTAAAAAGAATCATTAATTTAGCACTTGGCTGATGATCGTATCAGCCAAGTTTTTTATTTCATTTATAAAAATTATAAACGGCGACATTGACCTTCTTTGTCACCATTGACCCGGTTATTGCCACCGATCGGTTGAATGCGGTTGGATTCGCATTGCAAATTACCGTCAACCACATTGTCATTTACAGTAATTTTTTGGGTATTCTTTTTCAGCTGGATGTCACCCTCTACCTGATTGGCAGTGAGCTGAATCGTCTGACCGCCTTCTAGCTGGATATTGCCGTCAATCCGATTATGTTGTGCCAGAACCGAGCTAAAACGTCCTTTCGATTCCAGATTGCCATCAATCGCAGTATTTGAAATTACTGTTTGAGCACCCTGATACAACATGACATTGCCTTTAATGGTGGCATTATCAATCTGACAGTTTTGGCTGATACTGACATTGTCATCAATCGTGCGATCTTTAATGCTACCGTGACAGTGATAATCTGCGAAACTTGCGCTGGATAAACAAAGTAGTGCTAAACCTGAAAGTAATTTTATCATCATGATCCTTGGTGTATTTTTAATGCACTTTAACCATAATTTTTGAATATGACATTTTGATGACGGCACTCAAACGTAGTGTGGGCTTTAGGTTAGCGTATGTTAACGTACCAAAATCATTTCCAGCACGAATTTAGAACCAATAAAACCCAGTGCCAGCAAGCCAAAGCCGAGCAGGGTAAAGCGTACGGCTTTCTGGCCACGCCAGCCAAACTTCCAGTGTCCGATTAATAGTGAACCGTAAACCAGCCAGGAAATAATACTGAACGCAGTTTTATGTGCCAGATGTTGGGCGAAGAAATTATCGATGGTGAAAAAGCCAAAGCTTAAAGCGAGCGTAAGTAAAACAAAACCGGTCATCAGCATATCAAAGAGCAATGATTCCATGTCCTGATAAGAAGGTAATAAACTGACCCAGACCCGGCGTTTTTGCTTCTTTTTGAGCTCACGATCCTGAAGCCGCAAGATCACGGCCTGAATGGTCGCCATGTAGATGAAGGATATAAAAATCTACCATTTCCATTTCAGGAAATTTCAATTTCACCACTTATGCTTGAGGTGGAGTGGAATTTTTATCAGCTGATTGTTTATATGAGTACCTGGTCAGCCGTGAAAGCAGCAACTCAAGCACTCGGACATAATCCACTGAATGTACTGGCAGATGCCTTATTGCCAGAATGGGAAGATCCAGAATTGCCTAGAGTGATTCGCTGGCCATTATCAGTGCGTGCGGGGCGTATAATCCTTTAAAGAATACTCAAGCTAAAGCCTTTTCATTGAACAATGAATTGAATATTTCAAGGCTCAGAATTATCGCCCCAAGATCATTTCCAGCACAAATTTAGACCCAATAAAACCCAGTGCCAGCAAGCCAAAGCCGAGCAGGGTAAAGCGTACGGCTTTCTGGCCACGCCAGCCAAACTTCCAGTGCCCGATTAACAGTGAACCGTAAACCAGCCAGGAAATAATACTAAAGGCTGTTTTATGTGCCAGATGCTGGGCAAAGAAATTATCAATGGTAAAAAAGCCAAAGCCTAAAGCAAGCGTCAATAAGACGAAACCGGTCATCAGCATATCAAAGAGCAGTGATTCCATGTCCTGATAAGACGGTAACAGGCTGACCCAGACCCGGCGTTTTTGCTTTTTCTTGAGTTCACGATCCTGCAAACGCAAAATCACAGCCTGAATGGTGGCCATCAGCAATACGGCGTAGGCAGACAAAGACAAAATAATATGAATGTCCAGGCCCAGAGAATTTTGGCTAATGATTTTAGCCGGCTGGGTAAAGACAAAGCCGAGAATTAGACCCGTGGCGGCCACGGGAATACCAATCAGATTCAAGGCGATAATTGGACGATATGTACTGTAAATAATACTGAGTAACAGCATCAAGCCCGAAGTAAAGGAAAACAGGGCAAAGACATCATAATTGATGCCAATCGGAGTACGCATATCGCCATATAAAACCAGCGCGTGCAATACTAGTCCGAGCAGCGCGGTTAAGCCGACAAACCATTGATTGGGGCTACGTTTAGACATTAAATGAATGAACAGATACCAGAATGAAGCGGTATAAGCGACTAATGCTAAGATCGTATAAACCAAGGGGAGGCTAACCATGTCAAACCTTTTTAAGGGTGATGAATATTCATTTATATAAATTCGCTGCGAACTACAGTATCCTATAGCATTCTATGCATAAATTTTCTATTTTAAGAAACAATTTTTTGCTCATGGCTATTTTAAGCGGATTTTGCAATGTTTGATACCTTAACAGAACGACTCACGCAGAGTTTAAGAAATGTTACTGGCTCAGGGCAGCTAACCGAAGACAATATTAAAGATACGTTACGTGAAGTGCGTATGGCGCTTCTTGAAGCCGATGTTGCGTTACCTGTAACTCGTGAATTCATCGCGAAAGTTAAGGAAGAGGCATTGGGCCAGGAAGTGATGACTCAGTTATCTCCTGGACAGGCTTTTGTCAAAATCGTTCATGACGAATTGACCAAAATGATGGGCGCGGCCAATGAAAGCCTTGACCTTGCCGCAAAACCACCGGTCGTTGTCCTGCTGGCAGGTCTGCAAGGTGCAGGTAAAACCACCACTGCAGCAAAATTGGCACGCTTTTTACAAGAACGTCAAAAGAAAAAAGTGGCAATGGTTTCTGCCGACGTCTATCGTCCCGCAGCGATCAAGCAACTACAAACGGTTGCAGGCGAAGTCGGTGCGATTTTCCTGGAATCTAGCGCAGACGAAAAACCGATTACGATTGTAAATCGTGCGATTGAACAGGCAAAAATCCAGTTTGCTGATGTGTTAATTGTCGATACTGCCGGTCGTTTACATGTCGATAATGACATGATGGACGAAATTAAAGAGCTGCATGCGGCGATTAACCCGACTGAAACCCTGTTCGTGGTCGATGCCATGACCGGTCAGGATGCGGCGAATACGGCCAAAGCTTTTAATGATGCCTTGCCTTTAACCGGTGTGATCCTGACCAAAACCGATGGTGATGCACGCGGTGGTGCGGCACTGTCTGTGCGTGCCATTACCGGTAAGCCAATCAAATTCTTGGGTATGGGCGAAAAGCTTGATGCCTTGGAGCCATTCCATCCTGAACGTATCGCACAGCGTATTTTGGGTATGGGTGACGTCCTTTCTTTGGTCGAAGAACTTGAGCGCAAGGTCGACAAAGAAAAAGCCGAAAAAATGGCGAAAAAACTGCAAAAAGGCGGCAGCTTCAACTTTGAAGATATGCTGATGCAGTTTGAGCAGATGAACAAGATGGGCGGCATGATGGGCTTCCTGGACAAACTTCCTGGCATGAGCAATGCCGGTCTGCAAGATGCGTTGGCCCAGGCCAATCCTGAAAAGCAGGTCAAGAAAATGGAAGCGATTATCCAGTCGATGACCATCAAAGAGCGCCGTAATCCAGACTTGATGAACCCAAGCCGTAAAAAACGTATCGCAGCAGGTTGTGGTATGGAAGTGGCGGAAGTCAACAAGTTGATTAAACAACATGCGCAAATGGCCAAGATGATGAAGAAATTTGCCAATCCGTCAGGTATGGCAAAAATGATGAAATCACTCGGTGGTTTGCAGAAACAGTTTGGCGGCGGCGGTGGCATGGGTCCACTGTTCGGCGGCAATGACAAGAAATAAGATTCTGATTTAAAAAAGGCGCGAAATGCGCCTTTTTTATTATGTATCAATCAGAAAACCGGTTTAAACAAAACAACATTTACTTACCCAAAATAAAAATCCAATCAGGCAGACTCAGGAACATCAGCACAAAACAAAGAGAAATTTAAAATGGCTCAAGTGATCATCGTCCATGGTTATACTGCAAGCCCTGAAGAAAACTGGTTTCCATGGATTCAGGAAAAAGCCCAACAGGAAAATGTCAGCTTAAAAGTACTGCGACTTGACCCATCGACCACACCCAAGCTAGAGGTGTGGGACCAGCAAATGCGTGAGCAGATTGAGGGGATTGATGAAGACAGTATTTTTATCGGGCATAGCCTGGGAACTGTGGCTGTATTGCATTACTTATCCAGAGAATTAAAACAGCAAAAGATTCAGCAATTGGTATTGATCGCAGGATTTAATGGCCGCTTGGGTCGTTTAGATGAAGTCAATCCGTTTATTGATGCCGCTGAGATCGATTTTGATCTGCTTAAACAGCAGGTGGCAGAACGTGTGGTGATTTATTCTGAAGGCGATGATCGGGTGGAGCCTGAATTTAGCCTGGAACAGGCAGACAGTCTGGATGCGATTGTGGTGAGTGCCAAGCATCAGGGACATTTTATCGATTCAGAAGGCTGTACCGATCTGCCAGAACTCTGGAAAGTGATTGAGCCTTATCTGATTAAAGCTGAATCTTAAGCAGGTTGTTGGATTCGTTCAATTTGTAAATTGAGTCTGAGATGGGATGCAAAAAGTTACTTGAATTTCATCTTCAGACTGTTTAATAGTAGTTTTTGCCAAAGCACTTTGTGCTCAATTATAATAAGTAAAACACGATGAAAAATATAATCAATAAAGTCTATATCGTGCCTGATTATCAGGCCACCTCAAATGACCATTGGTATCCGTGGCTGAGTCGCCAACTCAAAAATGTCGGTGTTGATTCAAAACGGATTATGCTGGCCAATCCTTTTCAGCCTGATCTAGAAGAATGGCAGCAGAATCTGAAACTGCATATTCCACACCTGGATGAGCATACTTTTTTAGTTGCCCATGGCCTGAGTGGACTCAGTGTTTTAAGTTTTTTACAGCAACATTATCTCCAGCAGCACCGCAAGATCGGCGGGGTTATTCTGGTTTCAGCTTTCGATACACCGCTGGTGGCCTGGTCGGAACTGAATAAAATGCTGCAGGCGACACGACTGGATCTGAACAACCTGCCGTATAGCTATAAACGCGCGGTCATACTGATCTCCAGTAATGATCCTTTTGTACCTGCACCGGTTTCCTTGCGCCTGGCCCACAGCTTAAATGCTCAAATTTTTGAGATTAAAAAAGCCGGACATTTTAACAAATGTGATGGATTTACCGAATTTCCTCAATTGCTAGAAATCATGAAACTGTATCTGGCAAATGAGCCGCAAAATGCTGCAAACCTTTAAGCAGAAGATCAGGTTCAATCCTCGGCTGATACGGCTCAAGATGTTGGGCAAACAGTGGAGCATCTCCACCGGTTAGTACCAGCTGTGCCGGAAAATCATGCAGCACTTTTTCAATGGTGCTGAGCAGACCGAGCAGAATGCCATGATGTACTGCATCGATGGTATTGCGTCCGGGATTGAGCTCAGAAAATGCGGCATCCGGAATTTTAATACCTTTGGTATTCTGAATCAGTGCATCACGTTGTAAATATAAATTTGGCAGAATAAAACCGCCTAAATGTTGTTGTCCTTGAATCAGGTCAATGGTCAGCGCTGTACCACAACTAATCACACAATAATTCTCATGAGGCTGGGTCGCGACAGCAAGTACCTGTAGCCAGCGGTCAATCCCCAGTTGTGCCGGTTCATCATAGCCACAAATCAGGCCAGCATATTGGGCCTGCACCTGAGCAAAAATCACTGGAATATGCAGACCATCTAATATACTAAGAATGCGCTCATTATTGGTTTTGTCCTGAACCGAAGACAATCCGACCTGATCCAGATCCAGCGTTTTAAAGTGCTGGATCAGGCCAAGTAACAAATCGGCAGGGGATTGTAAATGTAATTCCGCTGCATGTTCAATGATCTGATCTTGTTCGGTAATCCAGTATTTGAGTCGGGTATTGCCAATATCTAGCCATAGTTTCTTCATGGATTATGCCTGTTCAAGGATTATTTTTGAGCCGTAATTGACCTTGGTAAAAGATGTGGACACCTGTTTCAGTTGCGATTTTAACAGCGCCATCATCCTGAATACCCAGAAATTTTCCTGAATATTGCCCTTGCAGATCGGTAAATTCAACCCTCTCTTGGATAAAAGCGGCATGTCGATTGAAACGACCAGACAGATTCTGGCTGCCATAACTAAACCATTGTCCGGCTTGCTGAATCGCCAGATACAGTTCTGCAATCAGCTGAATGCGTGAACCCGGATGCAGGCCCAACTCATTCAATGAGGTCACTTGCTGCTCGGGAACCTCAGCAGACATTGGGCTGAGGTTGATCCCGACCCCGACCACCACCTGCGTAGGTGAAATCGGTTCTACCAGAATGCCGCCCCATTTGCCTTTGACGCTATACAGGTCATTCGGCCATTTTACTTGCAAGTCCAGCCCTTGTAGACTGGGCATTTGCAGGATATTTAACGCAATTTCCAGAGCCAAACGGCCATCGATGGGTTTTTGTGTATGCAGCAATGTGCTTAAATAGATATTCCCTTCAGGTGAAATCCACTGACGCTGGCGCTGTCCACGGCCTTGGGTCTGCACATGGCTGCAGACCAGAACCTGCTGTACCCCCTTGGTTGCCAATTCCCGCACATCGTCATTGGTCGATGTGGTAATCGGTTTGATGAGCAATACTTCCGGAAGCTGGCCTGCATCGCTTAATCGTTGTTGCAGTTCACGAGTTTCTACATCCATTTGAATCTAAACGTGGTAAATATCGTTATGGAGTTAATCATATATTTATTGATTGGTGCAATTGCAGGATTTACCGCTGGCCTGTTTGGGGTTGGTGGTGGTTTGATTATTGTGCCGATTCTGTACATTGTTTTTACCCAGCTCCAGTACGATCCCAGCGTGATTATGCACATGGCGGTGGGGACTTCTCTGGCTACCATTATTGTCACCTCGATCAGTTCTGTCATGGCGCATCATCAAAGAGGTGCCGTGTTGTGGTCGGTATTTCGTAATCTGGCACCCGGCTTGATTATTGGTTCCTTCCTGGGCGCAGGGATTGCTGACTATTTATCTGGTCAAGGCTTGCAGCTGTTGATCGGGTTCTTTGCAGTCTGGGTGGCATTTAGAATGTTTAAAGGCGCCAATGTTCAGGTCGATCCGAATAAAAAATTGCCTTCAACCCCAGTACAACTCGCTGCGGGCGGTGGGATTGGTGTGGCATCGGCGATCTTTGGGATTGGTGGCGGTAGTCTGACAGTCCCGTTTTTGAATCGCTGTGGCATCGTGATGCAAAAAGCCGTGGCGACCTCTGCGGCTTGTGGATTGCCGATTGCCGTGGCAGGCGCACTGGGCTTTATCTGGTTTGGTCAACAGGCCCAGGTCGCAGTACCAAATACGATTGGCTATATCCATATTTATGCCTTTATTGGCATCAGCATGATGAGTTTTTTTACCGCCAAACTCGGTGCAAAAGTGGCACATTTACTTTCACCTGCAGTACTGAAAAAATGTTTTGCGGCTTTACTGACCACCGTCGGCCTGTATTTTATTTATCAAGGTTTTATGGCCTGATTTAAGTTTTTAGGTTGAACTGATGTATCACCTAAGGAGAATGGTTCACTATTCTCCTTTTTTATGAACTTGAGTTGGCTGTAGAGACACAAGATTGTCTGACAATGTCACAGTATTCATCGAAAAAATTCTGTCTAATAGCAATATAGCCCAAATCATGGGCTGAACCAGTATCCATAAAAATAAAGACAGGAACGGTATGCCATTAGAACAAGCACACAGTTTGTCTGAGCAGATTGCCAAACACATTAGCGAACAGATTATTCGCGGCGAATTGGTCGAAGGCGAACGTATACAGGAACTCAGGATTGCCTCGGAGCTGGATGTCAGTCGAGGGTCGGTTCGTGAAGCCCTGCTGTTGCTGGAACGCACCCAGCTGATTGAAATTTATCCGCGTCGCGGTGCCATTGTCTCGGAAATGTCGGCCTTGCAGGTGCGTGCCCTATTTGATATTACCTCTTTATTGCTGGGGCAGATGGTGCATCGTATGGCTGAAACCTGGCGGAGTCATGAAGCCGAGCGCATTCAGCTATTATTAGAACAATTAGAAGCAGAAACTCGCCAAGGACATACAGAAAAGTTTTATGATCTGATCTTTCAGGGCATGGCCCAGCAACATGAGATGGTCGGAAATCCCTATCTGATGCGCTACTATCAGGAACTGTTACCTTGCTTGCGGCGTAGCTATTTCCTGACCCTGAATATTTCCAGACGCGAGTTACAGGAATCTTTCGACTTATTTAAACTGGTCACTGAAGCAATTTTGATACGAAAAACCCATCAGGCCGCTTTATTTATGGAAGATTTTTGTCGACACTTACGCAACCTTGTGTTGGAATCTCTGACACGGATGAAACAAATTGAACTCGCGTGGGCCAGACGCTCACGACGTTAAATCAGGACACTATGCGTTTAAGCAGTTTAAAACTTTCAGGCTTTAAATCTTTTGCCGACAGTACCACTTTACATTTTAAAGATAATCGTACTGCGGTGGTGGGACCGAACGGGTGTGGTAAATCCAACGTCATTGATGCCATACGCTGGGTCATGGGCGAGTCCAGTGCGCGCCAGCTGCGTGGTGGCAGCATGCAGGACGTGATTTTTACCGGAACTGCCAAGCGTAAACCGGTGGGTATGGCCAGTGTAGAACTGCGCTTTGACAATACCTATGGCAAACTGGGCGGTGCTTATAATGCCTATAATGAACTGGCAGTCCGCCGTCAGGTCAACCGCGATGGCAAGTCTGAATATTTCCTGAATGGCAGCAAATGCCGTCGTCGTGACATTACCGATATTTTTCTGGGCACCGGTCTGGGGCCACGTTCTTACGCGATTATTGAACAGGGCATGATTAACCGTCTGGTCGATGCCAAACCGGATGAAATGCGGGTCTATATTGAAGAAGCTGCCGGGGTTTCGCGTTATCAGGCACGGCGCCGTGAAACCATGCTGCATCTGGATCACACCACGCAAAACCTGTCGCGTCTGGAAGATATTGCCTCTGAACTGAAATCTCAGTTAAAAACCCTGAAACGTCAGGCTGAAAGCGCGATTCAATATAAGCAACTGGAAACACAGATCCGCAGCATCAAGATTGAAATCCTGTCTTTTCAATGTGAACAAAGCCAGCGCTTGCAACAAGAATATACCGTGGAGATGAATACGCTCGGGGAAAACTTTAAGCTGGTGCGTTCCGAACTGACCACGGTTGAACATGATTTGGGAACTACCAGTGAACTGTTTCAGCGTCTGATTCAGCAATCCACACCTTTGCAAAGTGAATGGCAACAGGCCGAGAAGAAACTGGCCGAACTGGAAATGACCTTGCAGCAAAAACAGTCTTTGCTCGAGCAAAATTCCACCAGTCTGGTCAAGCTGGAACAGCAAAAAGCCCAGACCAAAGAGCGTTTGCAATTGATTGAACTGCAACTTGATACCTTGCAGCAGCAAGCTGAAGATCAGCAAGCACAATTGCAGCAGCAAGATGGCCAGAATCAGGCGCAGAGCCAAAATCTGGCTGATCTCAAATCACAACATACAACAGTCGCGGCACAATTTGCCCAGATCAAAATTCAGGTCGAACAGCAGCAGCAGCGTAAATTACAGATGCTGGCTCAAAGCGAGCAACTGGCCAAGAATATTGAGCGGATTGAACAGCAAAAACAGACCGTACAGCAACAGAGCATACAGATTCAGCATCAAGCGCAACAAGATGAGTTGGAACAATATCAACAAGACAAGACTGAGATTGAACAGCAGCTATTCACATGTGAAGCGCAACGCACTGTATTGCAAGATCAATTGGCCCAAGTTCAGACCGAGCAGACAGAACAGCAGCAGTGCTTGATGCAGTTAAAATCTGAAATTCAGGTGCTGCATTCAGAACAGAACAACCTCAGTCAATTACTGATTAAAGCCAATCCACATGCCAAGGCCGATGCACTACAGCTGATGCATGTGCTTAAGCTCAACGATGCAGGCAAAGACCAAGCAAAGCTGATCGAAAAGTTTCTGGCAAAATGGCTGTCTGCCCAGATTCTGGCAGAGGGTGAAAACTTTCTTGAAGATCGGGCGCGTCAGTTAAAGCCATATGCTGTACAGGATAAAATTCAGATTGCCAATACGGTGTGTCTGGCCGACTGGATTGAATCTCCACAGTATTCACTGTGGCAGCAGGTTGCAGTTGTAGATTCATTAGCGCAAGCCTTGAAACTTCAAACTGGGCTTTTGCAAGGTCAGACCCTACTCAGTCTGGATGGCTATCAGGTTGGGCCTGATTGGGTGATTGCGCTGGATTATGATGAATCGAGCCAAGCCGCTCAGGGCGCATTGAGTCATCGTATCCGTCTGGAGGAAATCGAGCTTCAGTTATCAGCACTGAATAGCCAACTTAGTCAGGCTGAAGAGCAACTGCCTGAACTGAATCTTCGGATGAAGGAGTTAAAAACCCAGATTCAAACGATCAGTGAGCAGTACAAGCACACACAAAAGCAACTGCAACAACTCGATGTCAATATTGCCAAAGTTCAAAGTAGTGCTCAGGCTTTCGCATTACAGAAGCAGCAATTACAGCATCAGCTGCAACAACTCGATGAGCAACTTGAAGAAGATGCCATGCAGAAAGACGATCTGGAAATTGACCTGCATGCCTTGAATATCAAGCTGGAACAAGCGCTACCAAATTATAAAACCCTGCAATTCCAGCTGGAAGCATTGAGCACTCAGTTAGATGACTCGCAGCAGCTTAGCCAGCAAGCGCAGCAGGAACTGGAACTGCTGCGCCGTCAAAGCGTACAGAGTCAGCAGCAGATTGAATTGCTGGAAAAAGATCAGGTATTTTTAATAGAACAGTATCAACAAATTAATCTACAAATCGAGCAAGCCAAGAAATTTGTCGATCCGGTACAGCTGGAATTGCCTGCTTTACAGAGCCAGTTTAATGAACAGGCGCAGATCACTGAAAAGCTGCAAAAAACCTGGGCCGACTGGCAGATCGAATTAAATCAGGTGCAGAGCAAACAGCAGCAATTAACTGAACAGCGTCACAGTTTCCAGCAGCAGGATGAAAAACTGCGTACAGCACTGGAAGCCAAACGTCTGGCCTGGCAGGCAGCCAAATCTGATTTGCAGCATTATTCAGAACAATTAAAAGAACTGAATCATGAAGTCATCAGCGGTTTAACTATTGATGTCAAAACCCATCAGGCGAAACTGGAAAAAGCTCAGGTGCAGTTCGATAAGCTCGGTGCAGTGAATCTGGCGGCTTCTGAAGAATATAAAGAAGTCTCGAAACGCTATGAGGAACTGAGCCACCAGATGCAGGATCTGGAAAATACTGTGGAACAGCTACAAGCTGCGATGAAAAGTATTGATCAGGAAACCCGCAAACTGTTTATGCACACTTTTGATCAAGTCAATGCCGAACTGCAAAACCTGTTCCCGAAAGTATTTGAAGGGGGCGAGGCGAGTTTAAGTCTTGAAGATGGATGGCAATCGGGTGTAAAACTGATGGCCCGACCACCGGGTAAACGTAATAGCTCCTTGGCATTACTCTCCGGTGGGGAGAAGGCTTTAACTGCATTGGCACTGGTATTCGCGATTTTTCGCTTAAATCCGGCACCTTTTTGTGTACTCGATGAAGTCGATGCACCGCTAGATGATGCCAATGTGGGACGTTTTTGTAATTTAGTCAAAGAGCTTTCTGAACACGTGCAATTTATTTATATTACCCATAACAAACTTGCAATGATGATGGCGACTGATCTTTTAGGTGTAACCATGCCTGAACCGGGAACCTCAAAATTAGTGACAGTAAATTTGGAACAGGCAAAAGAATACGGCTTAGCTGCGGAGGTATAATATGGAAATCACCACCATTATCGGGATTGTTATTGCAATTATCATCATGCTGTTGGGCATCAGAATGCTGCTCAAAAAACCTGTAGAGGCAGTCCCTTCACTGGATGCTAACCTGCATATCGATCCGGATAGCCAGACCCCTGTCATTCCTCGGCATGTACGATCGCAACTGGCAAAGCAGAACGCAGATCCGGCACAACGTATAGAGCCGAGCCTGAGCGTAGAAGAAAAGGCTCCTGAAAAACCTTCGGCATTTCGCAAGCCTGAACCGACCTTGGTTGAGCCAGCAGTGCTTGAGACAGCTGCAGCAGTCGAGCCGAGTCCAATGACCGAAGCTGAAGTGGTGGCAAGCTCTGCAACTACAGAACCAGCCGAAACATCAGTGGAGCAAAAGCCGGCCGAAGTAGAAGCGGAAAATAACCAGACGGAAGATAAAGATACCGCTGTCGAATTTAGTCTGAACAGCAACATCGAAAAAGCAGAAATTTCTGAATTTAATGATGAAAGCAGTATTCTGGATGCCCATCTGCATGAGCAAAAAATAGTGGATGAAGAAAGTGCATTATCCAATGCTGAAACGATTATTTCTTTGCATATCTATCCGCAAGGCCGTGTACTTTCAGGTGATAAAACACTGAAAGTCTTGTTGAAATATGGTCTGCGTTATGGCGAACTGGCCTGTTTCCACCGCTATAGTGAAGATGATTCAAAACTGCTGTTTTCGGTACTGCAAATGACGGATACCGGCATGGAAGGTTTTGATCTGGAAACTCTCTCGACTCAGGAAGTCAAAGGTCTGGCCTTCTTCCTGGCTTTGCCGCATAGCGATGTACAAAATGCCTTTGATACCATGGACAGTATTTCACGGTTAATTGCCCGTGAAGTCGATGGTCTGGTCTACGATCAGAACCAGCAGGAACTTACCCCACAATTACGTGAATTCTGGCGCCATCAGGCGATTGATTATCGCGCGGGTCAACCTACAGAAGTTTAAGTGGTTTTGTTCGATCTGCAAGTTGAATCTGTAGACTGCAATTTTTATAATAGCCAAAAGCTGAATATTCTACAGGGCGGATTTTCCGCCCTTTTTTATGGTGAAATTATGACCCAAGATGCCACTGTCATTGCGCAAATGCGTCAACTGATTCAACTGCTTGCCAAGCATAATCATGCTTATTATGTGATGGATCAACCGAGCATTGAAGACAGTGAATATGATCAGCTCTTTCATCAGCTCAAAGCTTTAGAACAACAATATCCCGATCTGATCCAGCCGGATAGCCCGACCGATAAAGTCGGCGGGCAGGCACTTTCAAAATTTGTGAGCATTACTCACGCCATTCCGATGCTGTCATTAGGCAATGTCTTTCATCAGGACGATCTTTTTGCTTTTGCCCGCCGTATTGAAGAGCGTTTGCCGAATCAAAAAATCGAATATGATGTGGAACTGAAATTTGACGGGCTGGCCATTTCCCTGTGGTATGAGCATGGTGTATTGACCCGTGGTGTGACCCGCGGTGACGGGGAAACCGGTGAAGATATTACCCAGAATGTCAGGACCATTCGTAACCTGCCGAAGCTGTTATCAGCAGTAAATGGCATCATTCCCGATTTGCTGGAAGTACGCGGCGAAGTATTGATGCCGAAATCGGGCTTTGAAAAACTGAATGCCGCCAATGCAGCAAAAGGTGAAAAGACCTTTGCCAACCCGCGTAATGCCGCGGCAGGAAGTTTGCGCCAGCTCGATCCGAATATTGCCGCATCACGGCCACTGGCTTTTTATGCTTATGGAATTGCGCAGTGTGTACCGCATCATGGTCAACGCAGCATGTCGGACAGTCTGGAATGGCTGAGTCAGTTTGGTTTTGCTGTAGGTGAGCGCCACTTTATCTGTGACAGTATTCAGGACGTGCAAAAAGTCTATGAACAGATTATTGAGGAACGTGCCAGTCTCAGTGTAGAAATCGATGGCATGGTGGTTAAAGTCAATGACCTGAAACAGCAGCAGCAACTCGGTTTTCTGAGCCGGGAGCCGCGTTGGGCCACGGCCTATAAATTTCCGGCAGTTGCAGCCTTGACCACGGTCGAAAATATTAACTGGCAGGTGGGTCGTACCGGAACTCTGACACCGGTGGCACGTTTGAATCCGGTGGCGGTGGGCGGCGTCACGGTATCCAATGTGACCCTGCATAATATTGGTGAAATTCACCGTCTGGATGTACGCATTGGCGATACGGTCAGTGTTTACCGCAGTGGCGATGTAATTCCTAAAGTGGAAAAAGTCTGGCCGGAATTCCGCCCGGTGGATGCCGTTGAAGTGCATTTACCTGAGCAATGTCCAGTCTGTGATTCACCGGTGGTGATGCCGGAAGGCGAAGCCTTGGCACGTTGTTCGGGTGGGCTGTATTGTGCAGCGCAGCGTATTGAGGCGATTCGTCACTTTGTTTCACGTAAAGCCATGGATATTGAGGGTCTGGGCGATCGCTGGGCAGAATCTTTGCTGCATCTAAATCTGCTGAAAGATGTCTCGGATATTTATCACCTGCATGAACATCGTGAGCAGCTGCTACAGATTGAAAAAATGGGTGAAAAATCTGTTCAGAATTTAATAGATTCTATTGAGAACAGTAAGAAAACCACACTGGCCGCTTTTATTTATGCACTCGGTATTCGTGGCGTGGGTGAAACTACAGCGCGCATGCTGGCCAATAATTTCCAGACCTTGGATGCATTACGTATCGCGGATATCGAAGCACTCAAAAAAACGCCAGATGTGGGGGATATTACCGCAGAATGGATTATTGATTTCTTTCAGGCGCCGCATAATCTGGAAGTTCTGGATCGTTTACTGGCTGCCGGCATTCACTGGGATGCACCCATTGCGCCAACACGCCAACCACTCAATGGTGAAAGTTGGGTGGTCACCGGAACATTAAGCACCATGGGGCGTGATGAAGCGACTCAGTTGCTTCAAGCATTAGGCGCGCGAGTCAGCGGCAGTGTATCGAGCAAAACCAAATGTGTGGTGGCGGGTGAAAAAGCCGGTTCCAAACTGGACAAGGCAGAAAAGCTCGGGATAGCTGTGATTAATGAAGAACAGTTTATTGCCTTGATGAAAGAGCATGGGCAAATCGAAGACTAATCAGTTCTAAACAATGACTCAAATAAAAAAGACACCAAGGATGATGAGTCTTGAGGTGTCTTTTTTATTGCTAGTTCAAAACTATAGGTGAATGAGAGGGGGGAGGATAGACAAATACAAGGACGGGTTCGGCAATGTGAGTTGAATTCACGTACAATATCGATTCATTTGCAGGTATAGATCCTGCCTTATTGATTCTGTTCTCCCGTTGATGATTGACATACACATGGCTCAAGCAAAGAAATCTTTTCTGCAACAAAAATCGCAATTACATGCACGAAATCTGCATCGCAGTCGTTACGATTTTCCTCAGTTAATCAAGAGTTGTCCGGAACTTGCGCCTTTTGTCAGCCCGAATCAATATAACGATCTTTCAGTCAACTTTTCTGATCCTCAAGCTGTGAAAATGCTCAATAAAGCATTGCTCAAGCATTTTTATAGTATTCAATATTGGGATATTCCTCAAGATTATCTTTGTCCACCTATTCCGGGTAGAGCCGACTATATTCACTATTTGGCGGACTTGTTGAGTGATAGCAATAAAGGTCAGATTCCAATAGGACACGCCGTTCACGTATTAGATATTGGGGTGGGCGCGAACTGTATTTATCCGATTATTGGTCATCGTAGTTATGGTTGGAAATTTGTTGGCTCAGACATTCATCCTGCATCGGTTAAAAGTGCTCAATTTATTGTGGAGGCAAATCCAAATCTCAAAAAGGGGATTCAGATTCGATTGCAAAAGACACCGAGCAATATTTTCAAAGGCGTGATTAAACCTTCAGATCGTTTTGATTTGACCCTGTGTAACCCACCATTTCATGCTTCGCAAGATGAAGCAAATGCCACAGCAACGCAAAAATTACGCAAACTTGGCAAACCGGTTGATCGGTCTAAAGTGGTGTTAAACTTTGGCGGACAAAAGAACGAGCTGTGGTGTGACGGTGGAGAAGAACGCTTTGTTTGCCAGATGGTACAAGAGAGCACACAATTTGCTGAGCAATGTCTTTGGTTTAGTACACTGGTTTCTAAGAAAACCACATTGCCTATGCTGTTAAATACCTTGCGTAAGTGCGGTGCAGTGGATTTAAAAACCATTAAAATGACGCAGGGGCAAAAAGAGAGTCGTTTTGTGGCTTGGACTTTCCTAGATGCAAAGCAACAGCAAGCGTGGAAAAATGCGCGTTGGACTTCTGCTTAGCTTGTTTTTAGGCAGGAATAGTGAGCTTGTGGGCGCATAAGTCGGTGTAGTCGCTCAAATTTAATCTGACAGATACAATAAAAAAATCGGTAACTGTCAGATCAGGTTTGAGCTAGTACGATTAAGGAATATATTTTTTGACTACGCCATCATCGAGTAATTGCTGGAAATGCTCGACCAGACTTTCTTGTACCGGACGATACTGAATGCTCAGTTCATCCTGACTCTTTTGCGCATTGAAGTAGATCGGATAACCCATGTTCAGTTCCACAAACTTGGGACTAAAACCTGCCAATGGTCCAAACAGTTTAAAGGCCGCCTTTGGTAACTGATTGCGCGGGAAGGGGAACTTATTGCCAAAATGTGCTCGTAAAATCTGCCCCATTTCCAGCAGGCTCAGGCTTTCACTGCAAATGATATAACGTCCTTGCGCCTCCGGCTTAAACGCGGCACGAAGATGCGCTTCGGCCACATCCTGCACATCGACCACGCCATTCCACATCGGTGGAACGCCGAGCAAAGTCATGCCATTGGCAAACTGTTGCAGTACTTCGACACTGCCAGACTGGGTATTGGGAGTGAGGGATTTACCAAAAACCAGCGCTGGATTGATACAGACCAGCTGCCAGCGATCCTGTGCTTCTGCCATTTCCCAAGCCTTACGTTCTGCCATGACTTTGGAATAAGGATAAGGCTGATGAGTTTCCGAACTGGTGCTATTCCAGTGTGATTCATCAAAACTGTTATTTTCAGTTTGCAGAATATCAATGGCATCGCCATAAGTAGAGGCAATACTCGAGGTAACAATCACACGTTTCACGGATTCGGTGTGGTTGACGCTTTTCAGGACATTTTCAGTGCCTAAAATCGCAGGTTCAATAATATCTTTGACCGCATCCTTATAATTGGTGACCACAAAGGGCGATGCCATATGAAACACAATTTCACAGCCTTGCATGGCAGCATCAAAAGAACCTGGGCTCAGTAAATTGGCCTGAAATAATTTGAGGGTGCCTGGACTGTTCTCGGCAATTTTTTCTAAATGGGCAAAGCTTTTGCTTTTGTTCAGGTCACGTACCGTGGCATGTACAGTATAGCCTTGCGTGAGTAATTTCTGGATAACCCAGCTGGCAATATAACCCGATGCACCGGTGACCAGAACAGGTGCTGTTGTATGTGGATGTGTCATATTTAAACCGTTGTTGTTTTAAATTTGTCTGAATGATAAGCGAAATTTATGCATTAAGTACGCCAAATCGGTGATGTTTATACAAAAATAAGCAATCTTGCGGGTTTTAATGAATACTTACAAATCTTAACTGATGCATTTATCCGGCAGATTCTGCTTAAAGTGAATAGTCGTGACAGTGCAAAGTATTGTTTTATAAATGGGAATTAGTCTGGATCGAACTGTAAATGCAAGTACTTCTCATTTTAATTATATAAAAATCATATATTTAACCAATGTTAGGCTTTGCAAAATCTTTTGAGTTTCTCCATAATAGCCAGATAAAGGCAGGGAGTAATTCAAATGCGCGGTAATCCAGAAGTCGTAGATTATTTAAATATGTTGATCGGTGGCGAACTGGCTGCTCGTGACCAATACTTGATTCACTCTCGGATGTATGAAGATTGGGGTTTAACCAAAATCTTTGAACGTATCGACCATGAAATGCAGGAAGAAGCCCAGCATGCGGATGCGATTATCCGCCGTGTATTGTTCCTTGAAGGTACACCGAACATGCAACGCGATGACGTTGAGATTGGTGAAGATGTCGTAAGCTGCCTGAAAGCCGATCTGAAACTTGAATACCATGTGCGGGAAAAACTGGCACAAGGCATCAAGCTGTGCGAAGAAAAAGGTGACTATATCACCCGTGATATGCTGCGCCAGCAAATGTCAGATACTGAAGAAGACCATACCTACTGGTTAGAAAAACAGTTGCGTTTAATTGAACTGATTGGCTTGCAAAATTATATTCAATCACAGATGTAAAATCGGATTGAGAAAAAACCCAGCATATGCTGGGTTTTTTTTATGGGGTAGAAATTGAGGGTAATACTATTCTGGTTTCAGTTGGGACAATGTGGGGTTGATAAACATTGCACAAAGAATAGGATGATTGCATAAAGAGACATTTAGTGAGCAGTTGGTTATTATGAATTTCTGGGTTCTAAGATCAAGGCCATGTGAATTCTCTAAAAAAAAGCTTATTTATCTTTGTGTGAAGAGAAGACGAATCGGCGTTTTAAAGATAAAAATGACATAAAGGGTTCATTAAAAATATTTGGTTAGGCAGAATAAGGGCAAGTGCATAAAAATAAATTTTCTCGGTAGAAGTTGAAAAAATAGTTGTTTTTGAAGATATGAGATTTGCTTTGTCCAATTTAATTTCTCTATTCAGCTTTGATTCATAAATTGCAACAAATATAGGGCGTTAGGTTAAGAACTTCCTAGATCAATAAAACATTAAGATAAAAATAGGTATGACTTTGAAATCAGCAATGTTAAAGATGACCGTTTTAGCACTGACCATCGGATCGGGGGAGGCGGTCTTGGCAAAATCGCCTGCGCAGTCAGATAAAGTTTTAAATATTGCATTTGAAGCGCCTGATGACGGTTTTGATATGGTCAAGACCTATAATTTTTATAGTGGCAGTATTGCCGAAGCGATTTTTGAACCCTTATTACGCTACGACTATCTGGCACGACCCGCCACTTTAACCCCGAACACTGCGGAAGCCTTACCCAAGATCGAGCAGGAGGGCAAAGTCTATACCTTCAAGATTAAGCCTGGAATTTACTTTAGTGCTGATCCGGCATTTAAGGGCAAAAAACGTGAACTGGTTGTCGAGGACTATATTTACTCCATGAAGCGGGTGATGGATCCTAAAAATCATTCGCCGACCTTTTCGTTTATTGAGGGCAAAATTCTCGGTGCAGATGCTGCCATTCAGCAAGCCAAAAGTTCTGGTCAATTTAATTACGATGCGCCAATTGCAGGACTAAAGGCACTTGATCAATATACCTTGCAAATCACGCTCACGCGTTCCGACTTTAATTTCCCTTATATCATGGCCTATGTCACTTTTAGCGGTACCGCTAGAGAAGTCATTGAGCATTATGGCGCGCGTGCAGGTCAGCATCCAGTCGGGACAGGGCCCTATCAATTGCATAAATATGTGCCGCGTAGCCGGATTGAATTAAAGGCCAATCCAGATTACCGGGGATTTAGCTGGAATTTTAAGGGTGAAAATACGGCCTGGGATCAACGTCTGGTGAAAGAAATGAGCGGCAAAAAAATGCCGCAAATTGGGAGGGTCAAGGTCAGTATTATTGAAGAAGAACAATCGCGCTGGCTGGCGCTGAAATCGGGTCAAATGGATTATGACCGGCTCACTGCAAGTGGTGCTGAACAGGCCTTGGTCAATAAGCAGCTCAAAAATGAATACAAGCAAAAAGGCATTTTGCATTATCCAAATAAAGATGCAGAAATCACTTATACCATCATGAATATGCGCGATCCTGTGGTCGGTGGAAATTCACTAGAAAAAATCGCTCTGCGTCGGGCAATCGCCTTGTCTTATAACCAGAATGAAGCCATTAAACAGCTGTATAAGGGACATGCAGATAAAGCTGAAATTACCATTCCCGAAGGCGTGAATGGGTATAATCCAGCTTATAAAAATAGTATTGCCTATAATCCCCTCTTGGCTAACAAGCTGCTCGACCGTTTCGGTTATAAAAAAGGTGCAGATGGCTATCGGACTTTGCCTGATGGCAAACCTTTGACACTGAAAATGAACTCGACCAGTTCCAGCTCTTCAGTGATTGCAGCCGAATTATGGAAAAAAAATCTGGATGCAGTTGGTATACGTATTGAATTTAAAATCAGCAATTTCGCCGACAACCTGAAAGAAGCCACGCAATGTAAACATATGCTGTGGGGCGGCGCCTGGATTGCAGATTATCCGGAGGGTGAAAATTTTGCTCAACTCTTATATGGCCCAAATGCACAGCAGGGCAACCTGAGCTGCTATACCTCAAAAGCCTATGATGCTCTGTATCAGGCTGCTATGAAACTGCCACCAGATCAGCGTACGCCCTATTATGAAAAAATGAACCGGCAAATCGAAGCCGATAATCCCTGGATTTTACACAATACCCGGGTGCGTAACTGGCTGATCCATCCTCAGGTTCAAGGCTTTAAGGCACATCCAATCATGAACTCCGTTTGGCAATATCTCGATATTGAACCAGTCAAAAAATAAACCTATTTAGATGAAGAGTATGATGAAGGGAAATTTATCAAAGCAATTCAAGCAACTGACGGGTAGTGTTCTGCTGGGAAGTTTGCTCTGCTCGGGGATCGTTTCTGCATGGGCCATTAATCCTGCAGATCCTAACAAGGTGATTCGGGATGTTTTTCCGGTGGCAGAAACCGGATTTGATCCCGCCGCAACGCACGATGCCTATTCAGCCCGGGTTAATAGCGCGATTTTTGAAAACCTGTTTAGCTATGACTATCTGGCAACCCCAGCCAAGCTGATTCCTAATACCGCGGTTGCCATGCCAGAAGTCAGTGCAGATGGTCTCACTTATACCATCAAAATCAAAAAAGGCATTTACTTCGCCGATGATCCCGTTTTTAAAGGTCAGAAACGTGAACTGACGGCTTATGATTATGCCTATTCATTAAAACGTCTGATCGATCCCAACTTGCATTCACCAAATAGCTGGTTGCTGGATGGCCGGATTAAAGGGCTGGAAGCATGGGTCGCCTTAGGCAAAAAGAATGGCAAAGTCTATGAAAACCCCTTTGAAGGCATTCAAACGCCAGACCGTTATACCCTGATTCTGAAACTGACCCAACCGGATCAAAACTTTCCGATGTTACTGGCACATGGCCCAGCAGCTGCAGTTGCCCGTGAAGTTGTTGAAAAGTACCGTAATAAAGCAGGCTTTGCGATGGACAAACCAGTCGGTACAGGCCCTTATTTATTGTCACGCTGGACTCCGGGTTCACGCATTATTTTAAAAGCCAGTCCGAACTACCGGGGTTTTGTCTGGAATTTTAAAGCCAGTAGCAGCGAAGACCAGCCTATTGTGGATGCATTGCAAGGCAAAAAAATGCCGCAAATTGGTACGATTGATATCCGGGTCATTGAAGAAGCCCAGTCACGCTGGTTGGCCTTTAATAAAAATGAACTGGACATGACTGAAATCGACGGCGACATGGTGGTTCAGGCGCTTGAAAATGGGCTACTCAAACCTTCCTTAAAACAAAAAGGGGTTCAGTTATCTAGGATTACCGATCCGCTGATTGGCTACCATTACTGGAATATGCAGAATCCTGTGGTTGGTGGGTTCAGCAAGGAAAAAATTGCGCTACGTCGTGCCATGGCCATGGCTTACTCTACCGACAATATGATCAGTGTCTTGCTCAAGGGCGATGCCAATAAGTTACAGATGCCGGTACCACCCGGGGTGGTTGGTTATTCACCGGATTATAAAAGCAGTATTCCCTATTCGGTCAAGGCGGCCAATATGCTGCTTGACCGTTATCAATACAAAGTCGGGGCCGATGGCTGGCGCAGACAACCCGATGGTAAGCCTTTAGAGATTGAACTGATTGTCGGTAATACCAGTCGTGGTCAGCAACAGGCAGAATTCTGGAAAAAAGCCCTGGACAATATTCAGATCAAGATGGTCAGTAAAGCCATGCCATTTGCCGAGGCGATCAAGCTGGAAAAACAGTGTAAGACCATGTTTAAAAGCTCGGCATGGATTGCAGACTATCCGGATGCCGACAATTTTATGCAGCTTTTTTATGGCAAAAATGTCAATGTCACCAACAATGCCTGCTTCAAACATCCTGAATTTGACCGCCTGTATGAGCAAACCCAAAGTATGCCAGCCAGTCCTGAACGTGATGCAATCTATCGCAAAATGTCCCGGATTCTGGAAGTGAATATGCCGGTACTGATGCTATATAGCACCTATCGTAATGTCTTGTCGCAACCCCGGGTCATTGGTTATAAAAACCATCCGATTCTGTCTTCAGAGTGGATGTACATCGATATTGATAGCAAAAAGTAAGAAAAATCTGGAGATAAATATGAAATCGAAGTCTTTAAAATTAAGTAGCTTATGTTTAGTCATAATGGGGGGATATCAGGGGGTAGCGGCACAGACTCAAGCGCAGCTGCTGCCATTATTTAAGGCAGCAGAGATTCCATCTTTATGTGATGCCAATCTGGCCAGCATGCAAAAAGATATTCAGATATTTGAAAATCAGAAAATTAAAAATAAGGCCAAGGCAGGGCCTTATCTGGCTGAATGGGATGAATTGCATGCCAAAGCCCGGGATTTTGGTGCAGCAGTCGGATTGTATAGTAATGTCGATCCAGACCCTGCATTGCGTCAGGCAGCAGATGACTGTGAGCTGAAAATCAGCAAGTACCAGACCACGCTGTACCAGAATCCGAAACTGTATGCCCAGTTCAAGAAACTGAAGGCCAGCGATCCGATTGATCAAAAATTCTTGCAAGATATTCTGGAGCAGTTTGAAAAAACCGGGGTACAACTCAGTACAGAAAAACAAAAGCGCCTGAAAGACATCATCGAAGAATCGACCAAGCTGTCTCAGGATTTCGCCAAAAATGTACGTGATAATCCGCATAAAGGCGAATTTACCCCAGCAGAAATGAAAGGTCTGCCAGACAGCTATATGGCGGGGTTAAAGAAAAATGAAAAAGGCAATTATCTGCTTGGCTTTGACTATCCGGAATACCAGCCATTTATGGAGCTGGCAGAAAGTGATGAAGCACGCAAACGCTACCAGACAGCTTATACCCGCCGTGGGACAGAGCAAAACCTGCAATTTATGAAAAAAGCCATTGATCTGCGTTATGAGATGGCTCAACTTTTTGATAAAGAAAGCTATGCACATTCAGCCCTTGAATTTCGTATGGCAAAAACCCCTGAAGCGGTGAATTCTTTTCTAGAGGATGTATATAGCAAAGTTGCACCTTTAGAGAAGCAAGATGTAGAGGAGTTACGCCAGTTCAAAGCCGAGACTTTAAAAGTTCCACGAGAGAAAGCAGATATTACTCGCTGGAATCAGGGCTATTGGAGTGAAAAACTGCGTCAGGCCAAATATAAGGTCGATCAGGAAAAACTGCGCGATTACTTCCCGACCGAAGCAGCACAAAAATGGTTATTTGCTGTGTCATCAGAACTGTACGGGATTGATTTCAGGCCGATGAAAGTCAAGGCCTGGCACAATGAAGTGGAATATTATGCGGTACATGACACTGCCTCAGGTGAATTCTTGGGCGGATTATATGTCGATAAATACCCCCGTGAAGGTAAATATGGACATGCGGCCGTCTGGGGCGCCTATGGTGGCAGTACCCTGAATCAGCGTCGTCCGGTGTCGGTACTGGTCACCAACTTCAACCGCAAAGGTTTGAACAGCAACGAGCTGGAAACCTTTGTGCATGAAATGGGGCATGCCTTACACGGGATTTTATCGAAAACCCGCTATTCCGAACAGTCTGGTACATCGGTAGAGCGTGACTTGGTGGAAGCACCTTCACAGATGTATGAAGAGTGGGCACGCCGTCTGGAAACCTTATCAAAAGTGGCCGATTATTGTGAACCGGCTTGTCCACGTGTCGATGCTGCCATGACTGAGCGTCTCAAAGACGTAAAAAACTATGGTCGCGGTCTGCATTATGCGCGTCAGACTTTATATGCGCAGTACGATATGGCCTTACACAGTAAAGATGCCCTCAAGACCGACCCATTAAAATTATGGCAAGAGATGGAAAGCAAAACTGCCTTGGGTTATGTACCCGGTCAGCAGTTCCCGGGACAGTTCGGGCATGTGATGGGCGGCTATCAGGCAGGTTATTACAGCTATATGTGGTCCGAGGTGATTGCGCTAGATATGCTCTCTGCCTTTGGCGATCAGTTGATGGATAAAAAAGTCGGTGCGCATTATCGCAATACGGTCTTGGCGCAAGGCGGACAAAAACATGGCGAGCAGATGGTGAAAGACTTTCTGGGTCGTGATCCAGACAGCAAAGCTTTCTTTAATGAAATCTCTGGAAAAAATTAAGGAAGGCAAGCGATGCTGGCATATATTATTCGACGGCTCTGGCAAATGATCCCCACCATGCTCGGGGTGATTTTGCTGATCTTCCTGCTGTTTAACTGGGTGGGGGGCGATCCTGCCTATATCCTCGCCGGTAAAATGGCCAATGCAGAACAGATTGAAAACATCCGGCAACAGCTTGGGGTGGATCAACCGTATTATGTGCAACTGTGGATTTTCATCAAGCAGATTTTAACCTTTGATTATGGGGTGAGCTGGAGTACCGGCGAGTCGGTGGCGCAAATTATTAGTACGCGTCTGGGACCCTCACTGACCATTCTGATTCCACTGACCATTTTGCAAACCATTATTTCCATCATTTTGGCCTTGGGTGTGGCGTCAGTTCGCGGCAGTCTGACCGATCGCATGATCATGATGCTGTGTACCATCGGTATGTCGATCAGTATTCTGGTCTATATCATTGTGTTTCAGTACTTCCTCGCTTATGAGCTGAGCTGGTTTCCGGTGCAGGGCTGGAGTGATAATTTCGCTGACAATCTTTTCAAATACGCCTTGTTGCCTGTACTGATTATGCTGGTGGTGAGTATTGCCCCGACCTTACGTCTGTACCGCAGTTTCGTACTGGATGAAGTCAATCAGGACTATGTGCGTACTGCACGGGCCAAAGGTCTGGGCGAAAGCCGGATTCTGGGCGTGCATGTGCTACGCAATGCCTCGATTCCGATTATTACCGACGTGATGGCCGGGCTTCCGGCACTGCTGATCGGTGCTTTCCTGATTGAGCGTTTTTTTGGTATTCCGGGGATTGGCCGTGAAGTGATTATTGCCGTAGAGCGTTCGGATTTCCCGGTGATTAAAGCGATTACGGTCTATGTTGCCGCTGCGACCATGATATTCAACTTGATTGCCGATCTGATCTATAAATGGGTCGATCCACGCGTACAGTTGAAGTAGGTGAATTATGCTGAGTGCGATATTTAAAAAAGAGCAACACGCTCAAGCCGTGCCTGAGTCTACTTCGACAGGATTATGGCAACTGGCCATGCGCCGTTTGAAACGTGACCGGATTGCCATGTTCTCCTTATTGGTGGTGCTGTTTTATCTGCTGCTACTTTTGCTTTCCATGAGCGGTTTTATTGCCAAGGACTGGAATAAAGAAGTGGCGGTCAGTTATGCACCGCCAAGTTTTATCAGTGCAGCGCCTATGCCGGCTGTTTCCGGTGAAGAACAGGAAGCAGAATTGGTCGTTTTACCGGTCAATCCAGTCGATCCTTTAAAAGAGGTGATTGCAGAACTCAATGCTGAAATTGCTGCTGAGCAAAGGATGGGGGGCAGCATTGATTATTATGGTGTAACAGATCCGCTGGCAGAAGACATGCGCGTCATTAACCAGCAGCTCGGTGGTCAGCTGATGGATCAGGACAGCGAATTAAAACAGAGTCTGATCTTTGGTGCGGATAAATGGGGACAGGATGTTTTACAGAAAACCATTAAAGGTGCGGAAACCTCGATTCTGGTCGGACTGGTTGCGGCTTTGGTCGCTGTGATCATTGGCACCGTACTTGGTGCACTTGCCGGTTATTTTGGTGGCTGGGTCGATGATCTCCTCAACTGGTTTTATAATGTCTTTACTTCAATTCCTTATTTACTGCTGGTTCTGGCAATTGCTGCGGTGTTGCAACAGAAAGGGATTTTATCAATCATCCTGATTTTAGGTCTGACCGGCTGGACTGGGGTTTTTCGTCTGGTTCGTGCCGAGTACATGAAACATACGGCGCGTGAATATGTACTGGCTGCCAAGGCGATTGGGGTGAGTAATTTACGGCGTATGTTTGTACATATTTTTCCGAATGTCAGTCATATTGCCTTGGTACAAATGTCCATTCTGGTGGTGGCTTTTATCAAATCTGAAGTGATTCTCAGCTTCCTCGGTTTTGGCGTGCCAATCGGAGTAGTGTCTTGGGGAAGCATGCTGAATGAAGCGCAAAGCGAGCTGATTTTAGGGAAATGGTGGCAACTGGCCGCAGCCTCGATTGCCATGGCAATACTGGTGACGGCTTTCTCGATGTTTACTGATGCACTCCGTGATGCATTAGATCCGAAACTGAAATAGGAGCGCAACCATGTCTGAAATCAATCCAAGTACAGCACCTGCGTTACTTCGCGTGGAAAATCTGCGTGTCAGTTTTAAAGGTGAAAATAAACAATATATCGAAACCGTGAAAGGGGTTTCTTTTGACATTCCTGCCAATACAACTGTGGCGCTTGTGGGAGAATCTGGCAGTGGCAAGTCGGTTACTTCACTGGCGACCATGGGCTTGCTCCCGACGGAAAGCGCGCGTATTTCCGAAGACAGCCGGATTATCTTTGAAGGGAAAAATCTGCTTAAGCTCAAAACCCGTGACATGCGCCAGATGTGTGGTAAAGATATTGCCATGATTTTTCAGGAGCCGATGTCCTCGCTCAATCCGGTATTTACGGTAGGCATGCAGATTGCAGAAATCCTGCAACTCCATTTGGGTATGAATAAAAAGCAGGCGCGGCAACGTACTCTGGAATTGCTCAAAGAAGTAGGGATCCCTGCGCCAGAAACTAAAATCGATGCTTATCCGGGGCAGCTTTCGGGGGGGCAGCAGCAGCGGGTCATGATTGCCATGGCCATTGCCTGTGAACCCAAGCTGTTGATTGCGGATGAACCGACCACAGCCCTGGATGTCACCATTCAAAAGCAGATTCTGGACTTGCTGGAATCTCTGCGTCAGCGCCGTCAGATGTCGATGCTGTTCATTACCCATGATCTGGCTTTGGTGGGGGAAATTGCCGATCAGGTGATTGTGATGCGACATGGTGAAATTCGTGAACAAGGTTTGGTTCAGGACGTACTGGATCGACCTCAGGATATGTATACCCGGGCTTTATTGCATTGCCGTCCACAATTGTCGCAACGTCCGTTACGTTTGCCAATGATCAGTGATTTTATGAAACAGGATGGTTCAACCTGGCTGGACGATATCCACCTGAATACTCAACTTCCGCAACGCTCACGCGGACTCAAGGGCGGAGAAGAAATTATTCTGGATGTACGTGATCTGAAAAAATCTTTTTATAGCCGCAAAGGTCTGTTTGGCAAAGATGAATTTCAGGCGGTGAAAGGAGTTTCTTTTCAGCTGGCCAAAGGTAAAACCTTGGGGCTGGTCGGAGAATCCGGTTCGGGCAAAACCACCATTGGCTTGTTGTTGATGCGTTTACAACAGGCAACAGGCGGTAAAGCGCTGTTTCAGGGGCGAGACATTTTGGCCATGTCTGAAAAGGAATTTAACCAGTATCAACGTAAAATCCAGATCATTTTCCAGAATCCTTATGCCTCTTTAAATCCGCGTTTTACCGTGGGGCAAATCCTGATGGAACCGATGCAGATTCATAAAATTGGTCAGGATGATGCAGAGCGCAAGCAAATGGCTTTGGATCTGTTGGAGCGGGTCAGCTTGCCTGCTCAGGCTTTTTATCGCTATCCGCATGAGTTTTCCGGTGGTCAGCGTCAGCGTATTGCAATTGCACGTTGTCTGACTTTGAAGCCTGAAATTTTGATCTGTGATGAGTCGGTCTCGGCGCTGGATGTTTCAGTACAGGCACAGGTCTTGAATTTACTGCAAGATTTGCAGGATGAATTTGGACTCAGTTATATTTTCATTTCACATGATTTATCGGTGGTGAAGTATATTTCAGATCAGATCATGGTGATGAATCATGGGGAACTGGTGGAAATTGCCAATTCAGATGAATTGTATCAGTCACCACAGCATGAATATACCAAGCGTTTACTCAGTGCCATTCCACAAGGGATTCCACAAAGTGCCTGATACATAATGCATAAAAAAGTCAGGCAATTGCCTGACTTTTTTTGTTTATATCAATTAAAACTTTTTAAAGCCTTTATTGACACCGTATGGACGACGCGGCGCATTTTCATCACGCTCTTCACGGCGACCAAAAGCTTGATCTGGACGAGTTTCGCGGCGAGGAAATTGAGTATTGCCATCACGGTTGTCACGACGTACAAACTGCGTACCATTTTGGTTTTCATTTCTGTCACGACGACCATAAGCATTGTCATCACGACGCTCGCGGCCAGGGTTATTCTGTGGTTGTTCATCACTGTCACGACGTTGCTGACGCAAGAAACCGCCACGGCGTGCAGCCATCGGTTTATCCTGCATACGCTCGTTACGACGTTTCGCCATACCAAACAGGCCTGTACCTTGACGTGGTTTCAGTTCCACAGCTTTGGTCAGGTTGTCGATATCGTTTTTATCCAGTTCAATCCAGCGACCGGTACGCAGTTCGCGTGGCAGAATCACAGTACCGTAGCGGGTACGCAGCAGACGGCTCACTTTCAGACCTTGTGATTCGAAGATACGACGTACTTCACGGTTACGCCCTTCTTTTACTACGACCTGGAACCAACGGTTAATACCATCACCGCCGAGTTCAGAGAACGATTCGAATTTTGCTGGGCCGTCATCTAATACCACGCCTTTAAGCATGGTGTTTTTGATTTGTGGTGTCACTTCACCCATGACACGAACTGCGTATTCACGTTCGATTTCATTGGATGGATGCATCAAGCGGTTGGCAAGTTCGCCATCATTGGTGAACAGTAACAGACCGGTCGAGTTAATATCCAGACGGCCGACCATCACCCAGCGATCGCCCGGAATCGCAGGCAACTGTTCAAACACGGTCGGGCGGTTTTCAGGATCGCTACGTGAGCAGATTTCGCCTTCAGGCTTATAATAGATAATCACACGACGACGAATTTCGTCTTCAATCTGAAATGCAACTTTACGACCATCGATGCGAAGCTCATCACCTGGTTCGATTCGTTCACCCACTTGGGCAATTTGCCCATTGACGCTTACACGACCCGCGGCAATGACTTCTTCCATATAACGGCGAGAACCCAAACCAACGCGTGCAAGCACCTTTTGCAATTTTTCACTCATGACAGCATAACCTTAGAAATAATTATCAACAGTTCACCTATTTATGACTTCGGTGCATTTGCATCGAGGGCCATAAAAGCTTCCTTGGCATCCTGCAGGGGAGGCAATTGGCCTAAAGAATTCAAGCCAAACGCATTTAAAAATTGTGGCGTTGTCATTAACAACGCAGGTCTTCCAGGGAGTTCACGAAATCCGGATTCTTTAATCCAGTTCCAGTCAAACAGCGTACGCAAAATCTGACTGTTATTCGTCACACCACGAATTTGTTCAATATCGGCTCGGGTCACCGGCTGGTGATAAGCAATCACTGCAAGTGTTTCAAGTAAGGCCGGCGACAAGCGAGTTGGTCGCTCAGGCCAGGTCTGTGCAATAATATTACGATATTTTGCACGCACTTGAAAACGATAACCTTGTGCTGTTTCAATCAGTTCAATCGAACGGCCATGCATTAACATGGAAAGTTGTTGTAAATACTGACGTAATTCCTGTTTGCTATAGCGATCCTGAAAAGCCTCTTTCAGACGCGCCAGTGAAACCGCAGAGTCGCTGGCGAAAATAATCGCCTCAAGCTGCATCAACACCTCATGCAGATTATCTTCTGCAGAAAACAGCGTATTTAGCTCTAGTGTCATTGACTGGCTCCTTGAACTGCGAGCGGGGCTTCAATACCTGTAGCAATAATCTGAATTTTTTGTTGCCGGGTCAGCTCCAGCACTGCCATAAAGGTCACCACCATCCCCATGCGTCCCTGACTCGGTTTGAGTAAATCGGCAAAAGATAAGACTTCGCCAGATTCCAGACAGCTTTCAATATAGGCAATCCGTTCTTCGAGCAGTACCGGTTCCTGTTGCACCTGATGAATCACCGGTTCAGGACGGTTAAAAATACACAACAAGGCATCACGCAGTAAATCGATCGAATAGCCTTCATTATTCTGCTGAACGTCGCCCAGACTGACATGGGTCAGGAATGTATCACGTTCCAGAATAGGCATTTGCCCCAGACGTTCTGCTGCCTGTTTAATTCTTAAATAATTTTCTAAACGGTCGATCAGTTCTTGTTTTGGATCTTGCTCAATCGCAGACAGGCTTTTCGGTTTAGGCAATAACAGACGCGATTTGAGATCTGCCAATAAAGCAGCCATCACCATATAATCTGCGGTCAGCTCAATATTCAGGGATTTCATTGCATCCATATAGGATAAATATTGCGCTGCAATCGGCGCGATATCGACTTGCAACAGGTCAAAACCGTTTTTTTGAATCAGGTAAATTAAAAAGTCGAGTGGGCCTTCAAAATGTTCTAACAAGATTTCAAATGCGGCGGGAGGAATATACAGATCCTCTGGAATAGTATCCTGCCATTCATCCAGAACCCGAATGTGCGGAGCAGATTCCATTGTGTTATGGATAATTTGAGTCATTACAATTATAGGCCACGCGAATTTTCAAAGGCATGCAAAGGCTTGATCTTCGGTATCTCATCGAAAGAAAAAGCATAGAATTAAGTGCCGTCATTGTACTGGAAAAGTAACTCTAAATAAATTAAATAAGGAGTCAAAGGCATAAAAACTTGAAAAAATAATGGAATTTATTTGCAATTTAAAAGAAGGCCCCAAAAAAACAGCCAGATAAGCGGGGCAAAGAGTCAATGTGTTACGGGTGGAAGCTATGACCATATCCATGTTTTAGTATCTGTTTTAGTATCCTGCGATATGATTAATACCTATCTGAGTGCTAAGAACTTCAGCGCGGTGAGGAAGGATATTCACTCAGTGCAAACTCAATCATACGTTGGCAAGTCTCTGCCAGGCATAGGTTCTGGCTTGAATAGATCTGTAATAGCTGTCGAAGCAAAGCCAAATTCATGAAAAACTGATATTCAGTAGCATCAATGTTTAGAGTGGGACTGGGCGAAGGATATGCTTCGATCATGATGGCCCTGGATTGAAGTGTCCAAGGCAGTTCTGCATAGATACAATATTGGGCAGAGAATTCATGCTGATTCAGCAGGATATAAAATAAATCCATAGACTGACTCCTGCAGTCGGCTGGAAATAAGATGGCATTCTTTATTCAAATGCGCTGACATCACCCACGCCACGACGAATAATTTCTGGATGATCACCAGATAAATCAATAATCGAGGTGGTGCTTAATGTACCTAAACCGCTATCGATAAACACATCAATGCGTTTGCCCAATTGCATTTCAATCTCAAAAGGATCATCCAGCGGATCGGTCTGGTCCGGCAAAATCAGGGTAGAGGTCAAGAGAGGCTCACCCAGTTCTTTGAGCAGCATCTGACACACCGGATTGCTCGGAATGCGCAGGCCAATGGTTTTCTTTTTGGGATGCATCAAGCGTTTCGGCACTTCACTGGTGGCCGGTAAAATAAAAGTGGTGACTGCTGGTGTATTGTTTTTGAGTAAGCGATACATGGCATTGTCCACTTTGGCATAGGTGGCAATATCGGATAAATCACAGCACAAAATTGCATATTGATGTTTTGGGCCAAGTCCGCGAATCTGTGCAATGCGTTCCATGGCACTTTTATTCCCAATCTGGCAACCAATCGCATAGGCAGCATCCGTGGGATAGACCACCACATCGCCAGCACGGATTCGTTCTACCGCCTGACTGATTAAGCGCGGTTGCGGGTTATCGGGGTGTACGCGTAAATGCAGCATAGAGGCTACTCCAAGCTTGGGCTGATGGCTTATTATGTGGCGCTCAGGCAGCGTCTGGCAATCACCAAAAAGGTAGATTTGTGTAATTTAATCAAGCATTTCACGTATAAATTCATCAGATTGTAAACTTTTGCCACCTCTGGTACAGGCACAGATACCTTGAATAAAGCGTTGAGCATCCCGTGGCAATTTTGCCTCACCACGAAAATAAGCCTGCACTTGTGCATAGACATGATCTTTAAAGCGGGTTCCGTCACCACCGTCACCAGTCAGGTTATCCAGCGATACCCGGAATTTACGCCCAAAGGCCTGGGCAAACATCCACTCGATTGCCTGCGGTTTAATTTCTACCTGTTCAAACAGCGCTTGTTGCTCGGCTGTACGCCCATCCGGGGCATACCAGTAGCCAAGATCCGGAAGTTCCCGGCGTTTATCCCCGGCAATTGTCCAATGGCTGATTTCATGCAAGGCACTATTAAAGAATCCATGTGCAAACTGAATCCGGGCAGGAGTATCGGCATCGGCAGGAAAATATTCAGGTTCAAATTCGCCACGGACTAAAGTCACATTTAAATGGGAAAACCAGTGATTAAAGTGTAAGATGAGCCAGTCCACCTGCTGCGCTTCTGACGATAAATTCGTCCATGGCGAGAGTTGCACTTGTTGTGTTGAACTGTCAGAATCAAGGCTTGGAATTGTGCTAACGAGTGATGAAACATTCACTTCTGTTTGCGGCTGCAACAGATGCATGACTTGAGTTACCCAAATGGTCTGTCGAAATAAGTACAAAATTGTATCTTAATCTTTGACAGAGTACTGATGAATTTGTAGAATTGCCGCCTTAATTATGTCAGCAAATACCTTTCCGGCACAGATTGAGCCGTTTAAATGGGCTGAACAGGGCTTTAAATGGTCAGGTCAACTGCCTTTATCCCGCTTTGTTCGTATCGCTCGTGAAGCTGTTGGATCAATTGATGATCAATTGATTAACATAGACTGTAAGCTATCAATGGATGCCTATCATCGTATTGCATGGCTAGATGGTCACGTTGAAACAAAAGTTCCTATGGAATGCCAGCGTTGTCTGGAAACTGTAGAGATTGAACTGGTTTCATCGTTCCATTTGGCACTTGTGGATGATGAGTCACTGATAGAGCGCTTGGATGAGGATGCTGATTTCATCGTCCTAGGTGAAAGTGAAGCAACGACCAAAGGTGACTATGATGCACCTGCGACCGCTGATTTGCTCGCGCTGATAGAAGATGAACTGTTATTGTTGGTGCCGTTGTCGCCTAAACATGAGTTTTGCGAACATAAGCATCAGCCTGCCATAGAAGAAGTTGTCGAAGAAAAACGAGATAATCCGTTTGATGTTTTGGCAGCTCTGAAGGGTAAACTTAACTAATTTTTGTGTTATACTCTTGTGTATAAGACAATCGAATTTGTTCTGATCCATTTTTTCGATCTTTGTAAGGAGCCATCATGGCCGTTCAGCAAAACCGTAAAAGTCGCTCTCGCCGTGACATGCGCCGTTCACATGACGCTTTAACCGAGAATGCATTAACTGTAGACCAAGCTACTGGCGAGACTCACCGTCGTCACCACGTATCTAAAGATGGTATCTACCGTGGTCGTCAATTATTCGCTAAAGCATCTGCTGAATAATTGATGATGTATTAAGCGTCAAGCTTAGTAGAAAAAAATGGGAGCATTTAGCTCCCTTTTTTTTGTCCT
Organism: Acinetobacter sp. F-1; assembly: GCF_022869025.1. Taxonomy (NCBI): domain Bacteria; kingdom Pseudomonadati; phylum Pseudomonadota; class Gammaproteobacteria; order Moraxellales; family Moraxellaceae; genus Acinetobacter; species Acinetobacter sp. F-1. The sequence continues at coordinate 16,586 of NZ_JAJKFX010000012.1, read as the reverse complement.
TGATTTTTGCTTGCATCGGTTTTTTGTTGTATTTGGCAATTACCGCCAGCAAAATTACATGCTAAATTGCGCTCCACAATGATTTAGGTGGCTTTATTGGCCAGTCTTCTTGCTACAACTGAAGATGACACCTCTTGAATGAAAGGATTTTATTATGTCTGCGACACAACTCGAACAAGCAGCACAAGCAACGAAAACTGCATTTGTATTTCCAGGTCAAGGCTCACAAAAAGCCGGCATGCTGGCTGAACTTGCAGAGCAGTTTTCTGCTATTCGCGAGACATTTGCAGAAGCCTCTGAAGCTGTCGGCTTCGATTTGTGGCAGATTGCGCAAACTGGCGAAAACTTAAATCAAACTGAATTTACCCAGCCGGTATTGCTGACTGCAAGTATTGCCTTGTGGCGCGTGTGGCTGGAATCTGGTGGTGTGGCACCGAAATATCTGGCAGGCCATTCACTGGGTGAGTACAGCGCGCTGGTGGCAGCGGGTAGCCTAAGCCTGGGTGATGCAGTCAAACTGGTCAACCTGCGCGGTAAACTGATGCAGACGGCTGTACCTCAGGGTGTCGGTGCAATGGCTGCTATTTTAGGTCTGGATGATGCCAAAGTGATTGAGCTGTGTGCACAGGCAACTGCAGCAGGTGAAGGTTCTGTTGAAGCGGCAAACTACAATGCCCAAGGGCAGGTTGTGGTTGCAGGCAATAAAGATCGCGTTGAAGCAGTGATGGCACTGGCCAAAGAAAATAGCGCTAAGGCGATTGCATTGCCGGTATCGGTTCCATCGCATTGTTCACTGATGAAACCTGCGGCAGAACAGTTTGCGCCTGCATTGGAACAAACCGCCATTGAGCTGCCATGCATTCCTGTATTACAAAATGTAGGCGCTGAAGCTGCGGCTGATGTCCCTGCATTGCGTCAGGCTTTAACAGCGCAACTTTATGAATCAGTACAATGGACCAAAACCCTGCAATTCCTTCAAGATGAAGGCATTCAGTACATCGTTGAATGTGGTCCGGGCAATGTATTGAGTAACTTGGCGAAACGCCTACCGAATATCGAAAAAGCACTTCCACTGGATAGCAAATCTCGTCTGGAAGATGCATTGAACACCGTATTGACGGCAGAAGGGAAAATTGCATGACACAGGAACCGAAAGTTGCCTTGGTAACAGGTGCAAGTCGTGGTATTGGTGCTGCGATCGCACAACAGTTGATTCAGGATGGTTATTTTGTCGTGGGTACTGCGACCTCTGAAGCGGGCGCTGAAAAATTATCTGCACAGTTTGCTGAAAATGGTGCGGGCAAAGTTTTAGATGTACGTGATGGTGCTGCGATTGATGCACTGGTGACGGAGATCGAACAGAACTATGGTCCAGTGCTGGCGTTGGTTAATAATGCCGGTATTACCAAAGACAACTTATTGCTTCGCATGTCTGAAGATGACTGGGATGATATTTTAAATATTCACCTGAAAGCCGTTTACCGTCTGTCTAAACGTGTGCTGAAAGGCATGACCAAGGCACGTTTCGGACGCATCATCAACATCAGCTCTGTGGTGGCACACTTTGCCAACCCGGGGCAGGCCAACTATTCTGCTGCCAAAGCCGGAATTGAAGCCTTCAGTCGTAGTTTGGCCAAAGAAATGGGTAGCCGTCAGATTACGGTTAACTCGGTCGCACCAGGCTTTATTGCAACTGAAATGACGGAACAGTTAAGCGAAGAAATTCGTAAAAAAATGACTGAGCAAGTGGCGTTAAACCGTTTGGGTAACCCACAAGATATCGCAAATGCTGTAAGTTTCCTGGCTTCAGACAAAGCCAGTTACATTACTGGTACAGTTATGCATGTAAATGGGGGCTTATACATGAGCTAAGCTCAAGTATAAACTTTCCAAATTTTTTAGATTCAATTAAACTAACGGCATTAAAAACGCCACAAGCAATGAGGAGAATTCCTGTGAGCGATATCGAACAACGTGTTAAGCAAGCAGTTGCAGAACAACTTGGTATCAAAATCGAAGAGATTAAAAACGAAGCGTCTTTCATGGATGACTTAGGTGCAGATTCTCTAGATCTAGTTGAACTGGTTATGTCTTTCGAAAATGATTTCGACATCACGATTCCTGATGAAGATTCTAACGAAATCACAACTGTTCAATCTGCAATTGACTATGTTTCTAAGAAACTGGGTTAATCGCCGATTTCAGCTTTGCTGAGCATAAAGACCACCCTCTCGGTGGTTTTTTTGTGTCTGCTTTTCACCTAAATGGAAATTTTACAATCGATTACCTTTCTGTCACCAATGACTAACTATGCCTTGGCTATTTTCATTATAAAAATAAGAGTGATATGACATTAACGACAAGAATGGAGTTCCATATGGGTCTTTTTGATTTTGTAAAAGGTATCGGTAAGAAAAATACAGCTGCCGCAGAGCCGCAGGCCGCACCAGCAAATACTACTCCAGCCGCAGCAGCACAGCCCGCAGAGCCTTCTGCCCAAGAAGTCGCAAATAAATTACTTGGTCATGTAAAAGGTCTGGGTCTTCCGATCACTGGTTTATCCATCAGTTATAATTCAACCTCGGATCTGGCCACGGTCAGAGGTCAGGTGCAAAGTCAGGCCGATCGTGAAAAAATTATTCTGGCGGTGGGGAATATTGATCATGTGGCCAAAGTGGATGATCAGCTTACGGTCAGCAGCCCTGAACCGGAAAGCAAATTCTATACGGTAAAATCGGGGGATAGCTTGTCAAAAATCTCGAAAGAATTTTATGGTGATGCCAATCAGTACAATAAGATCTTTGAGGCCAATCGCCCATTGCTCAAAGATGCTGATGATATTTTCCCGGGACAGGTATTGCGTATTCCGGCCTGATTTTTAAGTCGAAAATAAATATCTAAATATCTTGTTCACCATAATGCCCTATTTGGGGCATTATTTTTTTGGAAACAGCTTGAGCGCTGAATGTTGAAAGATAAAAATAATTACCCGCCAAGATCCAGATAGAGACTTTCTTTTACTTCCTCCATGACCACATAACTATGTGAGGAAGCAGAAGCAGGTAATTTTTTTAGCAAATCGCCTAACAGACGCCGATAGGCACTCATCTCTTTGAGACGTGCCTTGACCAGATAATCAAAGTCACCGGAAATCAAATGACATTCCAGTACTTCTGGAATTTCGGTCAGATTCCGCGCCACCTGATCAAATACATCACCCGATTTTGCAGAAAGCTTAATCTCCAGAAAGACCAGCAAATTGCGTTCTAGCAGTTCCGGATTTAAGCGCGCGTAATAACCCATGATAATGCCTTCGCGCTCCAGCCGTTTTACCCGTTCTGAACAGGGTGTGGTTGACAGGTTCACACGTGCTGCCAGCTCACTAATGGCAATCCGGCCATCGCGTTGCAAGATATCCAGAATCATGCGATCAATGCGGTCTAATTTACGCATCAATATTTCCCTCTTTTTTTTAATTCTGCCCGAAAAAAATGTTTATTTCACTAAATATATCATCTCAATATAGTTAAATTCACTATTGATCCAAAAATATACTAGTTAAATCAACTAGAAAAATTTGAGGGTAGTAAGATGCGCGTTTTGGTCTTAGGCAGTGGTGTAATCGGTGTGGCGAGTGCCTATTATCTGGCGCAGCAGGGTGTAGAAGTTACAGTGCTCGACCGTCAAACCGGGCCGGCTGAAGAAACCAGTTTTGGCAATGCCGGACAAATTTCTCCGGGCTATTCGACGCCATGGGCAGCACCGGGCATTCCATTTAAAGCAGTGAAATGGATGTTCCAGCATCATGCACCTTTAGCCATTAATTTAGATGGCAGTATGTGGCAGTTGAACTGGATGGCACAAATGCTGAAAAACTGTAATCCAGCCAGCTATGCGATTAACAAAGAACGTATGACCCGTGTGGCTGAATATAGCCGTGACTGTTTACGTGAATTACGTAAAGAAACCGGGATCAGTTATGAACACCGTTCTAAAGGTACTTTGCAAGTCTTTCGTAACGAAGCGCAATTAGAGATGGTGCAACGTGATATTGCGGTATTGCGAGAATGCGGCGTACCGCATGAATTGTTGTTGGGCGCTGATCTGGCCAAAGTTGAGCCAGCCCTGGCGCATGCCCAGGATAAACTGGTGGGCGGCTTGCATTTACCCAATGATGAGACAGGCGACTGTTATTTATTTACCAATGCCTTAGCCAATGTTGCCAAAGAATTGGGCGTGCAGTTTAAATTTAACCAAAATGTTGAGCGTTTGGTGATTGAAGGCGATGAAATTAAGGGGGTGGTGGTCAATGGTGAAGTGCTGACGGCTGATAAATATGTATTGGCATTCGGTAGTTATTCGCGTGATTTCTTAAAACCTTTGAATCTGGATTTGCCGGTTTATCCAGTCAAAGGCTATTCACTGACCATTCCAATTGTTGATGCCAACTTTGCACCACAATCTACGGTGCTGGATGAAACCTATAAAATTGCCATCACGCGTTTTGACCAGCGGATCCGTGTTGGCGGTATGGCCGAACTAAGTGGATTTAACCACAATTTGAAAGACAATCGCCGTGCCACTCTGGAAATGGTCACTCAGGAATTATTCCCAGGCGGGGATCTGGCAGAAGCGAGTTTCTGGACCGGTTTACGTCCAATGACCCCAGACAGTACCCCGATTATTGGTGTAACGCGTTTTAAAAATCTGTTCCTGAATACTGGACATGGCACCCTGGGTTGGACCATGGCCTGTGGTTCGGGCAAGTTAATCAGTGACATTGTGTTGAATCATAAAACCGAAATCAGCACTGAAGGACTTTCACTCGGACGTTATTCACACGCGGCCTAAATTGCTGTTTCAAGGAAGAAGCTATGCCACGCCCAATTCAAGCTGTAGTGCACTTAGATGCATTGCAGCATAACCTGAAGATCGCCAAAGCCGCAGCGCCAAATGCAGAAGTCTATGCTGTGGTTAAAGCCAATGCCTATGGTCATGGTATTGAGCGAGTCTATTCAGCATTTCAATCAGCCGATGGTTTTGCCTTGCTGGATTTGGCTGAAGCGCAGCGTCTGCGTGCGCTCGGTTGGCAGGGCAAAATTTTACTGCTCGAAGGAATTTTTGCTGTAGACGATTTAGACGTCTGTGCTGCATTAGATTTAAGTTTTAGTCTACATAGCCAGCATCAAATCACCTGGTTAACGCAGTTTCAGCAGATCAATCCAGACGCAAAATTTGATGTGTACTTAAAACTTAACAGCGGTATGAACCGTTTGGGTTTTCAGGCCCACGAATATACGGATATTTTTAAGCAAGTCCAGGCACTGAGCAATGTGCGCTCAGTTAGCCATATGACGCATTTTTCCGATGCAGATGGTCAGCGCTTTGGCCAGAACGGCATTGATTATCAATATTCAATGTTCACGCAAATCACTGGGTCTTTAGCCGGAAAAACTTCTGTCAGTAATAGTGCAGCCATCCTGCGCCATCATCACCACATTCAATCCGACATTGTGCGTAGTGGCATCATGCTGTATGGCAGTTCGCCTGACTATCCTGACCATACTATTGATGACTGGAATCTGCAGCCCTGCATGAGCCTGCGCAGTGAAATCATTGCGCTTCAGTATATTCAGGCTGATGAAAGTGTGGGTTATGGTTCTAACTTCGTTGCGGAGCAGGCGATGCGCATTGGTGTGGTGGCGTGTGGATATGCCGATGGGTATCAGCGCATTTCAGCCACAGGTACACCAGTTCTGGTGGATTCAGTGCGAACTCAAGTTCTTGGTCGGGTCAGTATGGATATGCTTACAGTCGATCTGACCGCTGTCCCTCAGGCGACTGTGGGGAGTGAAGTGGTGCTTTGGGGGAAATCTTCGCAAGGTGAAATTTTATCAATTGATGAGGTCGCGGCCGGTTCAGGAACCGTAGGCTATGAATTGATGTGTGCGATTACGGCTCGTGTACCGGTTCGGATCGAAAGCTAAAACTAAATATTGACCAAACAACGGAAGAAATTGAGAGGACATATGATGATGGAACACACCGATATCCAGCGTATTAACAGCAATCAGGTCATGAGTGCTGTCACCATTCACAACCAGACCGTGTATTTATCAGGGCAGGTGCCGGATAGCACCCGTCAGGATATTAGCGGTCAAACGCAGGAAGTGCTGACGAAAATTGATCAGTTGCTCAAGCTGGCAGGAACAGACAAAAGCCGATTGCTGTCGGCACAACTATTTGTGAAAAATCTTGAAGATTTTCAAACCGTGAACCAGATCTGGATTCACTGGTTGCAAGGACAGGGAACTCCGGCACGTGCCACCATTCAGGCAGATCTGGTCAATCCTGACTGGCTGATTGAAATTGCAGTGATTGCAGCACAGGCTTGAGTTGTTTTGATTTTTATATCTCCCAACTTAATTTTGTAAGGACATTAGATCCGGTCATTTAGCTTTTTAAATGGAACTTCATCTGCATTCAGGATTTCAGGAAGAAATCCGATCAGATGGGCAAGGGTCTGATGCAAAAAAGGAACTAAACATGAATACAACATCCGCTAAAGATGACGCAGCGCCGTCGCAACATGAGCTACAACGCAAGCTCTCCAATCGGCATCTGCAGTTAATTGCCATTGGTGGTGCAATTGGTACCGGTTTATTTATGGGATCGGGTAAAACTATCTCTTTGGCCGGCCCTTCAATTTTATTTATTTATATGATTATTGGCTTTATGTTTTTTTTCCTGATGCGCGCATTGGGTGAGATATTGTTGGCTAATTTACATTACAAATCATTTATTGATATGGCGCGCGACCTCATAGGTCCGGGCGCGGCCTATTATATTGGCTGGTCTTATTGGCTCGGTTGGGTTCTGGTCGGGATTGCCGATTTAGCAGCGATTATTAATTATCTAAGTTTCTGGTTGCCTGAGGGTGTGGCCTTTACCCCCATCGGGCAGGCATTGATCAGTGTCGGCTGTGTATTGCTGGTTCTGGGTTTGAACTTGCTGACGGTCAAACTGTTTGGTGAAATTGAATTCTGGTTTGCCCTGATTAAGATTTTAGCCATTTTAGGCCTGATCTTTATTGGCGGCTTTATGGTGTTGAACCAGTTTCAGGCACCAGATGGCAGTACTGCAAGCTTTAGCCATGTCTGGTCGGGTGGTATGTTCCCCAAAGGTGCGGATGGCTTCCTGGCAGGCTTCCAGATTGCCTTATTCGCCTTTGTGGGTGTGGAATTGCTCGGTACGATGGCAGCTGAAACCAAAGATCCTGAGAAAAATTTACCCAAAGCCGTCAATGCGATTCCAACGCGTATTATCTTGTTCTATGTGTTGTCATTGTTTGTAGTGATGTCAGTGACTCCATGGGCTAAAATTCCTGCGGATCAAAGTCCTTTTGTCAGCTTGTTCATGCATGCCGGTATTGGTGCGGCGGCGATCATCATGAATCTGGTGGTCCTGTCATCCGTCATGTCTTCCATGAATAGTGGTGTATTCTCCACCAGTCGTATGCTTTTCGGATTGGCGCGTGGTCAACAGGCACCTGCCGCTTTGGCGCATCTATCGAAACGTTCTGTACCAGCCAAGGGTTTAATGTTCTCATGTGCCTTTATTATGGCTGGTGCAGCTTTGCAGTACTTTGTGCCCAATACCTTGGAAGCTTTTACTTTAGCGACGTCGCTGTGCGTGATTTTGTTTATTAGTATTTGGAGCTTAATTATGGTGTGTTATTTACGCTACCGTAAATTACGCCCTGAACAGCATGCCAACTCCACCTTTAAAATGCCGGGTGGGGTATGGATGAGCTATATCGTACTAACTTTTCTGGCTTTCGCTCTGGTCATTTTAAGTTTGGAGCCAGATACATTCAATGCATTAAAAATCAGTCCATTATGGTTGATTATTTTGGCAGTGACTTATTATGTACTGTATCGGCCGCGTGTCGCAGCCGCGAGAAAAGCTGCATTAGAAACACAATAAAATAGCTTAAAAAATCCCCGCCTGATCGGGGATTTTTTTATGGTGTGATGAATCATTTGTGAACTTTGTCCTGTGCCCTTAGAATTGAAGAAAAATTTATAATTAAAAATAAGGATCTATATGAGGGGATGGAGTAAAAACAGGCTGGGGTTATGGTCGCTTGGCATTCTTGTGGGAATAGCCATTCTGTTGGTATTCACTGCAAAATGGCTGCGTACAGATCAGCCTTTAACGGATACGGCAAAAAAGTTTATTCAGCCAGATTTAATCTATAGGGCGAATGTTCAGCAACACTCATATTTTTACTTATTGGGAATTGCTGCCAAAGATGAGGTTCACCCTCAGGCACTGGGTCGTTATCGTTACCATCGGGAATGGGCAAATTATATTCGAGATCAGAATGCTGCTGAAAATTTGCAGAGTGACTCAGGATTAAACCGCCAGCTGAGCCGAGCTGGTTTTTCTGAACAGGAAAAAGAACTTCTTGAAAATCTGCAAATGCGTTTGGCTAATTCAGCTGAGCAGTTTTCTGTATTGGTGGTAGAACATAAAAAATTGCTACACGCTTTACTGGAACGTGAGCGTATTCCTTTACAACGGTTTTCAGATTTATTGGAACACCAGGATTATATTTCATTGGTGATTCCGCCGCAGGCAGGCGGGCCTGATTATCGCTATATTCAAAACTTACAGTTGCTGAAACTGGTTCACATCCAGCTTAATTCAGACTCTAAAGTGCAGGATTATGCACAGCAATTTCATCAGGTTTTAGACTTTAGCCGGAACCGCTTGTCTTTGGTTGAAAAAATGCTGCTGCAGAATTGGCTCAGTCAAATGATTGATCTGATTCGGATCGAGCAAAAAAATGAAAGCAATCCAGTCATGCTTAACAATCTGGATTCAGGTCAATTGGGTTTAAAAGCAAGTCTGCAAAATGAATTAATGGGACATTATTTGCTGACCCAATATCTGGCACATGCCTCTGAAATCAGCCCTGTACAGCTAAAATGGCTGTATTTACCCAATACCACCTTTAATGCAATTGCAGCACAATATGAGGTGTACTGGATGCTTTCGGAAACACCGTATGTTGAACTGCAAGAGCGGTTTACGACAAGTGAGCCTTCTTCATTGTCTAAATGGCGACTAAAAAATGCGATTGGACATGTTCTAGCGCAGATCAGTAAGCCCAACTTTGAAAAATATATTGTGATGAATCATGTCTTAAACAATAAAATTATGACTTTTAATGCAGTCAATTCAGGCAGTATAGAGATAGAGCTATTGAATCAAAATGCAGCAGGGCGACGTTATTTTCAGCAAGATGGAAAGTTATGTATAGCACTGCCATTTTCTCAACAGAAATTGTCTGAACTGAATCTGAAGCAGGATAGCTGTGTGAAAATCTAGAAGGCAAACATAAAAAATCCCCGACGAATCAGGGATTTTTTTATTTTTACTCTATGAATTAGAAGGTCGGTTTCACCACGACCAAAATTACCACAGCAAATAAGATCAGGGTTGGCATTTCATTAAAATAACGCCAGAACTTGTGTGACTTGTAATGGGCATTTTCCATCAGTTTTTTGCGGTAATGGCCACATACCAGATGATAAATCACCAATAAACCCACCAGACCCACTTTCAGGTAAAACCATACAGCTTCATGATAGTGACGTGTTGCATCACCCCAATCGACCAGAAAGTGCGCTGTAATGAGGGTGGCCAGCATGGCAGGCCACATGATGCCACGATACAGCTTGCGTTCCATCACCTGAAAACGCGCGTGGCTTACGGCATCTTCGCTCATAGCATGGTAAACATACAGCCGTGGCAAGTAGAACAACGCAGCAAACCAGCACACCACAGCAATAATATGTAATGCTTTTACCCAAAGGAAAGCATCAGAAGGAGCATCCATCAAGTCACCCTAAAATGGGCGGCTTAGCCTTCCCATTTTTTGAAGATGAGACAAGCATTTACGCCGCCGAAACCGAAACTGTTACTCATCACAGTATTCAATTTTGCGTCACGTTTTTCAAGCACGATATCAAATGGTTTTGCGCCTTCATCCAGCTCGGTCACGTTAATGTTTGGAGCAATAAAGTCATTTTGCATCATCAGGATCGAGTAAATTGCTTCCTGAACGCCAGCAGCACCCAGGCTGTGACCAGTCATAGACTTGGTTGAGCTCAGTGGTGGAACTTTATCTTCACCAAATGCACGTGCCATTGCTTGAAGCTCGGTCACGTCACCAGCAGGTGTAGATGTACCATGAGTATTCACATAATCAATCGATTCAACACCATGTTGTTTGGCTTCTTCAAGTGCCATCAGGATACAACGTGTAGCCCCTTCGCCACTTGGTGCAACCATATCTGCACCATCCGAGTTGGCCGCATAGCCCACCACTTCAGCCAAGATGTTTGCACCACGTGCTTGTGCATGCTCAAGTGACTCAAGCACCACAAAACCGCCACCACCGGCAATCACGAAGCCGTCACGGTCAGCAGAGTACGGACGAGATGCAGTTTCAGGCGTGTCGTTGTATTTAGAGCAAAGCGCACCCATCGCATCAAACAATAAGCTTTGTGACCAGTGATCTTCTTCACCGCCACCAGCCAGCATCAAATCTTGTTTGCCCAGTTGAATCAGGTTATAAGCATAACCAATGGCATCGGCAGAGGTTGCACATGCACTGGTAATGGTATGTGCTACGCCTTGTAGTTTAAAAGCGACACCGACGTTTGCAGTAATGGTGTTGGTCATATTGCGTGGTACAAAGAAAGGACCAATTTTACGCGCACCTTTGGTATCTAGAAGTTCTTTCATTTCAACCACTGAGGCAGTTGAACCACCACCTGAGCCACCGGCAATACCATAGCGTGGATTATTTGCCAGATCTTCTTGTTTTAAACCGGCATGTTCAACTGCAGCAAGTGCCGAATTGTAGGCATACATTGCGCATACGCCCATAAAGCGTTTGAGTTTACGGTCAATACCGTCGAAATCCTGTTCGGCCGCAGCACTCACATGGCTTTTGAAATTGAGTTCAGCATAAGTCGGATTAAAACGTGTTCCTGAAATCCCATTTTGTAAAGAATGGTTTACATCCTCTAATGTATTACCAATACACGAGTTAATACCCATGCCAGTGATGACAACACGTTTCATCTACAGATCCTTATAGTTTAGCTCTACGTCCAGTGGCAGAAAATGGGCTATATAAAATCGCCAAATCCGGCCTCTAGCCTTATTTCATGATGGAGAACATGATAGCAGAAAGACTTTTGAAATCTTATGGCAAATGTTATGCCGTGTGACAGTCGGTTGGGTTTGTGAGTCGGCATGTAGGGATTTTACTAAATGACACAGAATAAAGTTGAGATAAATGCTGACTACACCTAGTATTTATATCAAATACAAGCACGTGAATGCTGAGGTAAAAAATGGTAAATGCTAATAATAAACAATCTAATGGTCTGATTTCGAATGCCTTTGGAGTGGCGAAAAAGTTCAGTTCAACCGGATTGGATTTATTGAATCATGTTGCACCAGACTCGGTGACGAAAGCACTTAAGCCGTCAAATTCCGGTCAGGTGATTGACGGTTCGGCGAAGACAAAAAGCGTTTTTTCGGCTAAAAAATATGATAATCCACAGCAAATGCTTCGTGAACATCTGCCAAATGTATCTCGCCAACTTCTAGGACACCGTTTTAATACCGTCAATAACGTGGCACATTTTGTTTCTCCTGAACTGACGGAGAAAGTATCAGACTATTTTTATGACCGCCTTAACCAGTTTAGTAACCAGAGCAGTTCGGTCGATGCCATTCTGAATGAAGCGGGAGCAAAAGACTTGGAAGAGTTGACTCAGGATGTCAATCGTTCTAAACGAATTTCACAGGCTTTGGGTGAGCAAAACAAATGGATTGCAACGGTACAGGGTGCAATCAGCGGTGCTTCTGGGGTGCTTGGTACAGCGATTGATATTCCGGCTTCTTTGTTAATGGCGCTACGTACCATTTATCAGGTCGGTCGCTCTTATGGTTTTGACCTGAGCAAAGAAGATGATCAGGAAATCGTACAACATATTTTTAGACAGCTAGACCTTGGCCTGATTGCTGAAAAGCAGACCTTATTATTGGGCTTAAAAGCGCTGAGTAATACGATTAAAACCCACGATATTTCCCAGCTTCAGACCATGCTAGGTTCTGATAATGATATGACTGCCATAAAGCAATGGTTAAACAACCATGAAGGCGAGGCGAAATGGGAATGGGTGAACAATCTGCCAAAAATTTCTATTTTAGAAAAATTAACGAAATTGACACCATTGGCAAGTGCTGGAATCGGAGCAGTTTATAGTCACCGTTTTGTTGATGATGTAAATCAGAAAGCTCAAGAAGCTTTCTCACATGCTCGACAATATCTGATTCAGCATCAAGATTCGCAATTGTCTCCCTATGCGGCCTATGAAAAAGCAGTCAATTTATTGCAACAGGCTGCACCTAAATTATTAGACAGTTCATCTCAGTCGATCGAGGCGCCAAAAGACGAGCCAATTCTGGATCAGGATATTGCAATTGAAGGCAATGATACAATTACTCAGGTCAAACTGGTTAAGAAAGAAAAGAATGATCTCAGTTCTGAAGAAGCTGAAGTGAAAAAAGATGAAAAAGTCAGTGAAGGTCTAGATGCCCTCAGTGATGAATTGGTTGAACCTGTGGCAGATAAACAATCGCAACAGCCTGCTTTAACCAAAACTTCTTTTGATCCTGACGTGGAAGCAGAGATACAAGCAGATAATACTGCTGAAAATGAATCGGAGACCGTGGAAAATGAGGGGCTAGAGGGGCAGGAGGATCCTGATTCTGCATCTGAAACAGCCTCAACAACATCTAAAGCTCAAGATGTTACAAAAAAAACTGCGAAGAATCCGAAAAAGTAAATGAATTCTGAGAGAAAATAGCAGCATAGCGTATAGTTGTTATTATATTTGGTCGACCTGAGCAGGTTGACCAATTTTACATCTTGAATTACAATTGCATGCCCTCAAAAAGCAGTATGTTTTTGGGGCTTTTTATTAACGGGAGAATTGCCAAATGGCAACAACAAATCAGTTGATCCGTAAGGGTCGTACGACTTTAGTTGAAAAATCTAAAGTTCCTGCGTTGAAGGCTTGTCCACAGCGCCGTGGTGTTTGTACACGTGTTTACACAACTACACCTAAAAAACCTAACTCAGCAATGCGTAAAGTTTGCCGTGTTCGCTTAACTTCAGGTTTTGAAGTTTCTAGCTACATCGGTGGTGAAGGCCATAACCTGCAAGAGCATAGTGTTGTTCTTATCCGTGGTGGTCGTGTTAAAGACTTACCAGGTGTACGTTACCATACCGTTCGTGGTTCTTTAGATTGTGCTGGTGTTAAAGATCGTAACCAGTCTCGTTCTAAATACGGTACTAAACGTCCTAAGAAATAATTCGTCGAGAATTAAATTTTAAGAACGTAGAACCGCAATCCTTTATCGTCTCGCTTGTCTGATTTCTGCATTTAATTTTGTGAAATTCAAGCGACGTGTAGTAAGGCCAGCGAATGCACATGACACTTTGTGCTCATGCTGGATAAACCTGAAGTGTCATCTTTATAGGTAGTTTAAAATGCCAAGACGTCGCGTAGTCGCTGCTCGTGAAATCCTTCCGGATCCTAAGTTCAGCAGCCAAACAATCGCTAAATTCATGAACCACGTAATGCAAGATGGTAAAAAATCTATTGCTGAAAGTATCGTTTACGGTGCTTTAGACCGCGTTCAAGAAAAATCTAAAGTAGACCCAGTTGAATTTTTCGAGACTACTCTTGAAAAAGTTCGTCCTATGGTCGAAGTAAAAGCACGCCGTGTTGGTGGTGCTACATACCAAGTACCTATGGAAGTACGCCCATCCCGTCGTACTGCCCTAGCTATGCGTTGGTTAGTAGATGCTGCTGCTAAGCGTTCTGAAAAAACTATGGCTTTACGTCTTGCTGGCGAGTTGCTTGATGCATCTGAAGGCAAAGGCGCTGCGGTTAAGAAACGTGAAGATGTGCACCGTATGGCTGAAGCCAACAAAGCATTCTCTCACTACCGTTTCTAAGCAGATAAAACAGGCCCTATTCAGGAAAGTGCTAAAACCGTCATGGTTTTGTCACCAAAGCGCTTTAAGTTGCTATGCAGCTTAAAGCGTCCTGTTTTAAACAACAAAATTTAGGAATGCTAGAAATCATGGCACGTCAAACCCCAATTTCTCGTTACCGTAACATTGGTATTTCTGCGCACATTGACGCAGGTAAGACAACCACTTCTGAACGTATTTTGTTCTACACAGGTGAGAGCCATAAACTTGGTGAAACTCACGAAGGTTCGGCAACTACGGACTGGATGGAACAAGAGCAAGAACGCGGTATTACCATTACCTCAGCAGCTGTAACATGCTTCTGGAAAGGTATGGCGAACCAGTTCGAACAACACCGTATTAACGTAATTGACACCCCGGGACACGTTGACTTCACGATTGAAGTTGAGCGTTCTATGCGTGTTCTTGACGGTGCGTGCATGGTTTACTGTGCTGTAGGTGGTGTTCAGCCTCAGTCAGAAACGGTATGGCGTCAAGCAAATAAATATAAAGTTCCACGTATTGCGTTCGTTAACAAAATGGACCGTACTGGCGCGAACTTCTTCCGTGCAGTTGAACAAGTTAAAACACGTCTTGGCGGTAATCCAGTGCCAATCGTTGTTCCAATCGGCGCAGAAGAAAACTTCCAGGGTGTTGTTGACCTAATCGAAATGAAAGCAATCATTTGGGATGAAGCATCTCAAGGTATGCAATTCGAATATGGCGACATCCCTGCTGACTTAGTTGCTACTGCTGAAGAATGGCGTACTAACATGGTTGAAGCTGCTGCGGAAGCATCAGAAGAACTCATGGACAAGTACCTAGAAGGCGAAGAGCTGACTAAAGAAGAAATCGTTGCTGGTATCCGTAAGCGTACATTGGCAAACGAAATTCAACCGATGCTTTGTGGTTCGGCATTCAAAAACAAAGGTGTTCAACGTATGTTGGATGCTGTAATTGAATTCTTGCCAGCACCGACTGACGTTGAAGCGATCAAGGGTATCCTTGACGACAAAGACGAATCTGAAGGTTCTCGTGAAGCGTCTGACGAAGCTCCGTTCTCTGCACTTGCATTCAAAATTATGAATGACAAATTCGTAGGTAACTTGACTTTCGTTCGTGTTTACTCAGGTGTTCTTAAAGCGGGTAGCCCGTGTTATAACCCAGTAAAAATGAAGCGTGAGCGTGTTGGCCGTATCGTACAGATGCATGCGAATGACCGTAAAGATATCGAAGAAATTCGTGCGGGCGACATCGCGGCATGTGTAGGTCTTAAAGACACAACGACTGGTGATACATTATGTGATGAAAACCACGTAATTACACTAGAGCGTATGGAATTCCCTGAGCCAGTAATTGCACTTGCAGTTGAGCCTAAAACTAAAGCTGACCAAGAAAAAATGTCAGTTGCTTTAGGTCGTTTGGCGAAAGAAGATCCATCATTCCGCGTACGTACTGATGAAGAATCAGGTCAAACCATTATTGCTGGTATGGGTGAACTTCACCTTGACATCATTGTTGACCGTATGAAGCGTGAATTCGGTGTTGAAGCCAACATTGGTAAACCAATGGTTTCTTACCGTGAAACGATCAAAAAGTCAGTTGAACAAGAAGGTAAATTCGTACGTCAAACTGGTGGTAAAGGTAAGTTCGGTCACGTATACGTACGTCTAGAACCGCTTGCTGAAGACGCTGGTAAAGACTACGAATTCGTTGAAGAAGTTGTAGGTGGTGTAGTACCTAAAGAATTCTTTGGCGCGGTTGACAAGGGTATCCAAGAACGTATGAAGAATGGTGTACTTGCTGGTTATCCAGTAGTGGGCATCAAAGCGACATTGTTCGACGGTTCTTACCATGATGTCGATTCTGACGAATTATCGTTCAAAATGGCAGGTTCTTACGCATTCCGTGATGGTTTCATGAAAGCAGATCCAATCTTGCTTGAACCAATCATGAAAGTTGAAGTAGAAACTCCAGAAGACTACATGGGCGATATCATGGGTGACTTAAACCGTCGTCGTGGTATGGTTCAAGGTATGGACGATCTTCCTGGTGGTACTAAAGCCATTCGTGCTGAAGTTCCATTGGCTGAGATGTTTGGTTACGCAACTCATATGCGTTCTATGTCTCAAGGTCGTGCGACTTACTCTATGGAATTTGCTAAATATGCTGAAACTCCACGTAACGTGGCTGAAGGCATCATTTCTAAGTTCCAGTCTGGCGGTAAAAAAGGTGACGACGAGTAATCTTTCGATTACTATAAGCCCAAACTAATTCATAGTTAAACCCAAGTGCTCATGCAGTGATCCTGCATGAGTAGTTTAAAAAGGAAGATCTCATGGCTAAGGCTAAGTTTGAACGTAATAAGCCACACGTTAACGTGGGCACAATTGGTCACGTCGACCATGGTAAAACAACTTTAACAGCTGCGATTGCAACTGTATGTGCAAAG